>CAZLVL010000040.1:0-1841 GCA_964563155.1 uncultured Clostridiaceae bacterium | reverse complement strand
CTAAAAAAAGCCTGAAAGTCTTATAGGGCTTTATTTTTTTGGCAAATTCTGCACAAAGTTATTGCGTGATGTTACGTGATATGTTATAATATAAGCAGATTGGGGGGGATATTATGAGATTAAAAGTATCACGTTCAAAAAATTCAGCGTCCCTTTATGTTACAAAAACTGCATACATAGACAAAAAAGAACGAACCATTACTGTAGAAAAGCTTGGAACTGAAGCAGAACTTAGAAAAAAACTAAATGGCGAGGATCCCTATGAATGGGCCAAAAAATACATTGCGGAATTAAATAAAAAGGAAAAAGAACAAACTCGAGATGTTATTGTAAAGTATAGTCAGTCAAAACGAATTGAAAAAGAAGTAAAAAGATCTTTCAATGGTGGTTACCTCTTCCTGCAGCAAATTTACCACCAACTGGGTCTAGATAAGATTTGCAAGGATATCTCTGCTAAATATAAATTTACCTATGACTTGGATTCCATCCTTTCAAGACTGCTTTATGGCAGAATCCTTTATCCTTCTTCAAAACTCAATACCTTCCAGGAATCAAAAAAATTAATTGAACAACCGAATTTCGAATTACATCAGATATACAGGGCCTTAGGTATTCTTTCTAAAGAAAACGACTTTATTCAGTCAAGGTTATATAAAAACAGCTTATCTACTTTTAAAAGAAATGACCGTATCCTTTACTATGATTGCACCAATTACTTCTTTGAGATAGAGGAGGAAAAAGGTATTAGAAAATACGGCCTTGGTAAGGATAATAAGCCTAATCCGCTTGTAGAAATGGGTTTGTTTATGGACGGCGATGGGATTCCCCTTGCCTTTAGTATTCATAGCGGCAACACAAATGAACAAGTAACTCTTAAACCATTGGAGAAAAAGATTTTAAAAGACTTTGGGCTGTCTAAGTTTATCGTGTGCACTGATGCCGGCTTATCCTCAACGGAAAACCGGTTATTTAATAATATAAGCGGAAGGGCATTTATTACAACCCAGTCTGTTAAAAAGCTGAAGAAACACCTAAGGCAATGGGCTCTTGATCCTACAGGCTGGCATCTTAGTGATGAAGGAAATGATTCATATGATATTAGCTTACTTGATAAGGATAAAGAAACCTATGAAAAGTACAAAACAGAGACTTTTTACAAAGAACGTTGGATAAAAGAAGATGGTTTGGAGCAGAAACTTATTGTTACCTTCTCCCTGAAATACAGAGATTATCAAAGACAAATAAGAAATCGGCAATTAGAACGTGCAGTTAAACTGATTGAATCTAGACCTAAAGAAATAAACAAAAAAAATCAGAATGATTTTAGACGATTCATATCATCTACCAACATTACAAAGGATGGGGAAGTTGCAGACAAAGCTATCCACAGCATAGATGCTAATGTGATAGCAGTTGAGAAAATGTATGATGGATTTTATGCAGTATGTACGAACCTTGAAAACAATGCCATATCTATTTCAAAGGTTAATCACAGACGATGGGAAATAGAGGAATGTTTTAGGATCATGAAACATGAATTTAAGGCAAGGCCTGCACATTTGAGCCGGGACGATAGGATACAGGCTCATTTCACTACATGCTTTCTTGCCTTAGTTTTGTATAGGTATCTGGAAAAATATTTAGAAGAAAAATTTACTTGCTGTGAAATTATAAATGGCTTACGGGACATGGATTTTCAACATATCCCCACTGAAGGGTATGTCCCCACCTATACAAGAACCGATTTTACTGATGCCTTACATGAAGTTTTTGGCTTTCGGACAGATACTGAAATTGTAAGCAACAGAGAAATGAAAAATATTTTTAAAGAAACTAAAAAA
>CAZLVL010000039.1:0-2080 GCA_964563155.1 uncultured Clostridiaceae bacterium | reverse complement strand
TTTTTATTTATTCATTTTTTTCTTGATAAAAAAACGAATCAAAAAAATCAAGGCTCCATAAAATCAGTTAATGAAATATAACTTAGTGTTTTGATAATGCCGACTTTAATCTGTCATTCATTCATCTGCAACACTACTTTGATTCCTAAGTTTTCTAAGACAAGTACCACTTTGTTTCCTCTTACTTCTTGAATCTCTGCATGCTGCCCTACAAAGGCTCCACTTGGAATAGTGATCTTCTGCCCTGGTTCGTACTGTCGGATCTCTACATTCTCAACGGTATGTCGCAAAGCGTTTCTAAGGCTTTCTATTTCTGTATCAGTAATCGTGGCAGGTTGTCCCAACCAATATAAATAACGGACTACTCCTGGTACTTCAAATACCATTGCTCTTTTAGCATCTGGTACCCGAACAAAAACATAAGAAGGAATCAAAGGCAGCTCTACTTTCTTTTTTCGATCAGACCATTGACGTACTTGTGTCACCATTGGACAATAAACCTCAATTCCCATGGCTTCCAATCCTTGAGCCACTTTTTTTTCGTTTCTCGGTTTGGTGTACAATGCGTACCAATTCATTTCTATTGTTTTTATCCTAAAGAAGACCTTTTCTAGTACAAATTTTGACTTTTTCTCACGGCTTCGCCCCGTCAGTCCCATTTTTAGGCTAACTAGGTTTTATTTCATAGTGGTTAATTTACTAATAAATTATACCTGATTTTACTCTTGCTCGTATAAAAGCAAACCTTCTTGGTCAAAAGCGTCCGTTGTATTTACTTTCACTTTTTTACCTATTTCTTTTTCTACTTTTTGTATCAACTGAGCCAAATAGTCATTGTCTATTTGATCTCCTTCCAAAACGATTTCAATCAATCCCGAGTCTATACCTTTTGCGTAATCTCCGATTAAAAACACCCTCTTCACCTGACCTGCTCGAGATATAACTTGTTCTATTATAGTATCGAGACCAACGTATTTTCGGACAATTTTTTGCAATAAACTAAAAAGCGGATGCTCTTGATTCGCTTGATAGGTTACGCGAACTCCTTCCTCTTTCTTTAATAAATACCCGGCTTCACTTAAATTGTTTAGCTCCTTGCGGATCGCATTGGTGTTCTCGTGCATCTCTGTCGCTAAGCCTCGTAAATAGCCATGATTGGCTGCATTGATAAAAAATTTTATCAAGAGTCTTAAACGTGTTTTGGATGTAATGATGCTTTCGAGCATAATACTTTCTGTTGAGCAACAAAAGTACTCAACTTTTTTAATCTCACAAGTTATTTGAATGAAAAATTAATGTAAAGGTTTGTTAGGTTTTGAATCTGTTTCATAGGTTTGATGTGAATTATTCGTTGTTTTCTTCGTAAAATAAAATGACATTGCGTTTTGTCGGGATATTAATAAATGACCCTTACAGGGTCAGGAATTGTGTTTATAGTTTATTTACTGTTTTGATAGCTCATTATTTTTTAATAAAAACCTGTGCAGCTGTGGTGATTTGTGTTTAATGTAAATCCAGTGTTTTGATTGATGATTGTTCATTTTTTCCTTGATGAAAAAACGAACCAAAAAAATCAAGGCTGTATGAAAAACACTAAAAACCAGCTGATTTTTCTAAAATAGCAAAACTCGCTACGCTCAAACACTTGCTATTTCTTAACGAAAAACCAATTGATTTTCTTTACGCATTTTTCATAAATGCCGTTTGAGATTCGTGTTTAGAGTTCATCCAATATTTTGATTGTATATTCACCATACATTTGTGTGATTCGTGGCTGTTATTTTAAAATCTGTGAATCTATGTGGAGTGTAAATCCAGTGTTTTGATTACAGTTTGTTCATTTTTTCCTTGATGAAAAAACGAATCAAAAAATCAAGTTGTTTTAGCCTCACATCCAATGACATAAATAAGCTAAAGTAATTACCAAATCCTGTATCTGTCATGCTGAACTTGTTTTACTTCGTACATTTCGCAAGCTCGGGTCAGCATCTCATCAGAATATAAGAACGCTTTTGATTAATGTTATTCATTTTTTTCTTGATAAAAAAACGAATCAAAAAAATCAAGGCTCCATAAAATA
>CAZLVL010000038.1:0-2474 GCA_964563155.1 uncultured Clostridiaceae bacterium | reverse complement strand
GTGTAGACGTCAAGTAGAAATGAACACTTTTTGCTAATTAACTTTGGACACTTTTATCAGTAAAGATACTTTCTCTATGCTTCATTCGGTAACTATCATTATTTAAATTTATGACCTCCACTCTGTGAAGCAATCTATCAAGGATCGCTGTAGTTATTCCTTCATCTCCAATTAGCTCTACCCATTGTTCTGGGCTTTTGTTAGATGTTAAAATTATGGATGATCTTTCATAGAGGTGGTTGATTAGGTGAAATAGAAGGTTTGCTTCTCTTTGGTCCATGGCCATATACATAAGATCATCAATTATCAGTAGGTCAGATTTTCTGATTCTATTTAATTGAACCTGAGAGCTTCTGACATATTCTTCTGTTTTTAGCATATTAACCAACTCTCCCATACTAATAAAGATTACTTGAAATCCTTTTTGAATAGCCTCTAGGCCAATACCTATGGCCAGATGAGTTTTACCGGCTCCAGGTGGACCCAGTAAGACAATATTAAACATCTGCTCTAGCCAGCTTAGCTCCTCTAACTCTTTTAACTGTCGTTTGGTAAGAGATTCTTGTTTTGTAAGGTCAAAGTCACTAAGTGTTTTCATATAGGGAAATTTAGCCCATTTAAGCCGTTTAGCAATGTTTCTTTCATCACGCTTTCCTAGTTCATAGCTGGTAATTTTTAAGATTAATTCTCTGTAGGTTAAAGATTCTTTCTCTGCATTTCTTAAGATATTAGCCAGTTCTCCAGCTGTTTCTACCAGGCGAAGCTGCTTTAAGTCATCTTCTAGTTTTTCTATGCTAATACTCACTTAAAGCACCTCCTAGGATTTCAGTGTATGAGCCTATGGGTCTGGTTGTAACTTGGATTTGCCTGTATTTACTTGCTAATTTACTTGGAATTATAGAACTGGGCTTCTCATCTTTTAATCTAGAAATATAATTACAGACATCTAGGAAATCATTGGCTGAAAATAGTTTTTCTCTTTGACATTTGGATAAAGCCTCATCAATGACATTTGGATATTCTTTAGCTGATTTAATTATTAGATCTAGTTGATCTCTTGTATACCTGGGATAAATAGCCATAATATCATCTATATATTCCTTTGCTAGCTTTCGGTCTTTAAAAAGATCTATGGCCTTGTCTTTTAATTCAGAGATAGCCTTGGATTTTTCTCTCTTATGGTCAGTATTTCTAATTAGCTGACCTTTGGCAAAAGAGATTGGGTGTTTTGCTAGAAGTTTTATTCCATCTTTGTTGTAGATAAATAGGGTATCTATGCCATCAAGTTTTTCAATTTCTAAGACTACCTTGTTGTCCTTACCTGGTTTGTAACTGCCAATAGGTAGGGTATAACGGTTAGATTTGTAATAAATTGTATTGTCCTTAGCTATAATTCTTGTTATACTAGTCTTAAGGGTACTCTCATTTGAGGGTATTGGAAAGACTGGTTGCAAGTGTTGCTTTTCCTGGGCGTACACTTCAATCGGTCTTTTTTTAGTTATTTGGTGAACTTTGTAATTTCCAGTTCTATCTAGCCAACTAAGACACCTTTGATTCCAGTCATCAAGACTTGAATAGATGCGACTATCAGCAAAATTACCCTTTATGAACTTAACAACATTTTCAATCTTACCCTTAGACTCAGGGTCTGCCCTGCGGCAAAGATAAACATTAAAAGTTCTTTCTCTTTTATAGGCTTGAAATTCAGTAGTATAGATAATATCTCCTGCATTTTCATTAACTGTGATAAGAGTATCTTGGTCATATACTAGTTCATTTGTATAGCCACCAAAGTACTGGAAGGCATTTTCATGACTTCTTATGGTATCTCTAGTTGTAAAGGGCCTATCTAGCCACTCCACATATTTATAGCGAGAATGGGATAGGACAAAGGCTATGAAGTATAATTTCATTAGCTTATCTTCACTAGTTCTTTGTTTGGTCTGACCCCAATCCACTTGTATTTGATGGCCCATAGGAAGTTCAGGAACAGCTGAGTATTGCCTAAAGATATTCTTGGTCTTAGGTATTTGATATTCCTCTCTAAGACTAGAAACATAGAGCCTACAAGTACTCTCAGCTAAATCTAAGTTAGGAAACTTTTCAAGAAGCCAGTCATAGATCTGGGCCCCACTAAGATGTGGATGTTCTCTTAACCACTCCAGGATCCAAATCTTGTAATCATCAAGTATTTTCTTACGATTGTTTAGAGAGTTAATCCAGTCACTAGCTTCTTCAAAGGACATGTCCAGATACTTATAGACTGTGGTCCTAGAAAGCCCTAGCTGTTTGGCTATCTGAGCTTTATTTAAATTTTTATTAGCCAGTTGATGGGTTTCCACATACAACATAATTTTTTCCACCTTTCATCTCCCCTTTCACTAACTTTTATTATAAGTTAGTGGGGATAATATTTGTTGAAAAGTGTTCATTCTTATTTAGCAGAATCTGTCCAGTCTAGTTTATCATTTACA
>CAZLVL010000037.1:0-2503 GCA_964563155.1 uncultured Clostridiaceae bacterium | reverse complement strand
AGGGACAACCGTTGGTGGTTTTTTAGATAATAAACTAGATTATGCTAGAAAGATGATTAAAGGTGAAATAGAAGATGAGAGGGTATTGCCCTGGCTATATACACAAGACTCAGTAAAAGAAATTTATGATGATCCAAAAACATGGCAAAAATCTAACCCTAGCTTAGGTGTAGTTAAAACTTCATCATACCTAGAAGATGTTATGAATAAATCAAAGCATGATTTATCAACAAGAGTAACAATGCTTTGTAAGGACTTCAATATCAAACAAGCAGATTCTGGATCATGGTTGTCATATGATGATCTAAACAACGAAGAAAGATATAGTCTTGAAGATTTAAGAGATAGTTATGCCATAGGTGGTGTAGACTTATCGTCTACAACAGATTTAACAGCAGCAGTCTTAATCATCCAGAAAAAAGATAGCAACAAGAAATTTGTGATTCCACATTTCTTCATGCCAAGTGAAGTTTTAGATAAAAGAATAACTGAAGACAATGTACCCTATGATATTTGGATAAAAAAAGGCTTTGTAACATTAACTGAAGGGAATCAAAATGATTTCAGTCTAGTAACTAAATGGTTTATGAAGATGATTCAAACATATGGTATCAGACCTCTTTGGGTAGGTTACGATCCATGGAACTCACAATATTGGATAAAAGAAATGGAAGATTTAGGATTTAACATGGAAAAAGTCAGACAAGGTATCTATTCGTTATCGGAACCCATGAAACAGATGGAAGCAGACCTTAAAAACGATCTACTAGTTTATGATAACAACCCTATTCTTAAATGGTGTTTATCTAATACACAAGCTAAAGTTGATTTAAATGGAAATATACAACCTTCAAAACTTAATTCTAAGTATAAAAGAATTGACGGAACGGTTGCTTTGATTATTGCATATGCTGTTTTGAATAGATATAGATTGGATTTTGAAAATATGATATAATACCCTATATTTAAATAAATAAAGATTGGGGATTTATATGCAAACGTTTATAAGTAACATAAAATCTTTTCTTACATTGATTGTTGTTATTATTATTACTGTAGCGCAGTCTTTAGCACCCGCATTGACTTTAATATTACTAATTATATCTGTTATAAAACCTACAGTTTTTACAATGACTGTATTCTTTGTTTCTGCTATTTTATATTTTGTTGGATTCTATACCACTAGACTTGGTGTGAAATTAGAAACTCCAAATCATTCTAAAAGTGATTTAGACGTACATCATCCATTTTTAGGAACTCTTTTTGAGTTTTTATGGGTGTTTTTACCTTCTGCAATAATTGCTTTAATTATATCCGCAGTATCAAGCGATTTCACTTATTTTCTACATATTTTAATTATTTCAAATTGGATCTATAGATTGATAAAATTCTTTATAAGTACGAATAAAACAACTAATGAAGTTGCTCAACATAATGAAACTCAAGATGATAATGAGATAATTCCATTAGATAACTTGCTTGAAAGGTTTAAAAAAGCATCAAGTTATGAGGAATATTCTGAGATACATCATTTAGCTCAGAAAAACTACACTTTGACCAAAGATACTAAATATAAGCAAGTTTGTCGCATTAGCCATATAGGGAGTTTGATAATTAATAATTCCTTTGATCTTTCTGAAGACGATTTAGTTAAGAGGAGAGAAGAAATAAATCTGATATTAAGTGATTTAACAGCGAGTCTTAGTGAGCCGGATTTGATTAAGGAAGATTTAAATGAAACTAAAGTTGTTGAGGGTCTTTCTGAAGAAAATCTTAATGTAGATGAATTTCTAGAAACTAAAAAAAGAGATATTATTTTTTCATCTGAGATTATGGCAGCTACTTTTAATTTACTAAAAAACGATAAAAAATTACCTATAAATTCGGCGATATTTGGAACAGCGGTTATTAATGAGCATACTTGGATTGAAGCAGACTTAACAAATATTGGAGAAGTCATGTTAGATGTAGTTGATGCCACTTCTGGTAAATGCATGGTTGGTGACTATGAAATTAAGCATTCACCAGATGTGGATTTTGATGATTATGGTAATCTACTTGTTAACTTAGTTATGAGTGTTGTATGTGTTAACATAAATATCAATAAACCTCAGTTAGAAGGAAAAAAAATAGTAGACTTTGTTATACAGCAAAAAGAATTAATTAATAAGCACGTTAAGTCGGCTTTAAATGGGATTTTTACATTAGATAATTCTTGGATTACAATGAACGAACTAAACTTTCAGAATATTTATCCCAAATATAAAGATTTGATTAAAAGAGCGATGAGACAATAATATGTAGTAATGGAGGATTTCATGCCAATATTTAAACGAAAAAACAAAACTGGTTCAATCGATGCCTTGCAAATCATCAACAACACAAATACATTTTATACACCTTTTGGAACGAACATTTCTAAAAGTGATGTTGTGAAGATTTGTATTGATAGGGTAGCCAGTCAATGTGCAAAACTAAAACCAAGATATATCAAAATAGAAAA
>CAZLVL010000036.1:0-2814 GCA_964563155.1 uncultured Clostridiaceae bacterium | reverse complement strand
TAGAAAGTAGATTCTTGTTCGGAATAAATTTGTCTAAAAAAGGGTTGCCTTTCCATTCCTTGTTTATTTCTTTAACACTTTTGTTATCTAATATTCTTCTTGAGTATGAATTGAGCCATTCTTGAATTTCTATAATCCTTTTAGTATCATATTCTGCTATTGCACAACCCTTTGGGATAAATCTTCGTATATGCCCATTTATCTGTTCACTTGTGCCACTTTTGCACTTGCTTTAACATCATAATCATTCTGGGCCTTCATGGTCGAATAACTAACCACTTCATGCCACTGGAAATCACGCAGAATTACCTTGCCACGTCTTAATTCTCGACTTAATGTTGCTGGACTTACACCCACTCGTTCAGCCACTTTACGTTGACTTAGCCTTTCTTTGCTTGGTAACTTATTGTTTTTATTAACAATTGCTTCTAATTCTTCTCTTTTTTCAAAAGTTAGGTGTTTTCCTTTTTGCCTTTTTCTGATACAATAGACTTTACTCATAATCTTCTCCGATTCTATATTATTTTCGCTAAATAACATTATAACAGAGAAGCTCTAATGAGCATTATTTATTCAATTGTATTTCATTTAATTTTACAACTTGCCCAGTAGAATCCCAAAATAAAATAATAGAATGTTTGTGTTTGGCAATAATAAAATACAACTTTTGGCAATCAAAAGTACAAAACCAGCACCAATCTTTTTACTTCATTAATGAGTTCATCATTCGGTAACTTTTACCTGTAAATATAAGCATGTGCGAATGGTGAACCAGCCTATCAACTATCGCATCCGTTAATTTCTCATCGAACAAGAAGCCTTTCCACCTACTAAATTCAATATTTGTGGTTATGATTATACTTTTGTTTTCATAGCAACTAGAGATAATATCAAATATTAGCCTTGCGCTTTCCTGGTGAAGTGGTAGATATCCCCACTCATCAAGTATTAATAAATCTGCCCCCTGAATCTTCTTCTGAACCCTAGCTACCTTTTTCTCATCATTAAATTCCAGTTGGTTAATTAAATCGTGAACTCTGAAAAACACTGCCTTCTTACCTTGATTAATTGCTTTAACTCCCAGGGCAACAGAAAGATGGGTCTTCCCCGTTCCAACTGTTCCATAAAGAATCAGGTTTTCATGCTTTTCAATGAAGGATAGGGATTCTAATTCTTCTTTTCTTTTCCCTATCTTTATTAAGCTCCTTTAATAGTTTGAGCAGGAATTCCTCATAATTATCAGCTTCAATACCTGGATAAATTTCCATAAGATTACTAGATAGCCTTAAACTCTTTTGATATTTACTAATTTCTTCCCTCACCTGGCTACCCCCTTCATAAACATGTCATATTGTGATGTATCTATTTCATAGGGGGGTAAATCTGAAGAGAAATGTATCTTTTCTTCATAGAACCTTAAGTTTTCCTTTAGCCTCTTGTAGGTTAGTAAAATAGCCTCTGGAGAGATGGAATTATGCTTCATTGTCTCCCTTAATACTTTATCTGCATAGTCTAGATTTTCATCTAAGAGTATACGTTTTAAAATATTAAAGGCTCCTTTTAGAGTTTCTTTATCTAAGGATTTTAAGTAACCTTGCCAAGACTCAGGTAAGAGTGAATAAATGCCAGAGTATTTTAAAGCGTTTGGCCTTACCTTTATCATATCTATAAAATCAATATAGTTTATGGATTCCTCACCTTTTTTAAATAGTCTTGAGTGTGATGTAATCCTTTCTGATAGATCTTTAGAAAGAATCTCAATCTCATTTGCCATAATCTTTATGGCTACATGTTGTCCTACATATTTTGGACTAACAGAGTAACGACATCCTGAAAAGTCAATGAGACCATACTTGTTTACCCTTCTTAATTCATATCTTGCGGTATCAAAAAAGATGGTGTTAAACGGTATCATTAGCGACCTTTCCTCTTCGAATAATTCATTTATGGGCCTTTTAAAACGATAATGTAGCTCTTCATTGGCCCTAAGGCATTTGTTAAGAAGGTCATAGTTAAATAGGTTTAAGTTGGTGATAACCGGCCCCGGAACAAACATATTTCTCCTTATGGTACCTACCTTGTTTTCTACATTACCTTTCTTGTTACCACTGTTTGGATTACATATTTTCACACTGAATCCATAGTGGTTAGCAAAACGCATCATAGGGTCGGCTATTTTTATAAAACCTAATTCATCTCTAGTCCTTAGTGCAGCTGTCGACATTTGATCAAACCAGATGGAGCTTGGGACATGCCCTATGAAATTAAATATTGTTACTAAACCCTCTAAAAGCGCTTCTCTAGTTTCACTCCTTGTAACCACTGCAAATCCTGCGTTTGATTTTGGGAAGGATAGGATTAGTTTATGAAACTTTTTCAAACTCCCATTTTCAAAGGCCTCAAACATACCGAAATCAACTTGTGCTTCACCACCCAGATGTTTGAGTAAAAGGTAAGCATTATCAGTCCCATAAACCTTTTCTTTCTCTTCCTTAACTATATTTCTTACAGTTCTATCAGAGACCTTTAGTACCTCAGGATGTTCTTCTCTAAGCCTGTCATAGATCCTTTTTGCAGTATGTCTTTGTTTGTGATGCCTTGACTTGTCCTCTGTAAGCCATTTGTTAATAATTGGCTTTAAGACATCAGATTTATTTGGCCTTTTAGCACTATGATAATTCTCGTTGAAATCTTCCATTTCTATATACTTCTTTATTGTACGATAATTTTTACCAGTCATATTTGAAATTTCTGAGCAGGTTTTACCTTCCAAAAAGTATAATTCTCGTATATAATTTACTTGAGTAATTGTCA
>CAZLVL010000035.1:0-3636 GCA_964563155.1 uncultured Clostridiaceae bacterium | reverse complement strand
ATCTTCAGATAGACTGTATGCGACAAGGTTCCAACTATCGCCTTGCTCACCGAATAAGTCGTATTTTTTAAAAATATTGTAAAACTTTTTAGCCAAGTGGTAAGGGCTACAATAGTTCAATATATCGTACAAAGGCCCTTCAAAGGACATAGAAATCGTATTGTTATTTGCGCAATCAAAATAATCAGAGGCTTTAATATCCTTTAAGAGAGCTACCTTGCCGTTAGAGTCAAAGTCATAACACATCTCATTAAAATAGATTCTTGTGTCTATGCCGATTTCATTTTTAACTAGAAAGTTTTTAAGTTCGTCTGCAAGTTTTTGATTTCTTTCTTTTTTCATCTTTCCCTTTCCTCCATTAGTTGATCAATACTAATACCTAGGAGATCACACAGTTTTAAAGCCATTAAAAAAGAGGGTCTATTCCCTTTCTCCTTAGTCCAAGAATAAACTGTTTGAATGTCAATGCTAAGCGCCGAGGCTAAAAATCTTTTGTTATATGAGATAATATAAAGTCTGATATTAGACTTGATGATTTCATTGTTTGTACTATTATATTTTTCTATTAGTTGAATGATATCTTTTTCGGTTTTTATTATTATTTATCCTCCTTTAGTACGATCTTAGGATATATCTTATCTATAGTAGTTTTTACTCTAGATTTAAGAGCTTCTTGCGAAAATATAAGTTTAAAGCTCCTCTGTATTCTCTATCAATGGATGAAAAAAGACCGTTTTTTTCAAGGTCTGGTCCATAAAATCCCCAATTGGAACAGATTTCTTCAAAATGTTCAGCTCCGCACTCTTTGCATCTATGGATTTTCTCTAGTTTGTAGCCATAAACATCTCCATTTACATAGTAACTATAAGTTTCTACTTCGTCAATTAAAAACGGCCATGCTGTTTCTCGGAGTATTTGTTCTGATTGCCCACATAAATCTGGCAGCTCAGCGCGTAGATCTTCGAAGGATACATAAATCCAGCCTACTTGTCCAGAATCCCATCGGCAATTAAAAGGTGCTGTACTGTATTTAATTCCTCCATGTTCGTACAAATAAACTGGAAGCATAACCGCATATTGTTCAATATACTTTACTAACTGGGCATTTGTGTAGTTTTCTTTTATTATGTTAAAGGTTTCTTCTTCGGATACAAATTGCCAAGCTAAATGCTCCAAAAATTCTCTGGAGGTTTTGTAGTCATGTTTGTCTCCCACATAATTGCGTGAGCGCCAGCCTATCATCTTTCCTAAGTTGTCCCATGTTCTGGGGTTTTCTGGGTTGTCATCATAATAAACAGTTAGCCTAATTTCTTGCTTGTCAAGTTTTCCGGTATATGCTTTATAAATGGACTCGCCCATTTTTATTCCTCTTTTTCTTTAATTTCCAAAACATACTTATCTCCGAGATGTTCCATCTCAATTGATAAGGTGGTTAGAAAATTTTTTTCAGTTTGTTCTGTAAGGAGATTATCTCCTTGTGCCCATAAGGAAATGTTTAAATAGGGCCAACGCGCATTAATTAAATCAATTGTCGCATAAAATCCATTATCAAAGAAAACTTCATAGCCAAACACTAATTCATATTCTTCGTATTCTTTTAAGCATCCTTTTTTTAAAGACAAAGCTTTTTGCGCTAAAGCTAAGTCTTCTTTAGAGATCTTTATTATCTCTTTATGGTTCTCCATTTTATTTTCTCCTTTGTGTTATTTAAATTTTGTTTTTTTATTATATTTTTCCTCTTTTAATGTAATAAATCTTTCCATAGCTCTTCTTTTACTATTGCTTCACTAAAAAAGTCTCTTTCTTCATCTGTTAGATGTTCAGCTTCATAATAGAAAGATTCGTCGCTGTTCTTGCAAAGATACTCTCTTTCGTTAATTGTCTGGTAGAAACTATGAGTGATTTCATAACAGACAGCTTTAATTTTTTGAAAGCCCATTCCTCCATCAAGATGGCTAATGTCTTTAGAGTTCTGAGTTGTTTTTATAAATTCATCTAGCTCTTCTCTTGTTTGAAAAGTTTGATCCTCCGCAAAGTAAGCAGCAAACCCTCCCATCCAAAGCGTACCGAAAACAACTCCTTCTAATGTATACATTTAGTTTTTCTCCTTCTTAGTATGAATTTCGATAATAGGATCTCTCTTAATCGCTTTCATAACTTTTTCAAAGACTTTTGATCCGACAACGTATTTTGCATAATCTGGTTGTCTTATAAACTGACTGAAACTTGGAATAGTATTGTCTGTAAGAGCTTGGTAGGCGTCTAGCTTTGGGCTAAGATCCATTCCACAACCTCCAAGAGCCAGATAAAAATCTCCATCAAACCTAAAAGGAAAAAGTCCTACCTTCCATGCGATGTCTTCATTTTCATAGCATGGTTTAAAGTATGTTGTCCAATATGCAAGGGTCTCAATTTCATCGAAATATTCTTCTGAACAAGAAATTCCAAAGAGTGACTCCAAGTAATCTTCTAGAGCTTTAAAGTCCATGTCATCTATCTCATTATAAATCATTTCTTCTATTATTGCAAGATTTATTCCTAATTTATCTTCTAGGTCTTTAAGAGTTGGATAAGTAACTAGATCGACTTTATTTCCAAAAATTTCTTCAAAATAGCTTAGGACTAATGCTTCGATAAAATCTACCTCAGGTATTAAAAAGTCATTGCGCAATTCACGGTCTGACAGAAGCCATTTTTTCTTGTCTACCTTTATTAAAGTAGATCCTTCATTTTCTAGCGTATCAAAGATAGTATTGTTCTTATCATAAAAGCTCTCTCTTGATTTAAACTCTTGGATATAAATGCGGCTTTCAAATCCATATTTTTTTAGGGTGTGCCTAAGGTCTTCCGTAAGTTTATTAAGGTCATTAGACATTTTTGTCACCATCTTCCACTTCTGGATCGTTTACGTTTATGTTAGCTGGATAAATACTAATAACATCCTCGCTGGTGAAATAAAGGTCTATTAAATCAGCTTCATTTGCAACTCTGGTGGCTTCTTCTCTGATTTGTCTTTCATTTGCTGAGTCTAAAACTTCTACACAAACACCTCTTTTTAACTCGACATAGTATTTTTTCATACTAACACTCCTTACTTTTCTTAGAATATTTTGTAGAATATAGTTTCAGCAGGGACACTTACTCCAAAAGCTCCTATTTTGTCTTTACCTAACGCTACAGATCTCAATTTAAGTTTGTAAATTTTCGTTTTTCCATCTTTGTCTAAATAGGCGGCTTCTGCATTGAGTGTGTTACTCTTTAGAACTTTATAACTCATGACTTTTCCCCAGTAATAACCAATAGTTATTCCTAATCTGATTAATTTTTCTTCTTCGGTCAAATTTGATCCTCCTTACGCTCTTTGTTCAACCTGTCAAATAAGACATTACTTGTCCCTACTTAAAGTAACTGTTCTTCAATCCACTGCCTAGTTTCGGGATGTAAAATTAATTTATTTTGATTTGCTCTATACCATGCTTGCGTATCTGGTGTTCCTTGTGCCTTACCCGCTCCACGCCAATCAGCTAGCATTTCTTTTCTCGATTTCTCGTCCATTGGTATGCAAATAATACTTTTTTCATATGCTTCCTCAGATGCTGTAGGTATCATTTCAGGAACACACCACCATTGCCAATG
>CAZLVL010000034.1:0-3661 GCA_964563155.1 uncultured Clostridiaceae bacterium | reverse complement strand
CGTCGAATTCGACGGGTTTAAAATCTGGATTATGTAGACTTTCCCACAATCCTAAGAATTCTATCGTGTCTCTGTTGCGCATCCAATTTTTAATAACATCATTAGGCTCATCACTTTTGCATGAATAGTCTCTTTAATAGGTCGCTTTGACATAAAACCACCCCCATCTTGTATTATTAGATTACCATAAATATATATATTAGTAGTATATCCTTCTAATTAAGTGTATTTGTTAAATTCTTTAATTTTTCTTTTGAAAGTTTATTTTTTATTTTACCAAAGCAATACGAAGCCAACCCAAAAGCACACATATGAGTTCCTATCATTATTATCTCGTTTCTCATTATTGTTGTCCCAAGGGGCTACAATACTCATTTTTAAATCTCTTCCAATCTACATTCTTATCATCATACATGTCCAAAAACTTCTGCAAATCAAGAAAAGCAGCAGCACCAATAAAAATTGGTACTACTGCTTTAATAATCATCTTAAAATTTACTTCTTCAAATAAAGAGAACAAGGTCTTAGTTATACTTTTCTTTCATCTCTAAAAAGTACTCGGGTATTTCCTCGTTTATTAGGTACATCATATGAGCCAGTTGATTACCTGCTTCTTTGTTTTCTGCCTTATCATAATCAATACTTGCTTGAAGTTCGTCAATATAGGGGATAACATCCTTCTTTGAGGGCTCAAATTGCTCCAAGGACTTAGATAGTATTTTACCGTCTACACCCCAAGTTTTTGCAAAATCGGCTGTTTCCTCTTCGACTCTTGCTCGCTTCCAATTTTCAAAGTCTTGGTCAAAATCCAACTCCGCTTTTATATGCCCGGTTAATAGTTCAGTTTCCACAAACTCCTTAAGCAATTTAGCCTGTTCCGCCTGACCCATATCGCTAAGCTCCTGTATCTCTTCATAAATTAGCCTAAGTGTTTCATCGTCTACAGTCTTAAAACCCTTCTCAACCTTTATTCTGGAGCCTATAAGGCTTAATATATGTTTATCGTCTATAACTTGGGTAGCTGTTATTCTGGTCTTTCCGCTTAAAGGAGTTACAGGTATGTCAATAGGGTCTATTATTGTCTTTCCGATTAAGTTTTTATATGCACCTACATATTTTAGCCAAGTATGCTCATCCATTTTAAATCGCTGATTATCCCATACATACTCATAATATTGCATAACCGTACCCAACTGCTTAGAAGTATCCACAAAACATAGGATAAAATACTCTTTAGTTTTGGTATCTGATTTTAGACTTTCCCATTCGGTTGGGTCGGATAAAGCCTTTTTCATATCTTCAACCATTATAGATAACTTTTCAACTGCCGTATTGTAATCTTCCACAATAGCCCTAGAGCTTGAACCACCACTGCCATATAGTTTTAAGGCTATATTCACTTGTTCCTCCGTCATTTTTGGGTATTGAAAATTGACGATAGAGCCAAACTCCTTATCCCTATTATAAATCCTATTTGTCCTAGAATAAGCCTGTATTAGGTCCTGTAGTTGCATATTCCTATCTACATATAGGGTATTAATAAACTTGGAGTCATAGCCTGTAAGCAACTGTTTCGCCACTATTATTAAGTCTATATTTTTAGAATTTCTCCCGCTGCCACCTCGGGTGCCTCTTGCTACAATATCCTCAAAATATGCTTCTTCACCTTTTTTCAAGTCACCGCTGACAAATTCAATGCCCGTAAAGCTGGCATAATCTTTAAACATCATCTCGACAGTCCCTGGCTTTATATTACCTTCTTTGTTTTCGCCCTCAAAACTAAAGGTTAGAGCAATGTTAATGCCATTTTCTTTGTTTTCAAGTTGTTTTTTAAACTCTTCATAATAAGCAACAGCCCTTGGCCTTTTTTCAACAGTTAGTATAGCATTAAAAATCCTATTCATGGACTGTTCTTCCCAGTTAGCCAATATTCTTTCCACAACCCTAGGTATGTGAGTTTTATCCTGATAGATAAGGATATCCCTCTTAGCAGCCTCTCTTTCAACCTCAAGGTCAGTCCAGCCATAGACCATTCGCTCTAATTCAAGCTTTGGTATATCTGGCTTTTCTTCTTCAATTTTTTCTTTTACCTGTTCTCTAAGGTTTTCGTAGCTGATAAATTCCCCTGTGTTGATATAATCCACATTAAAGCCCAGCACATTGCCGTCTGCGATGGCTTGGTCTATGGTGTATTTATGTAATTCTGGGCCAAAGAGCTTTTCAGTGGTGTCGATTACTTCGCTCTTTTGATTTATCATACCCTTGACTTGGTTTTCGTCAAATAAAGGTGTACCTGTATAACCATAAAACAGACCGTTTTTCTTAAAGAAGGTCTTAATATTGACCATCATTCCACCCATGGTAGTCCTATGGGCTTCGTCAATGATAAAGACTATTTTCTTGTTTGCCAGTCCGTAATCTTCGCCTTCCATAAGTTCTTTGACCAAATTGTTTAGCTTAAAGGTTGTGGTTACCACGATACCTCTCTTTGGTGATAGGAGTTGTTTCTTTAACTGATGGGTATACTTGGTATCGTCAACTGATACGGCTTCATAGGTGGAGTAGGCTTTAAAGTTCTCACTGGTCTTTTTGTCTAGTTCCTTTCTGTCTACTAGGAATATAACCTTATCAAAACCGCCACGGGTAGAAAGGAAGAGGGCAGTTTTAAAGCTAGTAATTGTCTTACCCGAGCCTGTAGTATGCCAGACATAGCCACCATGGGGAATTTTGTCTTCATTATCAAGGCCAAAGGCTGCCAATTCCACCGCTTGCAGGGCATATACTTGATAGGGTCGCATTATCATATGCCTACGATTTTCCTCATCTTCGGCTTCATCGATAATCAGATAGTCTCCCACAAGTTGATGGGCCATAGGTATCATTAGAAAGCTAGCTATAATCTCTTTCCAGTCATTGATAGGGTTATTGTACCTGTCTGCCCAGCCAAAGACAAATTTAAGATTAAAGTCATTTATAGTCTTGGGAGTTGCAAAATATCTAGTAGCCACTTCCGAGGTAATGACCATCATTTGAGAAAATGCCATAAAATTGTTTGTATATTCACCGTCTCCATAGTACCTTTTAAACTGATAAAAGGCTTCCGTTAAGGACTTGTCTGTTCTCTTTTGCTCAATATTAATTAAGGGTAAACCATTGATTAATAGGACTATATCAAAGCGGTTACCATTAGGTGTAGATACTTCTCTGGCTATGGTATAGGAGGAATCACCACCGCTGACCTGTGCCTTTTTAAATATGGTCAGGGTTATTTGCTTTCGTGTTACTTTTGGATTGTCATCCCTGTAAATGCCGTCAATCTTGCCGATGGAGCCTTCCATAGAAAGAACCTTAGCCGCCTCAAAGCTATTGGCTGTTTGATTAACCTTAGCCATTACCTGCCCAAACTCTGTATCTGTTAAGGGTACGCCTTCCAGCATATCCCCGTTAATTCGATTGAGCTCACTTCGCCAGAAGCTGATTAAATCGTCTACTGTAACCTTTTGCTTGTTGCCGTCCAGCTCATCTGGTGCTAGCCATCTATATTTTACAAGTTCCCGAACAAATCTTTCTTGAAAAGACCGTTCGGCTACATTTTTCTTATATTCAGACATTGATACGCCTCCTTTCCTTTGATTTAGACAAACATCTCTGATAAATAAGC
>CAZLVL010000033.1:0-4928 GCA_964563155.1 uncultured Clostridiaceae bacterium | reverse complement strand
TTTGATTTGACACCTCAACGATTAGCTCAAATTCGTTTATATCCTCATAGCCTAGTTCTTCTAATACATGGTATACAATCCCAGAATAATCGATTTCAGCATTTGCAGTAATCTCACCTGCAATAACAATTAGCTTATTTTTTATTAAACATTCTATTGCTACTCTAGCATTTTTATCTTGCCTTAAACACTCATCTAAAATTGCATCACTTAATTGATCACATATCTTATCAGGATGTCCCTTAAAGACTGCTTCACTTGTAATTATCTTCATTTTATTTTCCTCCTAAATTACTAAAAAAACGCTTTGTACCAACTAGTTGGCAAGCGTTGACTTTTTTGACTTCTATAATAATTTTAAAGGTATATAAGCAACATACCTTCCATAAGAATAACCTGATGAGTTGACTAAGAATCCATAGTCAAAATCATTACATTTCACTAAGATACAATGTACTATTCCTAGTTCATCAAAGTACATTAGTTCCTTATTTTCTTCAATAAAATCATAATCTCTTAGTGGAAGATTAGAAAATTCTTGAAAAGTTTTATTATCTAGAACAACTTCTTTTTCAATTACAAATTCATCTTGTGGAATAAGTTCTTCTCTTGTAGGTTTTCTTAGAAATTTTACCTTCATCTTATTTCACCTCCCAAGCTGTATATACACTTCTATAACCACAATCCCATGTATCAAGTATAACTCCATCAATTATACAAGTAATGTGTCCAGCAAGTTTAACTATGTAAGTACCTTTAGGATGCAACATAGTAAAGTCATCTGCTTTAATTCTAGGCTCTCCTTTTATTGCCTTAAAGATAAGTCTAGGAAACCCTTGAAGATACTTATATAAAAACTTTGATTCTTTGTATGAATTAAAACCTAACTCTCTTTTAGATCTGTTTAAGTTTCTTCTACAATCTAGATAATCAATATCTAATGCTGTTGAGATTGCTCTAACCACACAATCAGATGTTTCTATCCCTTTTGGATGTCTATTATAATATTTAAATGCCATTTTTTCTCCTTTCAAAACTATCTTGGTATACACATATTC
This sequence comes from uncultured Clostridiaceae bacterium, assembly GCA_964563155.1. Taxonomy (GTDB): domain Bacteria; phylum Bacillota; class Clostridia; order DUPQ01; family DUPQ01; genus DUPQ01. Next base: position 3,870 of record CAZLVL010000033.1, on the reverse strand, counting down.
ACTCTAAAAGAGATAAATAGCAAGTTATATATTTATCTTTTTTTACTATAGAGACTATTCCAAATTATAGTCTTTTCCAAATTTCCCACACGTTCGTTCATATTTTATAGTCGAACTGTTTTACAAGTTTGATTAACCAAGCCCACACGTTTGAAGTGTTGGGCCAAGTTTTTCAATTATTGAACCAAATCAGTAAATTCTATTTTGTAGTCAGGAATATCGATTAGATTTATTCTTCCCCCGTCTCTAATTAGATAACAATTATCATAGCTTTGAACAAATCTTAAATACCTTTTAACTATTACATCTACATACCTTTCATCAAGTTCCATTAAATATGCATTTCTTTGGATTTGCTCACATGCTATTAAAGTTGATCCTGAACCACCAAATAAGTCCAATATATTTTGATCTTTCTTACTTGAGTTCTTTAACGCTCTACCTACAAGTTCTAATGGTTTCATTGTTGGATGGAGGTCATTTGCTTTTGGTTTGTTATATTCCCAGACTGAATCTTGAGTTCTATCATCTATAAAGTAATGAGCTGCTCCTTCTTTCCATCCATAAAGAATAGGTTCATGCCTCCAATGATAATCTTGTCTACCAAATACTAAAGAGTTTTTTACCCAAATTAAACAACTTGATAACTTAAAGCCTGCATTTTTAAATGCTGTTCTAAAGTTTAATCCTTCCGTATCTGCATGGCAACAATAAATAGAGCCTCCAGGTTTCATTGAATCATAAATATTAGAAAATGCGCTCAAAAGGAAATTATAAAAGTCTTCATCTGTTTGTTTATCATTTTGAATTTTTCCTGCTGTTCCTTCATAATCAACATTATAGGGAGGATCAATAAATGACATATCTATTTTAGTATTACCTACTAATTTTTTTACATCATTTTCTATAGTTGAATCCCCACACATGACCCTGTGTTTTCCAAGTATAAAAATATCCCCACGTTTAGCATATGGGGTTTCATTTAGCGGCTCAGTTTCATCAAAGTTGTCTTCTAATACTTCTCTTTCTAATTCTATTTCTAAATCAGCAAACCCAAACTGCGTCATGTCCATTTCAATAAATTCCAACTCTTTGTTTAGTTTATCCAAATCCCATGTAGCAAGTTCTGAAGTTTTATTGTCAGCTAACCTAAATGCTTTTATTTGATCCTCAGTTAAATCATCAGCTATCACACAAGGAACTTCTTCGATTCCTAATTTCTTACATGCTTTTAATCTTGTATGCCCAGCTATAATTACATTATTTTCAGATATGATAACCGGTACTTTAAATCCAAACTCACTTATTGATTTTGCAACTGCATCAACTGCATCATCATTATGTCTTGGGTTGTTTCCGTACTCAATTAAATCAACTATCTTCTTCTGAACTATATTCAGTTTCTTGTTCTCGACCATTAGACCATTCCTCCTTCATATAGGTTAGCTTTTTTTCCATTAGATCTAGTTCATCTTTTCGTTCATTAAAGTCCCTGCCAAAATTCTTTGTAAGTAAATATATAATTGATTTATAATCAGGTTGAATTTGTTTCTTAGTACGATGAATCTTTCTTTTTTGTTCTTTGCCTTTTCCTCTATCTTCTATGAATTGTTCTTCCTCAACAACTTCATAACCCATAGCTTTTTTATACAATGCACCGACTAAATCTTTTTTTAACTCAAGTTTTGCTTTTTGTTGCATGACTTCAATTTCAGGATACTTTTTCTTTAACCTAACAAAAGTAGCTTCGTTTATTTTTAAATACTCACACATCTCTCTTTGTGTAATTAGTTTTCTGGCACAATCTTTAATAAAAGATAGTACTTGATCTAATTGTCCAGACTCTTTCCACTTTTGGTAGGTGTCTTTTTTGGTTTGCATTCCCATCAAAAACCACCTCTTTTTTTACATAATAAAAGACCGCTCTAAGCAGTCTAGATTTGATAATTTAATATAATATTCTTACAATTATATCATATCTTAATTTGTGCTAAATTACAATGGCTCAAGATGGCTTATTATGGTTCAAGATTAAACTAACTTGTATAAGTGCTTCATTATGCCAACGCTTAACAGTTGAATATGATGTAAATAATTTTTCTTGTATTTCTACAAAGGTCCTATTATCTAAATACCTATATTTTAGTAAAAGCTTATAATCTTCATTATCTAAGGAATCAATTATATTTGATACTTCTTCTACATTCTCTTCTAATTCTACTGTTTTTTCATCAATTTTATCTTTAATAGTATAATATTTCTCTAATGCTTTTTGATTGTATGTTTCAACACTCGGACTCTTATCAATCCTTTCAGTCATATAATTTGGTGATGTACAAGCATAAATCATCCTTTCATATCTTTCTAAATCTAACTTAAGATATTTAATCTTCTCTCTTAGCTTGAATGGTTGACTTAAATATTCTTTAGCATTCATTTAAATCTACCTCCTTTGATATTTGCTTTTACAGCATTTATTAAGGATGTCTGTATATTTTCTTTCTTAATCAATGCTCGAACTATATCTTCATCTATTGTGTTTGCTGTAATTATATGTTGCACAACAACTGTATTTGATGACTGGCCTTGTCTCCACAATCTTGATATAGTTTGAAGATATAACTCTAAGCTCCAAGTTAAGCTGTACCATACAATAGTTGATCCACCACTTTGTAAATTTAGTCCATGTCCAGCTGATGCAGGATGTATTAATGCAACATCTAGATGTCCTTTATTCCATTTATCAATACTTTTAGAAGAATCTAACCTTGCATAATTTATTCCTAGTTTTATTAATCTTTCTTCAATTCTTTTTAAGTCATGTTTAAACCAGTAAGCTACAAGTATTGGTTTTCCATTGGCAGATTCTATTATGTCTTCTAAAGCATCTAGTTTTCTTTCATGAAAATATATAGTTTTTAAGTCATCAGTATAAACTGCTCCGTTAGCTAATTGACACAATTTATTTGACAGGACTGCAGCATTTGATGCAGTGACTTGTTCATCAGTTATATCTATTACAAGTTCTCTTTCTAAATTTTCATAAGACTTTCTTTCTTCTTCACTTAAATAAACTTTATACTCACTATTTATCAAGTCTGGCATTTTAAGATAATCCTTAGATTTCATTGAAATTGTAATATCTGATAATCGCCTGTATATTTCTTCTTCTGCACCAGGTAATGGTTTATAAGAAAATATGATCATTCCATTTCGTTTGTCTGGTACAAAAAAAGTATTTCTGTATTGAGTAATAAATCTACCTAACCTCTTTCCAAAATCAAGTAATCTAAACTCAGCCCACAGATCCATCAGACCATTACCAGCTGGTGTACCTGTTAGACCTGTAATTCTATCTATCAAGGGTCTTACCTTTATCATGCTTTGAAACCTTTTAGATCTTCCATTTTTAAAAGATGATAACTCATCAATTACAACCATATCAAAATCAAACCTTATATCACTTTCTTCTATAAGCCACTGAACATTTTCACGATTTATAATATAAATATCTGCTTTCTTACTTAATGCAATTTTTCTTTCTTCTGCGCTGCCAACTGCAACAGAATAGATCAAATTATTTAAATGATCCCATTTTCTAATTTCTTGTGGCCAAGTATCTCTAGCTACTCTTAAAGGGGCAATAATTAATACCTTATGTACTTCAAAAGAATCAAACAATAAATCATTTAATGCAGTAAGTGTAATTACTGTTTTACCTAAACCCATATCAAGTAAAACTGCTGAGATGGGATTATTTTTTATAAAGTTTGTTGCGTAAGTTTGATAATCATGTGGTTGATATTGCATCAATAATTCCTCCTATATCATCTTCATTGTCTAAGGTGTAAACTTTAAAACCAAGTTTTC
>CAZLVL010000032.1:0-6027 GCA_964563155.1 uncultured Clostridiaceae bacterium | reverse complement strand
AAATCAATTCTTAAGTTACCTGGCTTTTCATCAAAGATGTATCTAGGATTATCTAAATCAGCAATTAGCTTATCTATTTGATTTTTGAGTTCTTCGCCAACTAGAATATTACCTTTTTGTATCTCATTATAATATTCAACTAGATAGTTCATTCACTGGCTCTCTTAAGAAATTCATCAAAAGCATCATCTCCATCATTTACTTGTGTTCCTAGAATTGTGTTCAAAGTCTTTATTACTGTACCATATGAATTAACAAGTTTAGTGTAGTATTTAGCCGCTTCAGTTTGTCTTTGAGCACCTTTACTTGATATTTGGATTGCACCATATTTAATCATTTGACCTTGAAGTTTAGTAAGTTCTACCTTCATAAATGCTGCTTGGTATATTAAATTATCTACTAATTCTTTCTTAGTTTCATCAACCAAAGAAAAAAGCGACTTTAATCGCTTGTATTCAATATCAATCATTCTAGTTTTTAGGCCTCCTATTAATCTTAAAACTAATAATACGTTCAAGATATCTTTATTTCTATTGCTGCTAATGATATAATATACGTAGAGGATAACTCTAAATATTACCTAGATACTGACCATACAGGTACAAAAGGCTTTAACACTGAGTGAACAGGTAAAACTCTAAAGAAATCACTACTCTTCGACAGAGGTAAATTTGTCGGTCATAGAACTAGATACTGACTAGTATAAAAAAGGGATGGCGGGTAATGCAAAAAAGTTAAATTTTTGCATTGCTTTTTTATTTTCAATGCATAACCTCTAGAAAATGGTGAATTAAATGTTGTTAACCATTATAAGAGTAGTGATTTCTGTAATTAATTTAGTAATTTCATTGTTGAATTTAATTAGTAAAAAGAATAAAAACAGATAATAATATAAAAAGTAATGCTTATTCCATGATGTCATATTCATGGCTTAACATTACTTTTTTTATTATATTACGAGTTCAATAAAATCAGAATTTCAAAATTTTTGCCTCGCGTATTTTAAACGTCCCCCTACGCGGTACCCTAAAAAAGATAAATCTCATCCTAGTGGGGGAGTCTATAGAATGAAGAAGTGTATTCTTCTTTATTTTTTTTAAACTTTAGAAGTGAATTTGTTCGATTCCATGCAGCTCTTGATTTTTGCAAATGAGTATTTACTAGTTTACAGATATCTCTTGTCTTTGCATTTTTAAGATTTTTTGGTACTAATACTGAAACATCTACTAAACTAATAACACAATAATTATCATTATCATTATATTTCACATGTACATGTGGTATATGATGTCCACATAGTTCATTAGAATGAACATAAATTTTAATATTATCTTTCCGGACAATCTCCTCTTCATGTAAAACTCGGGTTGTACCAGGTCCACAAATTATTTGAGGTATGTCTGTGTCTACAACAATATCCATTTCATCATTACACAAAAAACTTGAGTCTAGATTTTCTAAAGGTTCGTTAGCTGTATGGTTGATTTGATATACATGATATTTATGACTAAGATCAAGTTTTTCATAGTCAATTTGATTATCTTTGAGTAAACTCTCAAAATTACTGCTGTCTTGAGATTTCAATGAATACAAGTAATCGATTCCTATAGAAAAACCAAAAGAGCTTTCAATAATTATTTCACCAATTTTATCCCTATTTTTATGGTTAGACAATAAGCATATGAATTTATATGGATTTGTTAAATCCAAAGGAATACGATAAAATATTTTTTCCAATTATACCCCACCTTTTATAAACATTATAGCAAAAGTTAATTATAAAAACGAGATTATCTTGGAATTAAATTACCATCACTATCAAATTCTTTTTCTTTTGTAAATCTTTTGTGTTCTTTGTTGTGACAGTCTTTACAAAGAAGTTCTAAGTTTTCTTGATTTATACTAACTGTTGGATCCTTGACATTATCGACTGTTAACCTAATCTTATGATGAACTTCTTCACCAACTCGACCACATCGTTCACACTTACCATTTTGTTCTTGATACTTAATTTGTCTTGCTACTTGCCATCCAGTTGATTTATAGAAGTTATGTAATATCTTAGGCTTCTTCATATAATTCTAGTAGTTCTTCAATTTTATGATCTACATCTTCCCATGGAACATCTAAATCTTCTCTACCAAAATGACCATAGGTTGCTACTTGTTTGAACTTAACATTATCTAGTTTAAGTTCTTTTTTCATTTCACCTGGTCTAAAATCAAAGACTTCATTTACTAATTGTGTAATTTCTAGATCTGATGTAACTCCAGTATCAAAGCTGTTGATAAGAATACTTGTTGGCTCTGCAACACCTATTGCATAACTCAAACAGACTTCGCAGTGTGTCGCCAAACCTGCCCCTACAACGGCTTTGGCTACGTATCTTGCATAATAAGCCGCACTACGGTCAACTTTGCTTACGTCCTTTCCTGAGAAGGCACCACCACCATGTCTAGAGTAACCTCCATAAGTATCCACAATGATTTTTCTACCAGTTAATCCAGAATCTGCTTTAGGTCCACCAAGGATAAACTCACCTGTTGGATTAATTAAGATTTGTGTACCATTTAGTAAATCATGTCTACCAACAGCTCTAAGAATTGATTGTCTAATGATTTCTTCATAAACATCCTTATAAACACCTGGTTTTGTTTGAGCAGATACAACAATGATTGGAATGTTTACAGGTCTTCCATTTTTGTAATCAACACTTACTTGGCATTTCCCATCAGGTCCAAAGATATGACTGTATTGCTCTTTTCTAAGTTTATCAACTTCTTTAGATATTTCATGAGCTAGCATTATTGGTAATGGCATAAACTCTTGTGTTTCATTACAAGCATAACCAAACATAATACCTTGATCTCCTGCACCTTGTTCTTTATGCTCTGTTTTATTAACACCTAATGCAATATCAGGTGATTGTTTGCTAATTTGTTCTATGACAACAAAGTCCTCATCATAACCAATATCTTTTAATACTGTTTTCGCTATAGCTTTATAGTTTAAAGATGCAGTAGTTGTAACTTCACCAAAGATAAATACTAGATTATCTTTAATGGCAGTTTCCACTGCTACTCTTGATTCTTTATCTTGTTCTAATAATGCATCTAATATCGCATCACTAATTTGGTCACATACCTTATCAGGATGTCCTTGAAATACTGATTCACTTGTTATTCTTTGCATATTATAATCTCCTTCGTTTTTAAGTACAAAAAAAGGAGCTTTTAGCTCCCAAGGTTTGTTTTTCGTAAATAGGCTGTATACCTCGCGTAATGATAGCCTTCGCTCTCTATGAGTATGCCAAAGTCATGTTCATTTGAGGTTACATAAATACAGTGGAATACTCCATCAGTGTCACAATACATTAAGTTTGTATTGTCTTTTATAAAGTCATAATATCCAAGTGGATTATTAATAAACTCTTCAAAAGCTGATGCATCTAAAACAATTTCTTTTTCAATCACAAACTCATCTTGTGGAATGAGTTCTTCATGTTCTGCTTTTCGAATAAAGTTTACTTTCATTTTTTTACCTCCCATGCTGTATAAACTGAACGGTAACTACAATCCCAAGTATCAAGTATAACTCCATCTACACACACTGTAATGTGCCCAGCCATTTTCAGGATGTAAGTTCCTCTTGGATGCAGTTCGGTAAAGTCACTACCTTTTATTCTAGGTTCACCTTTGACTGGTTTAAAGATGAGTCTTGGATAACCTTTGAAATAATCATATAAGAACTTAGTGTCTTTGTAGCTCGTATATCCAAGTTCTCGTTTTCTTCTGTTCAGTTCTCGTCTTGTTTCCATGTAGTCTGAGTTGGTTGCTGTTGAGATTGCTCGTACGACACAATCAGTTGTTTTTAGCCCTTTAGGATGTGCATTGTATTCTTTAAACATTGTCGCTCCACCCTTCATTAAGCCAGTTAACAAGTTCTCTTGATTTATCTGTTTCAAAGAGTGGATCTATAAAGTCATTCTTTCTACCATACACTGTATATCTTTTTTCTTCTCTAAAACAATTGATTGTTATGGTAAATAGTGTATCTCCTGTTTCGATGTCTGCAATTCTAAAGTCATCATATAAAGGTCCTACAAGTGGGCAATTATTTTTAAACCAAACATACATGGTTTCAAGATTAACTTTTCCACCGTCTTTGAGTTGTTTGACAATGTTACCCATACGTTTTGTTTTGTTTGCTAGACTTTCATCTTTACAAAACCAATCGTACCATCCAGCTTCAATTTGAGTGTGAACATCTTTTGATTCAAAATCACCTTGTTTAAATCTTTCAATAAAGTCTTTGAGTTTCATTTCTTTTTGCATAATTTTAGTCTCCTTTATTTTTTTGCTTACACTATATATCACTCTAAAGGGACTAAATAGCAAGTCAATTTTCTCACTATAGTGATTAATTTTCAAATATATCAAAAGAACTTAGTTTAGACCTTTTACCATTTCTAATCAAGTAGCAATCTTCATTTGTTTCTTTATGTTTAATATATCTTTTAACAATAACATCTATAAATCTTTCATCAAGTTCCATTAAGCATGATTTACGATCAAGTTGATCAGCTGCAATCATTGTTGAACCTGAACCACCAAATAAATCAAGTATCGTTTCATGTCGTCTTGATGAATTAGCGATAGCTTTTCCGACTAACTCTAAAGGTTTCATCGTTGGATGTTCTTCATTCTTTCTAGGCTTGTTATATTCCCAGATGGTATCTTGAGAACGGTCATCAACAAAATAATGAGCTGCGCCTTCTTTCCATCCATAAAGAATAGGTTCATGTCTCCAGTGGTAATCTTGTCTTCCAAGGACCAAAGCATTTTTAACCCAGATTAAACATTCAGCAAGTTTAAAACCAGCGTTCTTGAATGCATTTCTAAAGTTGAGTCCTTCAGTATCAGCATGGCAAACATAGATGGCACCACCAGGTTTAATGTTTTGAAACATGTTATTGAAAGCATCGTATAAAAAAAGATAGAAGTTATTATCTTCCATCTTATCATTTTTGATTTTTCCTGCAGTTCCTTCGTAATCCACGTTATAAGGTGGATCTGTAAAAATCATATCCACTTGTCTTCCATCGACCAGTTTTGCAACATCACTCTCACTAGTTGAATCACCACACATAACTCTGTGTCCACCAAGTTCATAGATGTCACCTGTTTGTGAAAAAGGCGATTCAGGGATTTCTTCATCGATATCAAAATCATCATCCGATGCATTATCAGGCAAACCTTCTTCTAGTTGTTCAAAACCAAACTGTAACATGTCCATATCAATATCAACTAACTCGTTTTCAAGTTTAGTAAAATCCCATGTCGCAAGTTCAGCTGTTTTATTATCAGCTAATCTAAATGCTTTGATTTGATCATCTGATAAGTCATCAGCGATGATACATGGAACATCTTTTAAATCAAGCGAAATTGCCGCTTTAAGCCTTGTATGTCCAGCAATGATAACGTGATCGGATGTAATCACAATAGGCACCTTAAAGCCAAATGATTTGATACTGTTGGCCACTGCTTCTATAGCTGCCTCATTATTCCGTGGATTATTTTCGTATTCGCTTAATTGGGTTACCTTCTTCATGACTATATTCATTCGACCAAAGCTCCTCACCTTTTTCTAATCGTTTATTCATCAGTTCTATTTCTTCTTTTTTATCATTGTATTCAAGTCCAAACTTAATAATCAGCAAATACTTAATAGCTGCTATCTCAGGTAAGGATTTCTTTTTATATTTTGTAATTCTTTTTTTAGTGCCTGTTTTTGTTTCTTCTATGATGGTTTGTGTTTCTTCATAATCAAAACCAACGGCTCTTTTGTACATGGCATCAAGTAAGGTTTGTTTTAACTCTTCATCACCATATTGAAAAGATTTATCTAGTTTAGGATGTACTTTTCTTAATTTGATTAATGTTTTTTCCGTGACACCTAAGTATTGAGCAATTTGTTTTTGAGTCGCTCTTTTCGAGATCATCTCAGATATTGCTTTTAATTTTGTCT
>CAZLVL010000031.1:0-9605 GCA_964563155.1 uncultured Clostridiaceae bacterium | reverse complement strand
AATAGTTGTTACGATACCAACAAATGAGGTTTGTGGAATAGCTATACTGGAATCTTTATACACAGTTGAATCACCGGATTGCATGTAGTTAAAATCTTGGATAACATTTATCTTAGATGAACCGGCATAACTCATCTCGCCACTTATATAATTTGAACTAAAAATCGTATAAAGCATTTCAATGTAATTTCCATAGCAAATCTTCTTGTATAATAATCAACAATAATGCTGGCTTTTTAAAATCTGTTTATCTGTGGCTTCATAGTATAATTTGGTATTACCGTTGTCAAGGAGCTTTTATCTGTTAATTCTAAGCGGTCCTCATATCAGGTCAGTTTTGTATTTGTCAGTCCTCAATCTTATGGAACATCAGATTACCGGTCCCTATCTCGGATTTGTCTATATAGTAATCGGGTTTTTCATTATAGTTTGATGAAAATATTACATATTTATCAACATCCCCTATAAATCCGCCTGTTGTAGATTTTCCGTATACTTTGTCAAATTTAATACTATCTATAAGATTATAGTCCCGATCGTATATGTATAGAATCTGACTTTGATAACTCGGTGGGTTGCTGTTGTAATGGATAAGGTATATGTAGTCAGGGTAGTAGAAAGCGCTGCATGTGCCAATGTCATCCAGTTCTGTAGGTTTCACAAGATTCATCTCGTTTGTGGTTAAATCGTATTCATAAAATCCAATATTTCTCATATAACAATAGCCTTTATCATCATCTAGGTAATATGCTCCAGCTCCTACCCAATTATCTGTCAGTATCGTCCAGTTCTTTGAAATTGTTGAAAATGAATACAATGAAGCAACTTTTGTTGCATCAGCATTAAATTCGATTATATATATATCTTCTCCGACTATTGTAAACATGTACAGTCGGAGTATTGCATCATTTGTTAGTACTATTTCAGGTGCTGAATCATCATCCACCTTCACTCTGTAAAGATTATTGTCTTCGTTACCAAATGCTCCTATTGAGCCACCTTTTGTGATTACGTAATAATAGTAACCATTATGAAAATACCCGAAATTATTGTCATATCCTTCGTACAGAGCCTTTATATTCCTGTGATTACTCCCGTCCATATCCATGCAGTTAAGAGCATTACCTGTTATGTAATAAATCTTTTTGTAATAGTAACCGATTTTATACCATTTTATATACGCATTGCAGTCAATGGAGTTATGATTACAATCAGGCTTGTTGCATAATTTAATATACTTTGCATTTCCATTTTCTGAATAATATAAATAGCCATCTCTGGAACTGAAATATGTCCCATATGGCGTCTCGAGAAATCTTGCTGCACTAAATCCCTGCTTATATGAAGTATAATATGATTCAGGTTTTGAATTGAGGGATTCAGCTGATTGCTGAATGTTTTTCTTATTGCAGGACACTAGCATCAAACATGATGCTAGGCATCCTACGATAAGTATTAATATTATCAATCTATACATATTTTTCAACATCACTCACAAGACCATCTAGTAAATTAATCCCGTAGTATATACTGCATTTGGTCCTATGTTATATATATAATAGGCATCAATAAAGTTAAGTTGCGGATCCATAAGCTGCGCTGCAACACCTGCATATGAGTTCTGAGGTATTGATGTTATTATGTCATAATAAGGAATCATATATATAGTATCGATGAAATGATAACTTGCTTCCACGCTAATTTTGGATGAACCAGCATAATTCATCTCACCATATAATTCATTTGAATATAGTTTAGAACGGCAATCATAGTTATATCCATTGTATGTGCTCTCATAATAGTCTGATGATGCAAATACTGGAATAATACTGTAGGATAGTAATATAATCAGTACGATCAATAGGGATATGTTTTTTAGATATTTTGATTTCATTTTATTATTTTCTTTCTTTTCTATTCTTTAATATATTTTGATTTTATGTATATTAAGGTATATAAGCATTATCCTTATGTACCTTAATGAATATGCATTTCAATGTAATTCCCATAGCAAATCTTCTTGTATATTAATCAACAATAATGCTGGCTTTTTAAAATCTGTTTATCTGTGGCTTCATAGTATAATTTGGTATTACCGTTGTCAAGGAGCTTTCATCTGTTAATTCTAAGCTTGAATTACAAATTAAACCGAAACACAATCCTGCCTTAAATTGCCGCTTACAGAGTATATTTACTGCTACAACAATACTAGAACCCATAGGTCCCTAGGCTATATGTCACCAGTTGCATATAGACGCAAAAACAGCTTTGAATTACAGGTATAAGTAATGCTAGAAAATTTATTCATGTTCGGAATAAATTTGTCTAAAAAGGGGTTGCCAAGACACCTATAAATCCTTAATAGTATCAACTTAAATTTTCCAGTACTTTATTTTGTGAAACTTATCTTGTTGTAGTCTATGTATAAAAAGCTAAATGCAACTAAAGATAGTAGGAGGGTGAATAAGGCATATGGGTAAATACTACCCAGGTAGCTTATAAGGGAATTTCCTATTAAAAAGGAATTGAACAATATACTCTCAAAAACCTTCAAGCCAATAAATGATAAAAACGATGGAACAATTACTATAAATGTTGAAACCACAAGGGTCATAATAAAGCTTTTAAACTTACTTGCTAAAAAGGAAATTACGAAGCTAACTAGAACAAGCCCCAAGACCTTTACAATAAAGACAGATACAAGATATCCCCCTATGGAAATATTAATTGGCATATGAGAAAAACTTTCTAAGCTAGCTATAGGAGCATCAATGCAAGAGAGCCCATAATTTTCTTTGATTCTATACACAAAGGGAGTATAAGTTATTAGTATAATCAAAAAGGCCATAGAGATCTTTATCCCTATTTTGTACCAAAAGGTCCTTTGCCTTCCATGTTTTGTCACATTAATTATGTTATAGGTGTTCTCACGATATTCAAAAAGAAAGATATTTGTCATAGATAAAACAGCAAGAAGAGCAGTTATTAATGATAAAAGCAAAACATCTGAATTATTCAAGAGGAATCTTTCATATCCTAATTCATATATAAAGGATAATTTCTCACTATTTTTGCTATCCATTTTATCCTCATATAGTTTATTAAGTCCCATGTCTTTTTTTATTAACAAATCTAGGACAACTAATTGATTGGCATATGTATTGTTGGGGTCGGTAGAAACAAGCTTTTCTTCTGTTACCCTTTCTTTTTCTCCTAGTAAATACTTAGTTTTACTTTCGGATATAGGTCCTTTTAGTTTATCCATATAATACTCATAATAGGCAGCCTCTATATTAGCAAACCCAGTCTCTGAGCCTTTTGTGGAAAGTACCTGCAATGCAAGAACAATAATCATAATTATTAGGGTGGGACTAATTATGAATGCTTTATAAAGTTCATATCTTAAGATTCCTGCCTTTGCTTTTTTCTCTCTTTTAGAGATTCTATTTCTTTTACTGCTAGAGTGTCCACCAATTTTTTGCTTAGAAAAAATACTTACACAAGCAAAAAAAGTAATTCCAATGGCAATTAATGTGCTTACATAAAAAATATCTTTAAGGGCCATTGGATAGCCAAACATGCTTAGATTTAGATATCTATTAATGATGTTGGATGAAGCTAAGAAATTATATATATTAAGGTATTTTAATAGGTTCAAAGAAGATACTGGATCTATTGCTAAGTTTAAAGCAATACTTACACCAGTAAAAGCCAATATCCCAATATATCCGTGCAAAGACTTATTTAATATGATGAAGATAAGCATAAACAAAAACCCTAGAAGAACAAGAGTCATTATATTAAAAAGATTGTATAGCACAAGATATTGAAAGACAGAAACCTCATATATGGATGATGTAAATCCTACAATGGTCTGTATAGGTGCTGACAAATCACCAAAGCCATAAATTAAATAAGAGACAAATAAAGAAGATAGGTTTAAAAGAAGGCCACCAACTATGATTAAGAAAAATAAGGTTAACAATTTAGACACCATAAGAGAAGCCCTACCATACTTCATAGTCTTAAAGAGCTCAATAGTGTTATTCTCTTTATCCTTTACAAAAATTCTTATACAAAAGAACATAACCATAATTATGGATAAAACCAAAGTAATCATGCTTGAGGTACTAGAGGTTATGGCTTTTGAACTGTTGAATTCAACCTTTCCAACATTAAGAGAACTATAATCTTCAAGAGTTTTTTTATTATTTCTTTTAGCAAATTCACTAGTTTGAAACAAAGGAGAGTCCGAGACCTGCTGAGCTTTTTCTATAATGTTGTCCACATAATGACTATACTCAAAAGTTCTCTCAGCTTCCTTTAGTTTTGTATTTAACAACTTTATCTCAGCATGAATTTGGTGAGTGTATATGGAATATTCTATTGGATCAATATTAGATATTATATTTTTAATATCATAGTCAGGATACCTTTTTTTCAAAGAATCCATATTTATTTTATAAATAGGAGAATCTGTATCATCCTTAAAAACTTGCATAACAGAAAGAATAGTGGATACACTTATCCGTTCTGTAAGATAAGAAATTGCAGCTTCATCAGACATGGCCATTAAATCATTATCTATTTTTTTAACAGCAGAAAAGTCACTGCCATATTCAAAATTAGATAACTCATTAACATATATACCTGCTAGGTTTATAATGATAAGCCCTATTAAGAAAAAGAGAGTTGCTTTATCGGTAAAACTTTTTTTAAACTCAAAAGTAAATATCTTCAAATCTATATTACCCTATGCTCCCTTTCTTCATCAAATACATGAAGATACACATCCTCTACTGAGGCCCGTAAAGCATTGTGTTCATAGTTTTTCAAACTATCTTCATTCTGGTCTTCTCTAAGAAGGATTCTAATTGCCAACCTGTCTAAGCCCTTTTGTATATTAGATACTTCAAACTTTTTAGATATTTCATCCAACTTATCTATATCAGAATATATTTCATATACCCTGTCTTCAATCATCCTACTTAAAGTATTAGGAGTATCGTGGTGTACTATTTCACCTTTTTTAAGCAATACAATTTCTTTAGCAATAAACTCCACATCTGAAACTACATGAGTTGCAATAACTACTATTCTATTCATGGCAAAGCTAGATATTAGATTTCTAATACGTATTCGCTCTTTTGGGTCTAGTCCAGCAGTTGGTTCATCCAAAACAACAATCTTAGGATCACCTAAGAGAGCCTGGGCCAACATAACCCTTTGCTTCATGCCACCAGAAAAGGTGCCAATCTTCCGATCCATAACTTCAGAAAGATTTACATTTTTTAATAAAGCAGGTACTTGAACTTCTATATCCTCTTTTTTCATACCCTTTAGTGAACCTATATAGGATAAGAACTCTTTTGGTGTAAAAGAGCTATAAGTTGCATTGTGTTGTGGCATATAACCTAAAACTGATCTATAATCTTTTCCCATCTCCTTTATGTTTTTCCCATTAAAAGTAATGCTGCCTGAATCAGCCTTCATGTTATCCGTAATAATTCTTATAAGAGTTGTCTTACCTGCCCCATTTGGACCCAGCAAACCATAAACACCATCTGTGAGTGTAATTGTAAAATTGTTAAGCGCCTTAACATCCTTATAACTCTTACTAACATTCTTAATAGTCAATTCCATATTTAGCTCTTTTCCTCTTTATCAAAATGGTCTTACTTCAACATAATCTAAAGATTTATTTATGAAGTCCTCTGTTTTTATATACCTATAAGCAGATTTCCCTTCTTCAAAAAACCTAAGTAGAAGATAATCATCTTCCAAAACTTTATACACTCGGGCATAAATTCCCGAGTATGCAAAATCAACTTCCTTTACACTATTGTCCTTCATATTAAATGCAAAACTTCCCCTATCCTCAGCAGGATTTACATTATCGTAATACAAGAGGCTATAGATCATATAATCCTCGGTCACATCAGAAAGCCCACATGTGACATTTTCACTGTTTTCAATTAGAAGTAAAACTGTTTCTTTATTTGTTTTAAGATTTCGCTTACACAGTTGAGTATGGTCAGCACCGTCAGGTGTATAGGAATAATACATATGGTCCTTTAAGTATATTATATTTGAGAAGCCTGTTGTCTTAAATCTATCGACCAGAGAAAAGTCATCTAAAGAAAAAACCCTCAACTCCTTACTTTGCTCATGTGCCTCTTTGTCATACTTCTGAAAGGTACAGTACAGTTTATTGTCATAGACATATGCATGTAAATCAGATTCTACCTCATCAGGTTCTGATAAATTAATTATTTCCAAAGTATCAATATTTAAAGCAACAGCTTGCAAGGTAGACTCAGAAGAGACAACACCTTCTTCGTCGCTTATAACTTTTATGCTGTTTACAAGTCCGAATATATAGTTTTTATATACATAACTTCGAAATGTCCTAAATCCATAGACTACTTCACCCAAATATACCCTATTTTCACCATCAAGATCAGCCTTATAAAGCTTTGTAGCTCTAATTCCCGTTTCCATATCTATGTGGCCTTCAGTAGCAAAATACAGATTATTATTTGCTAAAAATGCGGTAACAATTGGAGATTTATCGGGAGAAACAGCAGGGCATTCAGGGTTGGGGTTTGTATCCTTGTCATACAATTCATGCATACATTGTGCACGAGTACATAAAACAGTACCTTTACCAGTTTCATAATCAAAATATGTTATCACACCGCTAACTACCGAGAGTACACCTTGTTTTCCAATCCCATTGCCTTCAATAAATAGTGTGTCATTGGCATTATCCACAGTTGCACGGTTGTCGCATGCACTCAACAGGATGCACAGTAACATCATTAAAATACATATCTTTATACAATAGCTTTTTTTGCAATTTTTCATTTTATCAATACCCATATGTCAACTCTATATTTCGCGTATGCCCTTTGTTATAAGCCTCATGAGAGCTTTTTACAGATACTATCATATATCCAGGATCTGCAAAAACTACTATGCCTCCGTATGACTTGTAATCTGCTACCATACTTTTTTGTATTACCGATATTTCATCCGTTTCGATATTTTTTTGTACAACTTCCAATTTAACTGCACAGTAAAGAAAGCCAGTTTTATCTACAAAATCCAATTTCGTAGATGCAATAACAAATCTTTTATCAGGTGAAATTGATATTTTTGCATTCCATTGCACTATGTGGTCCATATCATTGTATGAAATATCAGACGTGTTCGCTCCAACTAAATATGTTGTTAAAAGGAGTGTCAAAAGCAGAATTATGGATAGTATCTTATTAGCTTTTTTCATTTGTCGTATCTCCTTTACTTACTTTTCATATAAGTGAAATCATTCATATATTCACTTAACAAACTGTTTATCTCATTAATGAAATCTTGATAACCAAGTAGGTCTAGCTCATTTTTTATAAGGGCAAGTTGGACAGTGAAATTATCGGAATCGGTATGCCATAAATTATCTGCTGTAGAAATGAGCCTGTTGAATTCTTCGGTATCGTAATCCATTTTTGAAAGATCTGGAGAAAATCTTAAATATGCAGGTGGTTTTAGATTGTTAAATATTTGCTTCTTTTCATTAACTGTGAATTCCTGTTTGTTCTGCGGTATGACTAAAATCGAACTGGCACTTACTTCCGAATCATTATTTGCCCGTTTATCGGCACCTATTTCAATTAACTGTGCATCCGAAGGGACATCATCATATTCAGCTCCGTAAACTAAAATATTAGACAGGTCTATGTCGGTCATCAAACGAGATAAGAGATCATATGCCATATCCTTGTTTTGAGACCACGATGCTACCGAGACCATGTCTGAAAAATTATCCAGAAATACCCAATCATTCATAACGATACTTACGGTATCGGCTTTCATAGTTAAAGTAAGGTACTCATCTCCTACTTTCATAAACCAATCTCCCGCATTGATTGCTTCAAAAATCGGTCCAGAATAGAAGTTAATATCAAAATATCTTTCGGAAAAATATCCTTTGGAAGCCCACATCGCCATATACTCCATAAACTCAACATATTGTTGATCCTTATATTTATTAAGAGCATATGGATGCCCCTTGCTATCATATTTATATGAAATATTATTCTTATCATTACTGATTGCTCCATATAGCTGATAATCTGACTCATTCATAGAGTTTTCAATAAGTTGAAATTTACCATTATCAATTTCATCTTTTTTCAATGAATAAACATAATCTAGTACTTTACTTATTTTTTCATATGAGTCCACATCCTCTTTCGTAAGATCCAACTCAGCCATTATCGACTCATTGAACTTAATAAGCGCTCTTCTGCCAAAAATACCTGATGGATGAATTCCATATATTTTGTTATCAAAGGCAGTAAGGCTCCATATATATTCAGGTACTGAGTCATATAATCTAGTATCCTGCCCATCAAGAAGATATTCAGTTATGTCAGCAACGAGCAAATCCTTAATAGCATCAATCTTAGGATTTTCACTAGCAATTAGCATTTGACCGTAAGTAGGACTGTCTTCATCCGAATCTTGATAAGAGATACTCCCTCCAAGTGATACTAAATCAACCTGCTCATTGTCACTTTTTAGCTCACGCAACCATGGTTGATAGTATAACGCAACTTCGCCTGGAGATTTAATTTTCTTTCCTATAATATCTTTTTTTATTTGATCAAAAAATCTCATATCGCTTATAAATTTGACTACATAATCACATCCACTTGCAACAAGATGGTTATTATATCTTACAATAATATCATTTGTCATCCCATAACTATATTTGTTTCTTAGCATTTGCAAAGAGACATCAGGGTCAACTAGAACATAAATAAAAGAAGCAGCCAATAATATCCAATCCGAATGCGCCCATACCAAAACGGTTTTATCAGGCCATGTTTTTTCATAATCGATTATACCTGGGCTTTCATATACAATTTCAAAACCAGGCTCCTCAGATGCTGAAGGTGACGGTGACATTTTTATGTTTTCGGATGGGACAGCCTCCGTAGGTGACGGTATCGATGTATCTTTACATGATGTAGTTATAAAAGCAATCAAGATAATAAGAACAATTAGATTGACGGTCTTTCTTTTCATGATTAATCTCGTATAATCCAATTGACTTAGAGAGTAATTGGATTTTCCTTTCCACTAAATTTTTTAGCTACTCAAATCATTTTTTTATTATATTTAAACTGGCACTGTGGATCTGTTTCTATTTTACTACAACTTTGACTGGTAGGAGATGACTCAGACCACAGTTTCACGGCTTTTACTGTTAATAAGTTTGTTAGCGCTTGACGTTTACATTTACGTGATTACATAACCGGAGTTCCTGTGGAAGGCAGCAGTGCCCAATCTTAATATTAGGAAATGCCCCATGTCCAGATACTTTGTTAGAATTGATATTTCAAAGTATAAACACGATTGCTGCACTATTTCAGCAGCAACTCAAAATGTTGTCCCTAAGTTCGTTTTTCCGACTGATAAGGACGGATTCAACCAATTACTATCTTTCTTTCATTCTCTCCAAGAATCTAATGAGGCAAGAATAGGGTTTTACCATGCTTACTCGCTTAAATCACTAACTAGACTAAGAGACCGTCTTGTTC
>CAZLVL010000030.1:0-12433 GCA_964563155.1 uncultured Clostridiaceae bacterium | reverse complement strand
AACTTTTCAAGGTTCAATGCCATCTAAACCCATTAAGCTCTAGATAAGATGGCTTGTTTGCTATGAAATTAAATATTTTCTTGATGAGTTTGCTATTATCTCTTGACTAATAATAGTATGTCACCTCATGTAAAACGTTAACATCTATTACTAGTTGTAATACTGTTTCACTCTATATATCCTGTATTTTCCAGTTTGTGTAAGAAAAGAGAATTATGGCATTACTCCCAAATCCGTACTATCAAAATAACCATCACAATAGGCTTCATGATATGATGACGCAGCTATGATATAATATCCACTATCACTAGGTACTCCTGTAGATCCATATTCTTTATAATCAGCCACTATATGGCTTTCTTTTACGCTATTATGCTGTGTCACAGGATTCCTTTGAATTATGTAAAGATCAACCTGACAATATAATTGAGTAGTACTGCTATACGGATAGATAGTTGTTGATGCTACTGCATAATTATCATAATCAGAAACAGACAGCTTCGCTGACCAATTCGCAACAGTAGAGATTTGTCCGTTATATGTATCAGTTCCACCAGCTAAAGCTGAAAGAGTGATTGATACAAGGAAGACTAATAAAGTAATTGAAAGCTTCTTTTTTAAAATTTTCATCTTGAATAACTCCTTTTTTTTTTAGTATAGTTCCTTTTAAACAAGATTGAGTTCAACTTGATGGTCTCTTGTTTCTTTTAGAATCTTGGGCTGTTCATCTGTCTTAGAGTTAATGACTAATATCTTCCAAGTCTCTGGTCTCTATTTTCGGAATATATGCCTTTACTCAGACGATACTCTGAAAACTCATAGTCCTTAAACTAACTTGTCCAATAATCATTTGGAACTACATCACTTTAGTTTTTTCTCTTTGAACTTGCGTTTTTGGATTGATACCTCCCTTCTGTTTTGTTTTTTGTGCCATCTATATATTATTTGTTTATAATATGTGTCAGTTCCACCAGCTAAAGCTGAAAGAGTGATTGATACAAAAAAGACCAATAAAATAATTGAAAGCTTTTTTTTAAATTTTCCATCTTGAAGAACTCCTTTGCTCTGGCAAAAACTATATAGTTAATAAGTTTTCAACGGCAGTGAACATCCTCTTTCCGAAACAAACAAATCTAGTAATTTTAATGTTTTATAGTTATTAATATATTTCCGCTTGCTTTTATTATAAATCAATTGCCATATCTTGTCAAATTTCGCAACAATCCGATAGTGTAAACTTGTTTCGGGATTTGATAAAATAAAAGAGAAATCCCTTTTGAATCTACCACGGTTCAAAAAATTCAATCAACTATGAAAGGACTTCTCTCATGACCATTTTAACACAAACTAAAGCTGATTTTGTAAATTCTTTTTTAAATGACATCTCAAACCTCTATTCTTTCATTGGAACTCAGGCTCTTGAAAACAAAAAAGGCTTCTCTAATTACTTCTCAATCATACAAGATGCTGACCATGCAACTAATCAACTAGCTTTAAACATATTAAGAAGACTAATAGAAACTGCAGACCAGAAATTTAGAGATGAACCAATGAGAAAACAAAAATATCATATCAAAGCAAAGCACCAAAGAACAATAACAACAATCTTTGGTTCTCTTACCTTTGAAAAGACATTCTATGAAAACAAATTCACTAAAAAACCATATGTCTATGTTGATGACTTCTTTGGCTTTGAAAAGTATCAAAGATTTGATCTGTTTGTAAAATCTCTTGTAGTACAAGCATGCAGTGAAATGTCTATTGCTAAAGCAGCTCAGAAGATATCAGATATGATAGGAGAAAGAACAAACCTAGGAGTAAAAGAGATTAAAATATCTAGACAAACAGCCAGGACTTTTGTACGAAAGTTTAAACTTAATCCCTCAAACTTTAGAAAGAAAGAAACTACACCTGATACCCTATTCATTATGTTTGATGAGAAATATGTGCCTTTGCAAAAAGAAGGTAAAAAGAAGGCAATGGTTTATCATGGGGTAATATTTGAAGGCATAAGACCGGTTAAGGGACATAAAAAGAGAAAAGAACTTACTGGAAAAAACTCATTTTCTTCAAGAAACCTAACCAAACTTAATGAGTCCTTGTTAGACTATATATATGGCTCATATGACCTAGATAAGATAAAGAAGATACATATCATGGGTGATGGAGCTTTATGGATTAAAAACGCAGCTAGAGAGTTTGTAATGAATGGTTGTGATGTTAAGTTTACCTTAGATAAATTCCATTTTAAAAAAGCACTAAGGCTAGTATTCTTAGATGATGAAAAAGAGGACATTGCTCTTGAAAAAATACTTGATGATAACAAACAAGATGACAAGAAAGAATAATATTAACTTTGACTTTTCTATCTTTGATATATTTGATCATAAAACAACCCACCAACTAGGAAAGCTAGGAAATGTTAACTTTCTATCTAGTATTTTTACATAAGAAGAAAAAAGACAACAACAAAGAAGAAGGTACTGACAAGTATCTTCTTAAGGTATCTAAAAAAAAAAGTAATTAGTTAGAATAAATATTTTCCATCCATTGCTACTTTTCATACTATTAATTTATTAATCATCCAAATATTAACTATCTTTATATATTAAAAAAAATATTTTCCCGAAAACTCTTTACACTAAGCATATTCTTTCAAGGTTGACTTTTAGCTAGTCTTTTAAATTTATTATATATAATCCTCGGAGAAAAGCTGTCCTTAAGCTCTTGCTTAATCTTAATCTGTTCACCCGCCTCACCATTGATGAATATTTTCCTCCAAAACACTATTTCCTTGGAATATACCTTTTATGTCGTCAGTAATCCGAAAACTCAAGGGAAATTATTTTAATCTATATATTCTGTATTTGTCTTTTCGTGTAAAAAAATGGATTTATGGTATTACCCCTAAGCTTGTGCTGTCGACATAACCCATGCAATAGGCTTCGTGATACGATAAAGCAGAGGCAATATAATATCCACTATCACACCCTACTCCGATTGACCCATCGCTTTCATAGTCAACCATTATATGTCTTTCTTTTACATCTATGTGTTGTGTGACAGGATTTTTTTGAATTATGTAAAGATCAATCAGTAAATACAATTGGATAGTATTGGTGTTTGGGGGGTATGGAATAATTTTTGTTGATGCTTTTGCATAATCATTACTCTGATAAACATGCAACTCTGCTACCCACTCTGCAACGCTTGAGATTTTCCCGTCATAAGAATCAGTTCCACCAGCTAAAGCTGAAAGAGTGATTGATATAAGAAAAATTAGTAAAATAATTGAAAGCTTCTTTTTTAAATTTTTCATTTTTAATGACTCCTTTGTCTTTAATAAACTCTGTTTAGATAATAATTTCTCAATCGCTAATGTGCATCACCCCTTTTAAACTAAAAACCTAGCAGAAATTTCAATAAGCCACAATTGTTAATATATATCTGATTAACTTTCATTCTTTGCTTGTTTTGTGCCATCTATACAGTATTTGCTCATGAATGTTGTATTTATCAACAAGTTCTTTAACAGGGTTATTTTCAGGTGGTAACAACAATTTAGTTAATATTTCTTTAAGTTTTTTACTAGAGGTAGCCATAATGACTCTCTCTTGGTTACTAGCATCACCCAATAATTATCCTAACATATGGGAATCCTCACAACCCTTACTAACATTCTTTAATAACTAATTCCATATTTAACTCTTTTTCCCTTTATCAAAATGGTCTTACTTCAACATAATCTAAAGTTTTATTTATGAAATCCTCTGCTTTTATATACCAATAAGCAGATTTCCCTTCTTCATGAAACCTGAATAGCAGATAATCATCATCCAAAACGGTATGTACCCGGGCATAGGTTCCCATGTATGAAAAATCAATCTCCTTTATACTATTGTCCTTCATATTAAATGCAAAACTTCCCCTATCCTCAGCAGGATTTACATTATCGTAATACAAGAGGCTATAGATCATATAATCCTCGGTCACATCAGAAAGCCCACATGTGACATTTTCACTGTTTTCAATTAGAAGTAAAACTGTTTCTTTATTTGTTTTAAGATTTCGCTTACACAGTTGAGTATGGTCAGCACCGTCAGGTGTATAGGAATAATACATATGGTCCTTTAAGTATATTATATTTGAGAAGCCTGTTGTCTTAAATCTATCGACCAGAGAAAAGTCATCTAAAGAAAAAACCCTCAACTCCTTACTTTGCTCATGTGCCTCTTTGTCATACTTCTGAAAGGTACAGTACAGTTTATTGTCATAGACATATGCATGCAAATCAGATCCTATCTCATCAGGTTCTGATAAATTAATTATTTCCAAGGTGTCAATATTTAAAGCTACAGCTTGCAATGTAGACTCAGTTGAGAAACTACCACCCTTTTCATCAGTTACAAATTTCATACTTCTGACAATCCCGAAAATATAGTTTTCATACACATAACTTCGAAACACACTAAATTCATAGTCTATTTCACCCAGAAACACCCTGTTTTCACCATCAAGATCAGCCCTGTAAAGCTTTGTAGTCCCAATTCCCGTTTCTCTGTTCATGTTACCTTGGGTAGCAAAATACAGTTTGCTATTCGCAATAAATGCGGTAACAAGTGAAGATTTATCAGGAGAAACAGCAGGGCATTCAGGGTTGGGATTAGTATCTTTGTCATAAAGCTCATGCATACATTGTGCGCGAGTACATAAAACGGTACCTTTGCCGGTTTCATAATCAAAATATGTTATTACACCGCTTCTCACCGAGAGTACACCTTGTTTTCCAATCGCATTAGATTCAATAAACAGTGTGTCATTTGAGTTGTCATTAGAATTATTATTACATGCTGATAGTACAAAACACAAAATTATTAAAACTAGAATTATACTCCTAGTAAACCTTCTCATTTTTACCTCCTACTTACTACTATTTAGATGAGTAAAATTATCTAAATAATTATCAAATTGCTCGTTTATTTCTTGGATAAAATCACTATAGCCAATGCTTTCCAGTTCAGATTTAATCTCATCAAGTTTTGTTAAAAAATTGCTTGGATGGGTATACCACAAATTGTCTGCTTCTAAAAGCAGTTCATTGAATCTTTCTAGATCATACTCAAAACCGGACATATCAGGAACAAATCTTAAATATGCAGGTGGGTTAAGCTTGGCTATAACATCCAACTTTTCTTCTACTAAATAGCCGGTATCATTTCTAGGTTTAACAAAAACCATTACAGCAGTACCAATTAAATCTGTGTTACTAACCTTTTCCACACTTACTATATCTTCATCTGCAAAATCTTCATACCCTACTCCATATATTATAAGGTTGCTTAAATATTGATCTGTAAAAACCCTACTCAACAGGTCAAAGGCCATATCAGCATTTTTACTCCATGAGGATATGGAAATCATATTGGTAAAGTTATCATTAATTATCCAGTCACTTACACTGACACTGACTGAATCTACTTTATTGGAATATATCAGAGTTTCTTTATCTATGTCCATAAACCATTGTCCGGAAGTTCTGATTTGTGAAGTAGCCTCATCCATAGGACCTTGGTGAACATATTCTCTTCCAAAATATTCTTTTTCATTCCACTTTGCCATGTGCTCAATGAAATCTAAATACATTTTGTCATTCAACTTATTTAAGGCATAAGCCTTGTTCTTGTTGTCATATTTATAGGTAATATCGTTTTCATCAGTATAGATTTCAGCCATTATATTAACTGAGTCTTGCGTCAAATTGTTAAAAATTAATCTAAAACTATCTTTACCAATTTCATCAGCCTTAGATTCATAAACCATAGAAAGAACAGAGTCTATTTTTTCGAGGGTATTTACATCTTCTGCCTTTAATCCTAATTCTTCCATAATTGTTTCATTAAATTTAATTAGTGAGCGGGATGCATATGAATGGTTATATAAACCATAAACCTTGTCATCAATTGATGTAAGGTCCCATACATATTCAGGGAATGCATTGTATAGCCTTGTATCTTTCTCATTAAAGATATACTCGCTTATGTCCATTACAAGACCATCTTCAATTGCTTCTAAATCAGGGGCTAAAGAACATATAATTTCTTCACCAAAAGTTGGACTGTTTTCATCAGGATCTGTATACCGGGTAGGACTACCCAATGATATAATATCAACTTGTCTGTTGTTTGCTTTTAGATCTCTTAGCCATGGTTGATAGTATTTAAAAAGCTGAGAAGGAGATACTAATATCTTATTAACATATTCTTCTCTTATCTGGTCAAACATATCCATTTCATTTATGAATTTGACAACATAATCACACCCTTTAGATATTAGGTAGTTATTGTAGGAAGCAACTATATAGTCGTTGATTCCCCCCCTATACTTATACATAGGGCTAGCGTTGCTGCCGCTTAGTTTATTAAAATAATTGTCAATTAGCCTTAAATAGTCCGAATGGGCCCATACCAAAATGGTTTTACCTGGCCATGTAGCCTCATAATCAATATTTCCATCACTATCATATTCAATTTTAAAGTCTGTTACTTCTGGTATTTCTGGAGATTGTGTAGGTTGTACAGTGGGCTCTTGTGAAGCTTCAGGTGATTTTGCCGGTGGCACAGTTATTACTGGGGGTTTAGTGTTGGGGTTATCACATGCTGAAAGCATAAAGATAAGTAGCATAAAAATGCAGATTGCTTTTATTGTTTTTTTACTCAAAGTTGCACCTCCGATTTGGCTATTATTATCTATATGTTCCTCTTGCTCTTTATTCTTTGAAAAACTATTTGATTATTGCCATAGAAATAATGAAAGTAAAATGACCTAAATATTGATCCTTTTTTTTTGTTTCTTCTCTATAAACAATTATACCCCCCCCCCCCGAAAAACAACAAGTTTTGAGCTTTTGCCGAAAGAATTAATATTCTATAGGATTTTAGGAAGAACCTCGGACTAAGTAAATAGTAGTATATGTAGAACACATCATGATAATATAGTTAGCTCTACTCCGAGAAAACCAGCTTTCCATCCTTCATATTTAATACTTGATCCGCATCAGATGCTATATCCAAATCATGTGTTACCACTATGACGCAATAGTTTCCTGAATGAGCAAGTTCCTTTAGTAGTCCTATGATATTTTTACCATTTTCAGAATCCAGATTTCCTGTTGGTTCATCCGCCAATATTACTGATGCATCTGAAGCTAATGCACGTGCTATTGCGACTCTTTGCTGTTCTCCGCCTGAAAGCATGGAAGGATATCTTTTTTGAAATAAGGAGTCTAGGCCGACTGATTCCATCTTTTTTGCTGCTATTTCTCTTGCCTCTTTATCCTTAATACCTTTTAGATGTAATGGATACATGACATTCTCAATTGCAGTCAACAATGGAAATAGGTTGAAATCCTGAAATATTACAGTAACATCATCTCTTCGATACTTATCTAGGTTTATTTCTTTTGTATCTTGTTCCTTGTAATAGATTGAGCCTTTTTTAGGTACATCAAGTCCTGCCAGCATGGAAAGCAGTGTCGTTTTACCCGATCCTGATTTACCTACAACAGCATAAAGCTTTCCTTTTTCAAAGCTGAAACTGAAATCATTAACGGCTTTTACCGTCTGATATTTATTTCTATACTCATATACAGCATTCTTCACTTGCAATACGACTTTATCATGGCTCATATCTAACTCCTTTACTCTTTTGCTTTCATTATCTTCATCACATTTAATCGTGCCACATACAAGGCGGAAATTGCTGTTGCAAACATATACAATGCAAAAAACACATATATCTTCCACATAACCAGTATTGCATCTGATCCGTACATAACAAAGAAGATAGCAATACCCAAAGCAATACCTATTATGCAAAGAATAAATTGCTCAATAAATGCTTCGAAAAAGACTAGTCCTCTCGATGTTCCTAAACTTCTCATTATTGCAAACTCTGCTTTCCTGTTCCTTGTAGACAAAAAGCTTACTACAAAACCCGTTGCTATAGACAGTATAAAAAGGAATGGCTCAACTATCTTTAGTTTATGAATATCCGATTCAATTGGTTTTACAACATCGTCAAGATTCCCTTTTGGCATAACAAACGAGTATTCATACATTAATTTCAATTCATTCTGCTCTCTTTTGACCGCACCGGCTATAGAAGGCTCTATAAAATATCTTTTAAGAATACTCGACACATTATCGCTGTACTTGGCATTTTTCAATGAAAATTTAAATGAATATATGTTAAATTCATCTCTGCTAAAGTTCTCATTGTAGCTTTTGTATGAACAATAAAAATCTTCTGTTACTCCTTCATGGATTCCAGCTACAGTATAACTTATAGGATCATCCATTTCTTCTAACCCATGAAAGACCATTGTGTATTTGTTTTTCAGGTTCTCGTATACCTTTTTGGGAACAACACATACTAGGTCATCCCCAAAGAAAACCTCTTCTGTATATCCTGGCAGCATTTGGAACTTGTATCCAAATTCTTCTCGATCAGGAAGATAGGTCAATCCGACAACTGTCCCAAAATTTGATTGCTCGCTGTCAGTGTTGGATCCATATCTTACTAATGTTTCCGTACTTCTAATTTTAATACCTGTAATATAGTCATTTATATTATGAAGATTACTTTCTATAATGTCATAGTACTTCGAAGGTAATTTTAAGTTTGTATCTCTAATACATAATTCATCCATTACAGTAACATCAATAAAATATTGGGCATAGACAGATTCTAGGGTTTGTTCCTGCAGAAAAATTGTCTGACTTATAATACCTATTAGAATGGTCATTACTAAAACAACAAAGATTATAGCTATACTTTTTGCTAAACTTCTATAAATACCTGTCATTCCATATCTGACAATATAGAGACTAGCTCTTGCTCTATTTTTCATTTTTCGTCTTTGTCAGCCCTTTCATCAGTTTCAATACGTTTTGGCCCGATTGTCTATATTCAGCTAGGCCTGCAATCAGCAACAAGATTACCGCCTGTATCACAACACTTTGCCATATAATATTAGATGACATTAACACACCGGAGTTTACTTTTTCATAAAAGGCGACCGAAGTAGATAAACCTTCAAGGCTTGTAGAAATAGTACGTTCTATAACCTTTTCATACAAACTCGTTGCTGCTATATAGCCTGCAATTGCGCCGATAGTCACTATAATGAATATACCCGTCATTTCACTTATAAAAGCTTTTACCCTTCCGGCTCCCAGTGAAAGCATAGTTGCAAGTTCCTTTTTACTTCTTGTCATATATATAATTAAGAAAATCACAGATACACATATCCATGCCAATACCGATATTAAAAGCATAGTGGAAGCAGTACTCATATATCCATCAAGCTTTTCAGAAATTTCGCTATAGCTTTGGTCAAAATAGTAGAACATGCCTGCATAACCCAAGGCTTCCATTTCTTTTTCAAATTCATTTATTTTTCCGTTTTCAATAACCACTGAAAAAGATCCTGGTATACTGGTTCTTTCCATACTATAGCGTAGAATTTCCCCATCTTTTTCCCTTATCAAATCGGCTATAATTGGTTTTCTATTAAAATTACCTTCTATCGACTTTGAAGGCACTATAATTACATTATTTGAAAGCAGCAACTCTCCCCGTACCCCTGCACCGGTATTCCTGTAAAACCCTATAATCTCATATTCAATTTCGGATATAAAGTCCTGCCCTTCATATCCGTTCGGAGCAATGAAGTCTTCAGTATCATTCTCCTCCGCCCCTTCGCCTAAAGACAGCGACCTAACCCTTTTTGAACCAACCATAAAGTCGCTTTCATAAACAGAAAAGCTTATTTTGTCTCCAATATCTAGACCAGATATACTGGCTGCTAGCGCGTTTACGATACAGACCTTTGCCCCATGCTCATACTCCTCTTTACTAATTGCTCTACCTCTTAGAAGATATACATCGCCTGCATTGAATGAATAAATGCTGTTCATATCATCAGTAAGTATCATTTCAAGCGAATGTTTTGTTATACGACAGTTTTCAACTATATCATTCCATCGCTTATTCCCTGATTCCAAAAATGTTTTTGCATCGCTTTCAAGCAGATGACACGACAGCATAGAGTCGTCAGTGATACGATTTACCCATTCACGATTTAACTCGGGATGCTCTTTTATTTCCTCTTGGGTTAAAAAATATTCTTCACTGTATTCAGCATATTCAGTCTTTATATAATCAATGTGCCCGTTAAGTCTTCCTTTGCTAACATCATAGCTTTGGATGTATGTGTAAATTATGTATTTTTCTCCGACCTTGAATGGGAAATTCAAGTCACTTGTCAAATACAACCCTCTTATATCAATATATTCTACATCTTCATAGTTATATTCCTCTACGAAGTATGGCAAAATATTCAAATCATCTTTGTCAATCTTAATAATTGCGGAGTAATTGGCGGAGTTCATATAGTAGTCCACTTGCTCGCACACGCCAGTAACAATTGAATATGGATATGGATAAAATTCAGAATGAGACCCATTCCTAGTATAACTTTTAACGTCGCTACTGTATCCCATAAGATATTTTCTATTGTCTGCATATTTAGTATACCGAGATTCGGTTGCAGCTTTTTTTACATGACCTAAAAGTCCGTACTCGTATTTTGGCTGGGCAGAGTACCTGTTAGTCTGTTCGGTAAATTCAAGTTCTCTCAATATACCTATCGTTGTGAATGCATCTTTAGAATGTTTTAAGCTTGTATATGAATATTTCCACATGCCCATACTCAAACACAATACAGTTACAGAAAGCCCTATTAGGAATATGAAAATTATTGATTTGAAAGGAGTCCTGTAAATTTTTTTTAAAGAATATTTCACTAAAATCCTCCATTGCTTATTCGTAAATATTATTGTGTTTTACTGTATCTGTAATAATAGTCATAATCCCTATATATCCAGTTTTCACCTTCTTTTTTTGCATCTGACTCTGAAAAATAACCATTTAAGAAACTATTTATTGAATCTGTGTCTGCATCTTCCTCATAATATATACTTAGTGACTTAATGAAACTTTCAAGAAATTGCTTATCATGTTGGTACAGCTCGGCATATTTATTAATGGATACATATACAGTATCTGCTGAGTCTGCTTTATAAAAGCCTATAACTTTAAAATCCCTTCTTATATGTTCCGGCTCTTTATTTAACAGCAATATGGAAAGGTCATCTTTCCTATGTCCAGAAACTAAACCTTGCGCCATCCACTCTGGTAAAATAGCGTATCCAACAGAACCACTACTTGCTTTTTTCATCATATATGAATCATCAAAGCCATCTATAAAAGTAACAACACCATTTTTCTTTCTTTCTATTGTCTTTGTCCCAGTTATCCCCTGGATGTACGAAAGTTTATCAAACGGCCCAACATACCAAGGCTTCATAAATCCCATTGCGATGTCATCAGGTCTGTTCACAATATATGTCTGAGCTTCAATATCAGTTGCATGTTCTAATAAACTATCCTGTCTATTTAAAATGCTTTGAATATACTCATATGGCAAACCCAAATCAGCCCCATCCTCTGTTCCGATTTCTTCTATAGATATTTCATAATATGGTGGCTCTTTGTTTCCTGATAAATATATAGCTGTTATTGTTCCTGCAATTAAAACAATACCTACAATTACAAGTATTATTATTCTTTCTTTACTTTTTCTATCCCTATCTTTCATCTCTATACGTATAATCCAATTGACTTAGAAAGTAATTGGATTTTCCTTTCTTCTAAATTTTTTAGTTAATCAAATCATTTCTTTGTTATATTTAAACCGGCACTGTGGATCTGTTTCTATATTTTTACAGCATTGACTGGTTAGAGGTGACTCAGACCACAGTTTCACGGCTTTTACTGTTAATAAGTTTGTTAGCGCTTGACGTTTATATTTACGTGATTACACAGCCGGAGTTCCTGTGGAAGACAGCAGTGCCAAAT
Organism: uncultured Clostridiaceae bacterium; assembly: GCA_964563155.1. Taxonomy (GTDB): domain Bacteria; phylum Bacillota; class Clostridia; order DUPQ01; family DUPQ01; genus DUPQ01. Next base: position 454 of record CAZLVL010000030.1, on the reverse strand, counting down.
CTAAATACTAGGAGGTGCCCCATGTCTAGATACTTTGTTGGAATTGATATTTCAAAGTACAAACACGATTGCTGCATTATTTCGGCAGTAGATCAAAATGTTGTCTCTAAGTTCGTTTTTGCGAATGATATGGACGGATTCAATCAACTACTATCTTTCTTTTATTCTCTCCAAGAACCAAATGAGATAAGAATAGGGTTTGAATCTACTGCTCACTACAGCCTAAATCTTAAACTCTTTCTTGAGAAAGCCCACCACAGCTTCATGGAAGTTAATCCAGTTCTCATATCTGAGTTCAAGAAGTCCACAACACTTCGGCGAACAAAAACGGATATCGTTGACAGTGAAGTCATTGCACGTTGGTTAATGTCCGTAGAGTACAAACCCCATCCAATAGGATTTTACCATGCTTACTCGCTTAAATCACTAACTAGACTAAGAGACCGTCTTGTTC
>CAZLVL010000029.1:0-13661 GCA_964563155.1 uncultured Clostridiaceae bacterium | reverse complement strand
TGTCAATCACTTTTTCTTACTGATTTTCGACAGCTTCTAAATATTAGCATAGGCATATAGTGGTGTCAACATCAATTTTACTTATTTTCAAAATAAAAGTGATTATTTATTTTTTATTTTTCCTTTATTTTAAATAGTTCCAGTATTTACCAAATATGGTCAATTCTAAGGCTTGTTTCTCCTATTTATCCCTATTTTTCTTAAAATCTTTTACCAGAATATATTTTATACCTTCTGTGTTTATGTATATAAGGATAAATATATATATGGGCAAAATAAAACCCGTGTAATTTACGGGCTTATTTCGGGTTGTATAATAAATTTCAATCTGCTTTTCTTTGCCTAATATAGAAACACTTAATTCTGTTCATCTATATATATTAGATATATTTATATATACACATATATATATTTTTATTAATACTTAAATAATGTTCCTACTCTATGGCAATGGTTGCCTTTTTAGGCTCTTCTTTTTCCTTCTTGGGTAAAGACAAGCTTAAAACCCCATTGTCGTATTTGGCTTTAATATCTTCTTGGTTAATTCCCTTAGCATAAAAGCTTCTGGAAAATTCACCATAGCATCTTTCTCTTCTGACAAAGTTCTTTTCTTTTTCTTCCTTTTCGCAATCTCTACTTGCTGTAATTGTCAAATAGTTATTCTTAAGTTCTACAGAAATATCCTTTTTATCAAATCCAGGAAGTTCTGCTTCTAGTAAATAATCTTTGTCTGTTTCAGACACATCAACCTTAAATCCTTGGTTGTATGTAATTTGATCTGTTGAGAAAAAGTCATTCATTAAATCAAATACACTATAGTCTCTTTTTCTATTTGTTGTAATTAAATCAAACATATTGCCACCTCCACTAACTTTGACTATCTTTGACCTATAACAATTATATCATATATGCTCAGCAGTTCAAGGACAAAAAAATAGGGATATCGCCGAAATATCCCAGTTTTTAATTAATTTCTTAATTTATGTCTACTAATCTAATAATTTCTTTGTTTTTCTTGATTTTTCTTTAAATCTCTTCTTCAACCCTTAAATAGTCTAAACAAGCATGGATATCTGACATGTTTTTAGCTGTAAATATCATGTTTCTAAATTGAGCACTTTTGTGAAAACCCTTAAAATACCAGGCTCCATGCTTTCGCATCTCCATAATACCTCTTTTTTCACCACAAAATTCTATTTGCAATTGGGCATGTCTTTTAAAGGTGTTTATTCTATCTTCAAGGCTAGGGGTCTTGCCTGAAAAGATCCAAGGATTACCCATGGCCCCTCTTCCAATCATTACAGCACTACAACCTGTATATTCCTTTATTTTTTCAATATCTTCATAAGTATATACATCACCATTTGCAATAACTGGAATGCTTACATTTTCTCTTACTTCCACTATATGGTCCCAATTGGCCTTGCCTGAATAATACATATCTCTGGTTCTTGGATGAAGGGTAATAAAAGAGACACCTGCCTCTTCCATGGCTTTTGCAAATTCTAGGTAATTTAAACTATCTTTTTCAAAGCCTGACCTAAACTTTACAGATACTGGTACCCTAGAAGCTTCTACTACGGTCTTTGCCACCTGGTAGGCCTTTGGGACATCTTTCATTAGGGCACTTCCTTCTTTATTCTTAACAACCTTACTTACTGGACAACCCATATTAATATCAATTAAAGTGACATCAGTTTGAGATATGTACTTTGCAGCATACTCTAAGGATTCTAAGTCAGACCCAAATATTTGAATAGCTAGAGGCTCTGCTTTTTTCATTTTTTTCATTAAGTCCTCTGTTTTTTTGTCCTTGTAATAGAGTCCTTTAGCACTAACCATTTCTGAGTAAACTAAGTCAGCCCCTTCTTCTAAACAAATGCTCCTAAAAGGAGCATCTGATATTCCAGCTAGGGGAGCTAAAAAAAGTCCCCATATCTTTTTATTCTTAATATCTAAACTTAAGTCTTTCTTCTCCATATTATTTATTATAGTTTAAGATGGATTTTAATCAATTGCCTAGCCAATATCTTCCTTATCAGACTTAGACTCGCAGTATACACACCTGTATATTCTTTTTTGCTTGTCTGTAAGCTTGAAGACATGGTCAATCTCTTGTTCAGTGGAGGTTATACATCTGGGATTTTTACAATTTATTACGTTTGTAAGCCTTGCAGGTAAATCAAGATGCTTTTTCTCAACTAACTTTTGATCTTTTATGATATTTACCGTAATGTCTGGATCTATATAGCCTAAGACTTCTAGGTTTATGTCTATTAGTTCACTGATTTTTATAATGTCCTTTTTTCCATACTTTTGGCTTTTGCAATTTTTAATAATTGCAATGGGACTTTTTACTTCCTTTAATTTAAGGTGCCTATAAATCCTCATGGCATTTCCCGCTTTTATATGGTCAATTACTATTCCATCTACAATACTGTCTACATTCATTTTTTTGCCCTCCTAAACCTCTATGTCCAAAAGCATAAGTATCAAAGCCATTCTTATATATTTGCCATTTAAGACCTGTTTAAAGTAGCATGCTCTTGGGTCATCATCTACTTTTACAGATATTTCATTAACTCTTGGCAGTGGATGCATTATGCTCAAATTATCTTTTGCATTGTATAGCTTGTCTGGTGTAAGTATGTATGTATCTTTTAATCTTATATAGTCTGCTTCGTTGAAGAATCTTTCTCTTTGAACTCTGGTCATATAGAGAATATCTAGATTAGGCATAACCTCTTGCATATCATATGTCTCTGTATACTTAACCCCTTCTTTATCCAAAACATTGGCCTTTACATAATCAGGTACCTTTAACTCTTCAGGAGAGATGAGAAAATATTCTGTATTATCATAGCGGGCCAAGGCATTTATTAAAGAGTGAACTGGACGACCAAACTTTAAGTCTCCGCAAAGACCTACCTTAAGATTGTTTAGATTTCCCTTTTCCCTTTGGATGGTCAAAAGGTCTGCTAAGGTTTGGGTTGGATGGCTATGCCCTCCATCTCCTGCATTTATTATTGGTACTGTGGTTCTTTTTGAGGCTGCTAAAGGAGCACCTTCTTTTGGATGTCTCATGGCAATAATATCTGCATAATATCCTACAGTTTGAACTGTATCTGTAACGCTTTCTCCTTTAGTAGCAGAACTTCCCTCAAAGGATGAAAAGCCTATTACATCTCCTCCTAGGCTAAGCATGGCTGATTCAAAACTTAATCTTGTTCTGGTGCTTGGCTCAAAAAACAGAGCAGCTAGTTTCTTTCCCTTGCAGGCACTTTCATACTTTTTAGGATTTTCTATTATGTCATTAGCAACCTTTATAAGTTCATTTATTTGCTCATTATCTAAATCAATTATATCCATTAAGTGTTTCATCTTATTTTCCCTCTTCTTGCATCCAACTTTCATCCGATGGGTTATCCCTAAAAGCTAAAAGCTTTTTCTTATCTTCTTTTTTTATATATCCCTTTTCAGAGGCCACATCCACTATGGTATCCAGGTCTGTTAGGCTAATATTTGAAATATCCGCATCAGTCATTCTGTCCAAACCCTTTTTCATTCCATAAGTAAATATACTAACTATTCCTAAAACCTCTACGTCTTCTTGCCTTAAGGCCTCAACTGTGTCTAGCACACTACCTGCTGTAGAGATGAGGTCTTCTATTACAACTACCTTTTGTCCTGGTAAAACCCTGCCTTCAATCCTGTTTCCTCTTCCATGGTCTTTAGCAGAAGAACGAACATATCCCATGGGAAGCCCTAGAAGATGAGCTACAATAGCAGCATGGGCAATACCAGCGGTTGCTGTTCCCATAACCACTTGGCAAGATGGAAAGTTTTCTTTTATTAGACCGGCTAAACCGCTTTCTATATCAGACCTTACTTTAGGGTCAGACAAGGTAATTCGGTTGTCACAATATATGGGGCTTTTAATTCCACTTGCCCAGGTAAAAGGCTGGTCTGGACTTAAAAAGATAGCCTTAATATTCAAGAGATGATTAGCAATTTTTTCTTTCATTATTTTTCCTTTCCATATACAAATTCATTTAAGCATCTTTCGTAAGCAGCTACTGGATCTTCTGCTTTTGTTATGGGGCGACCCACAACAATATAGTCACAGCCAATTTTGCCTGCTTGTAAGGGGGTGGTTATTCTGGCCTGGTCATCTTTGGCACTATCTGCAAATCTTATTCCTGGAGTCACTGTTACAAAGTCTTGTCCAAGAGCTTCTTTTACCACAGCTGCCTCTAATGGTGAACAAACAACTCCATCACCACCACCATTTTTTACTATGGTGGCATATTGGATAACAGTCTGATCCATATCCTTATCAATCCATAACTCATCTTTTAGCTCTTGATAAGAGGTGGATGTTAACTGGGTTACTCCAATTACAAGGGGTCTTTTTCCATCTTTATCAGCTAATCCTCTAATAGCTGCTTCTACCATTTTTTTGGTTCCTCCAGCATGAAGGTTTACTATATCCACATCTAAAACAGAAAGACTCTTCATAGCCTTTTCCACTGTGTTGGGTATGTCGTGCAACTTTAAGTCTAGAAATATTTTATGTCCCATTTCTCTTATCTTATTTACTATACTAGGACCTTGGGCATAAAATAGTTCCATACCTATTTTCACAAAAGGCTTCTTATCTTTAAACAGTTTTAAAAAGTCTATAACTTCTTTTTCACCTGGAAAATCCAGGGCAATTATCACATCTTTACCCACTTAATGAGCACCTCCAACTATTTCATTTATATTATTAACCTTTAGGGCTAAAAGCTCCTTTGGTAAATTTTCTATTATTTCTTTACATGCATAGGGATTAATTAAATTCATAGACCCTACCTGTACTGCCCTAGCTCCAGCCATCATCATTTCTATTACATCCTTAGCTGAGCTGACTCCTCCTATTCCCATAATAGGTATTTTCACAGCCTTATATACTTGATATACCATCTTAAGAGACACAGGAAAGATTGCAGGACCTGAAAGCCCTCCAGTTATATTTGCTAAGATTGGTTTTCTTTTTTTAATATCAATTCTCATGCCTAAAAGGGTATTTATAACTGAAAGCCCATGGGCACCGCCAGCCTCTGCAGCTTTTGCCATTTCTGCTATGTCTGTCACATTGGGAGATAGTTTAATATAGACAGGTTTATCTGCTACCTTCAGGACTTCTCTTGTAACTTCTTCTATTAAACTGGTATCGGTACCAAAGGTCATTCCCCCATCTTTCACATTGGGACAAGATACATTTATTTCTATAAGTCCTACATTGTCTATGCCTCTTAGCTTTTCAACACAATAGACATATTCTTCTACAGAAAAGCCAGATATATTGGCTATAACAGGTTTTTTAAAATATTTCTTTATTTCTACTAGCTCATTTTCAACTACATGATCAATTCCAGGATTTTGCAGTCCTATGCTGTTTAACATGCCTGAAGGAGTCTCTGCAATTCTAGGAGTTGGATTACCAAATCTTTCATGCTTAGTTGTACCTTTTGTGCAAAAAGATCCTAAAATATTGATGTCATAATATTTTGCTACTTCCTTTCCAAACCCAAAACATCCACTAGCTGGGATTATGGGATTGTCCATTTCTAAGCCGGATAAATTAACCTTTAAATCTACCATATTATCTCCTTTTTTAATAATACTGGACCTTCTTTACATATCCTTTTGTAGCCATTTTTTGTCTTACAAGTACAACCCATACATGCTCCAAAGCCACAACCCATTCTTTCTTCAAAAGAAAACTGGCCGTTTATCTCGCTTGTATCATATACAGCTTTTAACATAGGCTCTGGCCCGCAAGTAAAGATATAGTCAAAGTCTTTACCCTTCATTCCAGCGGTGGCAAAGCCCTTTAGACCATATGAACCATCTACACAGCAGACAGCTACATCAAGGCCTAAATCTGAAAACTCTTTTTCATAAAAAACATCTTCTTTTTTGTTGAAACCTAGAATAACTTGGGGGCTAAAACCTTTTTCTATTAGCTTTTTAGCTAGATAATATAAAGGGGGGATACCAACACCTCCTCCAATTAAAAGAGGTCTTTCCATTTTCACACTTATGTTATATCCATTACCTAGGTCACAAAGAAGGTCTAGACTATCTCCTACTTTCATCTTAGACATCCTAGCAGTTCCCTCACCTACAACCTTGAAAATGAGGGTTAATTCATTTTTCTTTACATCGCATACAGACAAGGGTCTTCTCAAGAAAAGTCCATCTATTTGAATGTTTACAAATTGACCAGGTCTAGTGCTTTCTTTTATGTTTCCTTCTAAAATCATTTCAAAGGTGTCATAGGTTAATTGATTTATGTTTTTTATGATAAAGATTTCCATACAATTTTTCCTTTACAAATAGTTAGTAGAGTTTTAGCAAATAAATCCATTTGAGAAAAAGGAGTATTTCTACCCTTAGATAAAAATTTTTCAGGGTCAACCTTGAATTTCTCATCTAAATCCCAAACTGAAAAATCTGAATACAAGGGCATATCAAACCTCTTTTTAGGATTAATTGACATTAACTCTACTAGTCTTTCTAAACTTATTATCTTTGTTTTTACAAAGTGAGTGTACATTAGAGAAAAAGATGTCTCCAGTCCAATAATTCCCATAGCTCCCCCAACTTTATCCTCTTTGCTATGGGGAGCATGATCTGTTGCTATCATGTCTATAGTTCCATCTAAAATTCCTTCTATTAAGGCCAATCTATCAGCTTCTTTTGCTAAGGGTGGATTCATAACAAAGTTTTCAGACTGTCTATCTTTTTCAGTTAAGATTAGATAATGTGGGGCTGTTTCACAAGTGATGTCTAAGCTCTCTTTTTTAGCTTGTCTTATTGAATCCACACTTTCTTTAGAAGACACATGGCAGACATGATATTTACAGGGGTTCTTTTTTAACAGTTCAATATCTCTTCTAATATGCATATATTCAGCTTTTCTAGGGTCATAATATGAAAGGTCTTCACAATGAGCTGCTAGAATACTATTATTTCTACTTGCTTCTTTCATAGCTTTTGCCATGGCAAGAGAGTCTAAGACCGGCCTTCCATCATCAGAAAACCCTATAACCTTATCTCTTAGGCCCTCAAAGTCTACCAGTTCTTCTCCCTTTTGCTCTTTAGTAATACATCCATATTGATAGACATTTATTAATGCATCTTTTTTTATAATTTCCAAAATCCTATTTACAACTTCTGTGGAGTCTGGAAAAGGATTTAAGTTTGGCATAGCACATACCGAGGTAAAGCCTCCTCTAGCAGCTGCTAAAGAACCAGTTTTAATGGTCTCCTTGTACTCAAAGCCAGGCTCTCTAAAGTGGACATGAACATCAACAAGTCCTGGCAGAATATATTTGGATTCAAGGTATATAACTTGTTCATCTTTATTAGGGGCTAATTCTTTTCCTATTTCATAATTTGTTGAATCTATAATTCTAAGATCAGCCTTCTCAAAGACGCCTTGGTTATATATAAATGCATTTTTTAGCAGCATACTAACTCCTTTTGCTTAAGAACAATAGGGCCGTCCTTGTGAGGACAGCCCATAAGTTTTTATTTTTTATCTTTTTTATCGGAAGGTATTACTAGGTTTAAAATAATGCCGGCTAAGGTTGCAAGCGCCAAAGGCGAGAGTTCAACATTACCTATCATTATTTTATATATTTCATCACCAGTTACATCTCCAACCAAACTCATGGCACCTAGTCCTAAACCAATGGACAAGATTATTGATACTACAAGTATGTTCTTTGTATCTGAAAAATCAACCTTGCCATCCACTAAAGCTCTTAGGCCTGCTGCAGAAATCATACCAAACAGAACAATAGAAGCTCCACCGATAACCGCTGCCGGTATAGTGCTTACGATGTTTCCAAATAGACTTATAGAGCCAAAGATAACAGCTAGAACAGCAGCATAGAAGATATTTTTAGGATTGTAGTTTTTAGTAATAGCTAATACAGCTGTGTTTTCTCCGTATGTTGTATTTGGAGGGCCACCTAGCATACCTGCTGCAAAGGTAGCAACACCATCACCTAATACTGTTCTATCAATTCCAGGGTCAACCATAAAGTCTTGTCCACAAACTGTTGAGTTGGCAGAAATATCTCCTAAGTGTTCCATAAAGGTAACTATTGCCACTGGTGCTATTGTCAATATAGCTCCTAGGTCAAAGGAGAGATGCTTGTAAAAGCCAAATAGGTTTTTCATATCTTGGAAAATTACAATTTGTTTCCAGTCAACTCCTGAAAAGTCTACAAGACCTATTGCTGCTGAGTAAGCATAACCAACTATGAAGCCCATAAGAATAGGTATAACCTTAAAGAAGCTTTTAGGTTTTGCAAGAGCACTTACCAATATTATGGTTAAAGCAGTAACTCCCGCTGCAGTCCATTCTTTCCAAAGAGGAACATCAAACCACATACTAGGACCAATAATGTTGTTGTAGAACATTTTTGGTGCCAAAATCATACCAATAACCACTATTACAGGACCTACAACTATTGGTGGGAAAAGATACTTAACTTTTTCAACACCTATCTTTTTGATAATAAGTGAGAATGCTACGTATATAAGACCTGCTACCATTACGGCTACTGAGGTCTTACCCATGGCAACATTCCATGTGTCAGATCCTATTGCGCCTGCTCCACTCATTGTAGCTATAAGAGCTGGCAAGAAGGCAAAGCTAGAACCTAAAAATACAGGCACCTTCTTTTTTGTTATAAAGTAGAAAAGAATTGTTCCAACACCTGCTGAAAGCAAGGCTATTGAGATACTCATACCTGCTAAGATAGGCACTAATACTGTTGCACCGAACATTGCAAACATGTGCTGAAAGCTTAGCACAAACGTTTTAAATGTAAATCCATTATTTGTTTTGTTTCCCATTTTTCCCTCCCGAGATTATATTATTTTTGATAAAGGCTTACACCGGTTATCTCATCAGTTTCAGACAGTTTCACACTAATAATTTCAGACTTTGAAGTTGGGACATTTTTCCCAACAAAGTCTGGTCTTATGGGTAGTTCTCTATGACCTCTGTCTATAAGGACGGCAAGCTTAATTTTTGATGCCCTTCCTATTTCAAACACAGCATCCATGGCTGCTCTAACAGTTCTTCCAGTAAAAATAACGTCATCTACTAAAATGACGTTTTTGTTTTCTATTTCAAATGGTATATCTGTAAAATTTAGAACTGGCTCATCATAGGGCTTAGATAAATCATCTCTATACAAAGTAATATCTAAGGAGCCAACAGGAATTTCTACTCCTGCTATTTGATATATGTTTTTTGCTATTCTTTTTGCTAATGGATAACCTCTTGTTTTGATACCTACCAAGCAAATATCCTCATGGCCCTTGTTATCTTCCAAGATTTCATGGGAAATACGAATTAAGGCCCTTTTAACTCCATCTTGATCCATCAAAATAGCTTTGAAATTCATACTCCCTCCTTAGGCAAAAAAAATCCATGTTTGCGCGCATGCATACAAGGATAATGTCTTAACAAATATCTTTATAAATTCCTTGTGGGTATCTCTGCACCGCACTTAAAGTTTCTTTGATTATCTTATCATTAAGTTAGACCATAATCAATACAAATCTTAAATTTTTTAAGATTTTTCCAACACTTCTTTTGATGGTCTAGTTTTTAGAATATATAAGATAGAGATTAAAGCAAATATTGCTAATAGCCCAAGGCTAATCCAGATATTTTGAAAGTAGTCGTTTAGGACAATTACTGAAAAATCTAAAACTGTGTGGAAAATAACTACTAGGAAAAAACCTAGAAGGGACTTTTTCCTTAAAATAAAGCTAGATAATATTAAGGTCATTGCTATGTGGGCAAATACAACTAAAACTCTTTCTATGCCTGCTGCAAAAAACATATGTGAAGGGGTACTTAAAAAGACTTCCTTTATTCCTTCCATTTGTTCTAAGGCTGGTAATAAATTTAGATTTATTAATCCAGCAATAACTATATTATTTATATATGTTAAACCAATTAGAATTACAGCTTCTCCAATCCCATGGCCATAACCAGCCCAAAAAGATATCTTGTAGTCTAAAGACTTTCTTGCAAGGCCTTTTAAAACAATCAGCCTAGCACTTGTTTCAAAAAGTCCCGCTGAAAGGGCAAGTATTAGCAAAAACAGGTATTTGTAGTTACTTGAAAAATCCACAAAGCTCTCAAAAGTTCCAGCTATCTGAATTATTGGAATCCTTATAATCACTTGGCTAACTATAAAACCAAGTGCACCAAAAAGAATAGGTTTAGATATGGATGTGTCTTTAGTTGCAAAAAATATCCAAATAATAATGGGTAAAAATAGGGTTAATATAAGGGTAAAGGCCATACCTACAAAACCCGTCTTTCGAAGTTAGCACCATAATCTTTCGACGCTACAACTGTTTGATTTCTTAATTTAATCCCTTAAATAAGGGATATTTTTTTAATTAAAAACACTTGCTTTTTTCTTTTCTTTAAAGTATAATAATAGTGTTAATGGTGCTAGTTGATTATTGGAGGATTTTATGGCTTACTTTCTTAAAAAAACAAAACAAAAAAACAGAACTTATATAGCTATTTATGAAAGTTTCTATGACCACTCAAGAAAAGGATCTGCTCATAGAAGCTACAAAGCTTTAGGGTCTATCGAATCTAATATTGAAAAAGGTATTGCGGACCCTATTGCATATTACCAAGAGGAAGTTGATGAACTTAATAGACAAAGACAAGTTGAAGGAACTCCCAAGATTGGCAAGGTTTCTAGTAATGTTTACTTAGGTTACTTTCCTTTAAAAAATATTATGGATAAGCTCAAGATTAAAAAATATGTGGATCTATTTAAAATTACTAATGATTTTAGATATGACCTTTATGATCTTCTATCTTCATTAGTCTATGCAAGAAGTGTTCACCCTTGCAGCAAGAACAGAACTTTCCATGAAGTCATTCCTAATCTTTTTCAAGACTATGATTTTTCATATGACCAATTACTAGATGGCTTATCTTTTCTTGGACTTAACTATGAAAAGTTTGTAGAGCTTTTTACTGTACAAACAAAAGCTGTATATGGAGTTGATACATCCAACACATATTTTGATTGCACTAACTTCTACTTCGAAATTGACCAAGAAGATAGCTTTAGAAGAAAAGGTGTTAGCAAAGAAAACAGAAAAGACCCCATAGTAGGACTTGGTCTTTTGTTAGATAAGCACCAAATACCAATTGGTATGAAAGTGTTTCCAGGAAATCAATCAGAAAAACCCCTTATGCGAGATATCATAAACTCTCTTAAAAAAAGAAACAATATTACAGGTAGAACTATTCATGTTGCTGACAAAGGCATTAATTGTGCACAAAACATTGCATATTCGAGATTAAACAAGGATGGTTATCTCTTTTCTAAGTCTGTTAAAGGACTACCTAAGATAGAGAAAGAATGGGTATTACTAGATGATGACTTTAAGGATGCTGTAGATAAAGATGGGAATGTTCTGTATAGCTACAAATCATGTATAGATAAATTCCCTTATGAGATAATGCATAATGGAAAACTGGTCACTATTGAGCTTAGTGAAAAAAGACTTTTAACCTACAATCCTTCACTTGCTAAAAAGAAGAGAATGGAAATTAACAAGATTATTGATAAGGCTCGTTCTCTTACCTTATCGCAAGCTAAAAAAGATGAGTTTGGAGAAGCTGGTAAGTATGTAAAGTTTACAGATAAAGATGGTAAGAAGGCTCTTGCTACAATTAATGAAGATGCAATTGAAAAAGATCTTAAATTCGCTGGATACAATCTTTTAGTAACATCTGAACTGGATATGTCTGATGAAGATATGTATTCAACCTATCATAATCTTTGGGTAATTGAAGAATCATTTAAGATAATGAAATCAGATCTAGATGCTAGACCTGTATTTTTACAAAAAGAAGAAAGTATTAAAGGGCATTTTCTAATTTGCTACATTGCTGTACTTTTAGAAAGAATACTACAATACAAGGTCTTGAAAAATACTTGGTCAAGCCCAGAGATATTTGATTTTATCAGGAAATTCAAAATTACAAAGGCCGATTATCTTTATGTAAATACCTTAACTAGATTACCAATTGTTGAAGATTTAGAGAAGAAGTTCAAACTCCCATTAACAAATCTGTTCTTATCAGAGACACAAATTAACTCTATCTTGAACCATAAGATCTAACCAAACAAAAGGCTGTTACACTAAAGTAATAGCCTTAATTTTCTATTATTAGCACTATGTTTTAATGTCATTTACCAAAGACAGGTCTTATCATTAAGTTAGACCATAATCAATACAAATCTTAAATTTTTTAAGATTTTTCCAACACTTCTTTTGATGGTCTAGTTTTTAGAATATATAAGATAGAGATTAAAGCAAATATTGCTAATAGCCCAAGGCTAATCCAGATATTTTGAAAGTAGTCGTTTAGGACAATTACTGAAAAATCTAAAACTGTGTGGAAAATAACTACTAGGAAAAAACCTAGAAGGGACTTTTTCCTTAAAATAAAGCTAGATAATATTAAGGTCATTGCTATGTGGGCAAATACAACTAAAACTCTTTCTATGCCTGCTGCAAAAAACATATGTGAAGGGGTACTTAAAAAGACTTCCTTTATTCCTTCCATTTGTTCTAAGGCTGGTAATAAATTTAGATTTATTAATCCAGCAATAACTATATTATTTATATATGTTAAACCAATTAGAATTACAGCTTCTCCAATCCCATGGCCATAACCAGCCCAAAAAGATATCTTGTAGTCTAAAGACTTTCTTGCAAGGCCTTTTAAAACAATCAGCCTAGCACTTGTTTCAAAAAGTCCCGCTGAAAGGGCAAGTATTAGCAAAAACAGGTATTTGTAGTTACTTGAAAAATCCACAAAGCTCTCAAAAGTTCCAGCTATCTGAATTATTGGAATCCTTATAATCACTTGGCTAACTATAAAACCAAGTGCACCAAAAAGAATAGGTTTAGATATGGATGTGTCTTTAGTTGCAAAAAATATCCAAATAATAATGGGTAAAAATAGGGTTAATATAAGGGTAAAGGCCATACCTACAAAACTTAAAGGGGCTACCATTTTCTTCTCTCTTTCTAAAACTAAGTCTATTATACTATACATAGCTATCAGGCAAAGAAAATAGCGAAAATACTTGGATAAAAAGGGTAATCGAAAAATAGTGTGGAGATAGGGTTAAAAGAGCTCTCTCTCATATCAATAACTTTAAGGTTTGATAGGTTTAATATTTTTTAACACACTATTCTTTCCTTTTAGATGTATGGTTATATTAGATTGAAATAATTTCAGTTATCTTAAAAGAAGATAAAATTAATTCAAAACCATATTAGGTGGCCATTGGAACTTTTTACATTAAATATCACTATCTTCTGACCGTCTTTTTCGCAAATAGTAAATATAAAATATAGGTACAAGACCACAAACAAATACTATTCCACCCATGATTAATCCATCAAGCACATTAAATCCGTCAGTAATTGATACCAAAATTGCAATAATAACAGAAATAATCACTAATACTAAAATCGGTAGTGTTAATTAGTTTGTGTTTCAGCCCATCCAAGCTAAGGATTTTGAT
>CAZLVL010000028.1:0-14619 GCA_964563155.1 uncultured Clostridiaceae bacterium | reverse complement strand
AGCATAATGTATTTTTCTACATGATTATTGCGTTTTGCGGAAACTCAAATATTAAACCCTATTGACAGCCCTAGGCTTTCTGAGCTGGCAAAAGATAAGAAAAATATCGTCTTAATAGCTTCAGACCACACAAGACCTGTTCCCAGTAAGATTATAGTTCCTGCACTTTTAGATGAAATACGATTATTAAATCCGGATGCAGACATAACAATATTAATAGCTACTGGTTGTCATAGGGGCATGACTGATGATGAATTGCTTGAAAAATTTGGTAAAGATATATATGAAAATGAAAAGATTGTAATGCACGATTGTGATACTTCTCCTGTAACAAATATAGGCATGTTACCAAGTGGCTCTTTATGCTATATAAATTCGTTTATACTAAATGCTGACCTTGTTGTGTCAGAAGGATTCATAGAGCCTCACTTTTTTGCAGGCTTCTCTGGAGGTAGAAAAAGTGTCATGCCAGGATGTGCAAAAAGATCTACCGTTATGGCCAATCACTGTTATGAATTTATAAATAGTGATAAAGCATCTACAGGCAATCTAATAGATAATCCCATTAACATTGATATGGAATGGACAGCCCAAAAAGCTGGTCTTGCTTTTATACTTAATGTAGTACTAAATGACAAAAAAGAAATCGTTCATGCAGTAGCAGGCCACTGTATAAGTGCTCACAGAAAAGGTTGTGACTTTTTAAGTAGCTTGTGCCAGGTAGAACCGATAATATCTGATATAGTTATAACCTCCAACAGCGGGTATCCTTTGGACAGAAATATTTATCAGGCTGTAAAAGGTATGACCGCGGCAGAAGCGTCAGTAAAGCCAGGCAGGGTCATAATAATGGTTGCAAAATCTCAAGATGGTCATGGAGCTGATGTGTTTTATGAGCAATTAGCCATGGAGAGGGATGTAGATAAGACCTTACAGCTATTTTCACAAAGAAAAAAAGATGAAACAGAGCCTGACCAATGGCAAAGCCAGATATTTATAAGGGTGTTGAAAAAGGCACATGTAATTTATGTGTCTGATGTTCCAGATGAAATAATTGAAAAAATGCACATGATACCTGCAAAAGATATAGACAAAGCCCTAGAGATTGCTAAAAAACTTTTATCAAGAGATGATGCTAAAATTACAGTAATACCTGATGGAGTGGGAATTATAGTAAAAGAAAAATAATATGTAATAAGTTAAGACTTATCAAATACTAAACTTTCAAAAAATTTTATTGAGTAATAAAAACTCTATTGACATTATATAGATAGTCATCTATATTATCTATAGACTATATAGATGAGTGTCTATGTAAGGGGGTATTTATTTTGAACTATGAAGAAAAGGCAAAGATATTTAAGGTCTTATCAGATAAAAATAGATTAAAAATAATTGACATACTCTCATGCAAAGAAAGATGTGCATGTGATATTTTAGAATGCTTTGATTTTACCCAGCCAACACTTTCACATCATATGAAGGTTTTGTCTGATCTTGATTTAGTTAGGGTAAGAAAAGAAGGTCTTTGGAATCATTATTCTTTAAATATGGATAAGTACAAGGAAATTTCAGATTTTCTCTTTTTCATATTTAATGAAACAGAAGATTGTATCTGTAGGATTATTGACCAAGGTAATTGTAATTGTAAAAAGATAGAAGGTTAGGAAATTAGGTAATTTTATGAATATATTTGAATGGCTTAATAGCCAACTGTTAAAAATGCAGTGGCTTTGGGATTTAGTAGAACTCTTGGTTGTAAGAGTTTTTAAACTATCTATGGATAATAGGGTTGGAGGCAGTGTCCACTTTTTTATATATGATGTTATAAAGATATTTATTCTTTTATCAGTAATGATATTTATAATATCCTATATCCAAAGCTACTTTCCTCCTCAAAGAACAAAAAAGATTCTAGGGGGTATTAAAGGAATAAAGGGCAATATTTTAGGAGCTCTTTTAGGAATATTGACACCATTTTGCGCCTGCTCAAGCATTCCAATTTTTATTGGTTTTGTTTCATCAGGCCTTCCTTTAGGAGCAACTTTTTCCTTTTTAATTTCATCTCCAATGATAGACTTAGCTGCCTTTTTACTCCTAGTTTCCACCTTTGGTATGAAAATAGGAATTATATATCTAGTTACAGGAGTTGTAATTGCTATTATTGGTGGAATTGTTATTGAGAAGATGAAATTAGAAAAATATATAGAAGCCTATGTTTGGTCTAGCAAATCACAGGATCTAGATATGTTAGAAATGTCTTTTAAGGAAAGACTAGTCTTTTCTAAAGATCAGGTTTTAGATATAGTTCGTAGAGTTTGGCCCTATATTTTAATAGGGGTTGGAATAGGAGCCCTAATTCATAACTGGATTCCCCAGTCTATTATTGAAAAAATATTGGGCTCAGACAATCCTTTTTCAGTTTTAATAGCTAGTTTTATAGGGGTGCCAATTTATGCAGATATTTTTGGAACAATCCCTATAGCAGAAGCTCTTTTAGCAAAAGGTGTTGGCCTAGGCACAGTTATATCTTTTATGATGGGGGTTACTGCTATGTCAATCCCATCTATAATAATGTTGAGTAAGGTGGTAAAACCAAGACTTCTAATAATATTTATGGCTATAACTGTAGGCGGGATAATAATAGTAGGGTATGGCTTAAATGCCTTATCCTTCTTAATTGGATAAAAAGAATAGGATAAGTCTTTGACTTTAAAGGTGAGAAAAAATGATTATAAAAGTATTAGGTAGTGGTTGTTCTAAGTGTAAAAAATTAGAAAAGATGGTAAAAAAGGTTTTAAGAGAAGAAAATATGCAGGCTCAAATAGAAAAGGTTGAGGACTATTCTGCCATATTAGCTTATGGTGTTTTAACTACACCAGCCTTAGTTGTTAATGAAAAACTTGTTTCACAGGGTAAACTTTTAAATTCAAAAGAAATTAAAGAGCTACTTTTTTAAGCTTAACAAAAAGAAGATATCTGGTTTTTATATTAATATTGTGAGAAAGAGATAAAATTTCTTCATTTAAATCCCCCCTTTATACTATAATATGGTAATAAGGGGGGAATAATCTATGTTTAATCAAAAGACAGATGCAGCCTATTATGATGTATATCCTAGAGTGTTTTTACAAGATAAAAAAAGTGAAATCACCATAAGTCCAAGAGGAAATCACGTAAAATTTAGTAAAGATAAGAATTATTTGATACTTGTCTTTCCTTTGGACTCAGTAGTAGATAGGCCTTCACAAGGCTTAGGTACTTTTGAAGGAATAAAGGCAGATACTATAGAATTAAAGTCAATTGAGGGAAAACTTACTTTTTCTTATACCTTTAAAAGGGAACAAGAGCATATTATTACTCTTTGTGAAATGAATGAAGAGATAAATGTACTGACACAAACAAGTGTCTACTGTTTAAAAGAGGATTTGTTTCAAAGAAGACCCTATAAAATAGAGGCCCATTCTCACACTAATCATTCAGATGGGAAGGAGAGTCCAGATTTTGTTCCTCCATATTACAGGATGATGGGCTATGATATTTTAGCAATAACCGACCATAGGGAGTTCTATCCCTCACAAATGGCAATAGATGCTTATAGTAATATTAAGACCAATTTAACACTTTTTCCAGGAGAGGAAGTACATGCACCTTTTAATACTATTCACATTATTAACTTTGGTGGTAGTTTTTCTGTGAATGAAATCTTTAAAAATGACTTTGATAAATACGACAGGGAAGTTAAGAAGATTATTGAAGAATCAGATATACCAAAAGATTTAGACCCATATAAGGTAGCATCTTGTATCTGGGTAAGTAAAAATATTAGACAAGGGGGAGGCTTATGTATTTTGGGCCATCCTTTTTATAGGCCCGGAAGAGCAGGAAATGTAATTTTCGACCAAGATGGCAATAAAACAGCCTATGAAGTGGGAAGAATGAGTCTTAATTACAATGTTCCATCTGATATATTTATTTATCTTTTAAAATTGGGAATCTTTGATGCTTGGGAAATATGTGGTTTTTCTAGAACTAGAAATAACGGTCACCTTTCCTTGTATTTGGAAATGCTAGAAGAGAAACTGGATATACCAGTAGTAGCTGCCAATGATAGCCATGGGGTTGCTCAGCAAAGAGAATACTTTAACCAAGTATTTACTATTGTATTTTCTAAAGATAAAAGTCATGAAGAAGTCTTAAATAACATTAGTAAGGGCTATTGCTTAGCAGTAGAAAATCATTACAAAAATGAAAGAATGACCTATGGAAAGCCTAGATTAATGAGATATGGAAGATTTTTAATTGATTACTTCTATCCTGCTTATGAAGAGATTGCATTTATGGAAGGCAAGCTTTTAAAAGACTATGTAGCTGGTATAAGAGGGGCTAAAGAAGAATTGGAAAGAATTAGTATAAGGGCTAGAGACTTTATGGATAGTTTCTTTAGTGGTAAAGAAATTACATATTAAGAAAGATCAAAGTCAATTTCTTGGTCTAGTGTAATGTCGTCTTTTGTAACTATGGAGTCGTAGACCAATATTTCGACTCCTTTTTCTTTTGCTTCTTTTATAGCTTCATAAAAGGCAGGGTCTCTTTTTTTATTTATTTTAAACAGTTTTGGACCTTTCATTTGGATAAGGAAAAAAACAATAGCCCTATAGCCTTCTTTTTTAGCTTGTATTAGGTCTTCTAGGTGTTTTTTACCCCTTAAGGTAGGGGCATCAGGAAACATAGCTATGCCATCTTCTTCTAGAGTTACTCCCTTTATTTCCATGTATCCTTTTTCTTTTTGGTTTTCAAAATATATGTCAAAGCGGGACTTATTAAAGCTTGCTTCCTTTTTAGCATTCACAATATTATTCAACCCTTTAATCTTGTCTTTTAAAATAGCTTCATAAACCACTTGATTAGGAACTTGGGAATCAATATTTATGAGCATATCTTGTTTGTATACTGATATTAAGGAGTATCTTGTTTTTCTCTTAGGATTATTTTGGTGGTCTTCTAGAAGGATTTTTGTGCTAGGTAAAAGAATTTCTTTACATCTACCAGTGTTTTTCACATGGGCTATTTCTTCTTTTTCATTTATTAATACATGACCTATAAATCTATTAGGTCTTTTTACAAACTTACCTTCAATTATATTTTTATACTTAATCATATTTTAACCATTCTTTTTTCAATAATTTTATTATATCCACTTATATCCTTGTTTCAAAATATTCTAGGATAAATTGAAAAAAATCCAGCTGTAGCTAGAGAAAAAGAAAATCCAGCTGTAGCTAGAGAAAAAGAAAATCCAGCTGTAACTAGGTAATTGGAAGATTATTTAAAATTAGGTATAATCTTTTTATATCTAAAAGATTTTACAAGGAGAAAGACATTGAAACTTATTTCATGGAACATAGATTCTTTAAACGCAGCCTTAACAGGAGACTCTTCTAGAGCTCTTTTATCTAGAGAGGTTCTTAAAAGTATAGCAAGCTACGATCCTTTGGTAGTTGCTCTACAAGAGACTAAATTGTCTAGTAGTGGACCCACCTTGGACCATATTGGGCTTTTAGATGAAATACTTCCTAACTATGATATAGCTTGGAATAGTTCAGTGGAGCCAGCTAGAAAGGGTTATGCAGGTACCATGTTTTTATATAAAGCAGAGTTAAAGCCCAAGGCCACTTTCCCACAAATTGGAGCACCTCACCCTATGGACTTAGAAGGTAGGATTATTACCTTGGAGTTTGATGACTTTTACCTTACACAAGTTTACACTCCTAACGCAGGTGATGGCCTAAATCGTTTAGATGAAAGACAAGCCTGGGATGAAAGATATGCCCAATATTTAGCACAATTGGATAAGAAAAAAGTTGTGTTGGCTACAGGAGACTTTAATGTAGCCCATAAAGAGATTGATTTAGCAAATCCTGAAAGTAATCGTCAATCTGCAGGTTTTACAGATGAAGAAAGAGAAGGCTTTACAAATCTTTTAAACAAAGGTTTTACAGATACTTTTCGTCATATTCATGGAGATATTAAGGATGTATATACCTGGTGGGCACAAAGGGCTAGGACCAGCAAGATAAACAACGCTGGTTGGAGAATAGATTATTGGTTGGTCAGTGACAGGATATCTCACAAGGTGAAAAAATCAGAAATGATTGACTCAGGTCCCAGACAAGACCACACCCCCATATTACTTGAAATAGAGCTCGGTTAAAAAAGTAGGGTAAAAAGAAAAAGATTGAGAAATTGATATATGAAAAGAGAATACAAGGTAATAAATAGGCAGACTTTAAAATTATTAGCCATAACTTTCATGCTCATAGACCATTTATGGGCATCTCTTATTTCTGGAAATCAATGGATGAATTATGTAGGAAGAATGGCCTTTCCTATCTTTGCCTTTCAGATAGTGGAAGGTTATATACATACCTCCAATTTTAAAAAATATGCCCTTAGATTATTTATCTTTGCCCTTGTATCAGAAATACCTTTTAATTTGTTCTATAGTGGTTCTTGGTTTTTCCCCTTTTATCAAAATGTCATGTTTACCCTTCTTTTAGGCCTTTTAGCCATTCATTTTTTAGATACATACCTTAAGGATAGAGCTAATAAAAACCCTTATTTAAGCTTCTTAAAGGTCTTACTTTGTATTTTATTAGGCTTTATAGGTTTTACAGATTATGGAGCCCTTGGGGTTTTAATGGTCATTTCCTTTTATATCTTTAGAGATTACAAATATGGCATAATATATCAAATTATTTCTTTGTTTGTGATAAATGTTTTCTTTTTCAATGGACTTTTTATACCCATAAATATTTTGGGAATTACTTTAGAGTTTCCTACCCAAGGTTTTGCTCTTTTAGCCTTTGTCTTTATAGGTTTATACAATGGGAAAAAAGGAAGAGAAAGCAACTTGTCCAAGTACTCTTTTTATATCTTTTATCCTCTTCATATGTTAATTCTTTATATACTTTCTACCTTTATGCTATAAAGGCCAAAAGGTCAATATTAGGGGTACCCCTAAAAAGAGGGATATTAAAGAAAGAGGAAGGCCTAAATACCAATAGTCAGTAAATTTATATCCACCAGGTCCCATTACCAAGGTATTGGACTGATGGGCTATGGGAGTCATAAAGGAAGTGGAGGCCCCTATGGCTATGGCCATTAAAAGTGGGTCAGGGGAAACTTGCATAGAAAGGGCAACACTAAGGGCAATTGGTCCCATAAGAATAGTGGTTGCTGTGTTGTTTATAACATTGGTTAAGATGATAGTTATAAGCATTAGTACACCTACCATTAAGTATGGGGGAAAGCGAGTGGAAAGCTTTGTTAATAGCCCAGCAATTGTGTCAGATGCTCCACTGGTTTCTAGGGCCTTACCAAGAGCAAATAAGGAACCAATCATAAAGATAGTGGGCCATTCTATGGAATCATAAAACTCTCTAGGTGTAAGTATTTTAAAAATTAAGAGTAAAAGGGCAGCTGATGCAAAGGCTATTTGAACAGGTATAATATTAAAAGCGGACAGAAGAATCGAAAGTCCAAAAACACCTAAAGTTATGTATTGTTCCTTAGAAGAATCTTCGATTTGTAAGTCAACCCCTCTTTCTGCCAAGGGTAGACAACGCATTTTAGCATATAGGTCGCTTAAACTGTCTTTGGGAGCTTGTAAAAGTAGAATATCACCACTTTGAAAGCGAAAGGCCTTTAACCTAACCACATTGGATACCCCTTTTCTAGATACAGCCAAAAGGTTTGCATTATACTTATTTCTCAATCTAGTCTCTATTGCCGTTCTCCCAACAAGGGGCGAATCATTTCTTAAAACCACCTCTACAAGAGCAATATCATCAGATTTTAGCAATCTTTCTGAGGATAACTTTTCTGTTTTGGCCCCCCTCAACTCTAAGCATTCCTTACTTATTAAGTTCTTAAGGTCACTGCTCATGGCCTTTACAATCAAAATATCTTTAGGATGAATCTTCTGGCTACCTCCAGGAGATATGATTCTTTGATCCT
The DNA here is from genome assembly GCA_964563155.1 of uncultured Clostridiaceae bacterium. Lineage (GTDB taxonomy): Bacteria > Bacillota > Clostridia > DUPQ01 > DUPQ01 > DUPQ01. The sequence continues at coordinate 6,600 of CAZLVL010000028.1, read as the reverse complement.
TACTTATGATGCTAAGCACAGTGCCAGAGAGTTTGTAGGTAGAAAAGAAATCCTTCAGGTTCATACCTTGAACACTACAATGGTCTGTAACTACCAGTTCAAAGAGATAGTCATCTAGGTTAAATCTTTCTTTTAAAGTTTTAGAATCTCTTAAGGGTATAAAGCGCCAACCAATAAAAACGGTAAAAAGAATCCCTACTAAGGCTAAGCTTAAACCCACTGGAGCAAAAGAGAAAAAGGAGAAGGCCTCACTTCCTGCTTGTATCCTGTAGGTTGAAACTATTAAATTAGGTGGAGTTCCAATTCCAGTAATCATTCCACCTAACAAGGAAGCAAAAGAAATGGGCATTAGAAGCTTTGAAGGAGATATCTTGTTAGCTTTGGCAATTGTAAGGCCTATAGGCATTACTATTGCTAGGGCTCCTATATTATTCATAAAGGCTGATAAAGAGGCTGTTATTACCATTAAAGTGAGTATTTTGATAAAAACTTTGTTGGGACCTCTATCTACAATTGATAAAATCCTATTTATAGCCCCTGTTTTTGTCAAAGCACTACTAATTATCAAAACAGCTGCCACAGTTATAACTGCAGGGTGGCTAAAGCCAGAAAAAGAATCTGCTGGGTCTAAAACCCCTGTTAAGGCCAAAGCCAACATGGCTAGGATGGATACAAAGTCATATCTTAATTTTCCTTGTATGAACAAAAATAGGGTTATAATTGTGACAACTAGTACTACAATTTGAGGATACATTTTACTCCTTAATGGCTTCTTTTTTCTTTTGATTTTTCTTTTGTCTACTTAATGATGTTTATTTTTATAAGAAATAAAATTTCTTCTTACTAAATATTATATGATAAAAAGTGGTCAAAATAAATAAGGTATTATTATATAGGTATAAGGAGGTCTTTAGGTAGCTTTATAGTAAGTTAGTGTAAAGAACTTTTGAAATTAAGCATCATATATACTATTATGAAGAAGAGGTAGTAGAAAAATGAAAATCCATTTTTTAGGAACCTGTTCAGGTACAGAACCTGTAAAGGGCAGTAGACATCTAGCCTTTGTTATTGAAAAAGACAATAAGTTGTACTGGTTTGACGCTGGAGAAGGCTCTTCTTATACAGCTCATGTAATGGGCTTAGACCTTTTATCTGTAGAGGCTATATTTATAAGTCACTCCCATATGGACCATGTAGGAGGCTTGGGAAATCTTTTATGGAATATTAGAAAGATTAATAATGTAGAGAAAAAAGGTCGAATGAAAGATAGATTGTTAGAGGTCTTTATGGCAGATGAACTAGCTTTTTTAAGCATTTTAGCACTTTTGGGTCAAACAGAAGGTAACTTTAAAATAGATTGGCAGATAAAAAGAAGAGATATAAAAAAGGGTCTTATTTTTCAAGATAAGGACTTTCTTGTGTATGCAAAAGGTAACTCTCATATGGGAATCCCCAGTGATGAGAAATATCTTAGTCACTCTTTTAGAATTAAAGGAGATGGAAAATCCATAGTATTTAGTGGTGATTTAGGGGACTTATCAGATATACAGGAATTTATAGATGAGCCTTGTGATCTTTTATTAATGGAAACAGGCCACTTCACACCTAGTGAAGTAGCTGAATATATAAGTAAAAAGGGAGATTTTGTTAAAAGCCTATGTTTTATACATAATGGCAGGCTCATATTAGAAAACCCCAAAAGAGAATTAAAAAAGGTTAGAAAAATAATATGGCAAAAAGTCTTTATAGCTAAAGAAGCAAGTAGCCTTGAAATACCTTAAGAAAATTGCTTAGGCTAAGTTATTCTTATATAATCAAGGTTGAGATAAAAAGGAGGAAATGATGAACCTAAGACATATTCTTTTAGATGGTGCCTATAATTTTCGTGATTTAGGAGGTTATCCAACCTTAGATAAGACCTATACAGCTTGGGGGGTCTTTTATAGAAGTGATAGTCTTGCTAAACTATCTAAAAAAGATTGGGATATTTTAGAAAAAAGAAGGGTTAAAACCATAATTGATTTGAGAAGTAAATCTGAGGTGGAAAGTGCCCCTATTAATATGCCAAAAGACATAGAGTATCATAATGTGTCTTTAATGAAAGATTTGGATGATACTGATAGTTTTTCACAATTTGTTCTAAACAAGATAGATGCCAAAATTGTAACCAGCATGATACTAGATTATCCTAGTACAGTGTTTGGCAATCTAGAGGGGTTTGCTAAAGTTTTAAAACTTTTATTGGATTCTATAAAGAGAGGAAGCACTGTATTTATATGTTCAGCGGGAAAGGATAGAACCGGCATGGTTTCTTCCCTAATTTTGTATTTTTCTAATGTTTTAAAAGAAGATATAGTTGTAGATTACATGGTAAGTAACACTTACAATACCCATGGAGTTAATAAAGAAATATCCTCTATCCCTAAAGAGTTTATCAATATAGTTGAAAACTTAGAGGCCCTAAAAGATATGTATAATTCTGACCCTGAGACTATTTTAAGACTTTTAAAGGCTTTTGATGAAAAAGACATATCTAAGCTTTTAGAAGAAAAAGGCTTTACTAAGAAAGACCAAGAAAACCTAAAGACCTTGTTTACTAAGCCTATATAGTACAAATCAATTTAAAGAATTCATACTAAGTTATTCTTTTCCCTATTTTCCATAAAAAGCCTTATGTAGTTGATGGACTTCTTCTGCCAGGTCATCCACTGGACCTTCTACCAAAGTATCTCTTATTACCTCTTGTATAGAGAGATTTTTTACTTTTCCAGGCTTTATGCCCATATCTGTTAGCCATTGGACTAGTTGTTTAGAAGATGAGGCATATACAATTCTTCCCAGTCCAACCCACCCATGGGCAGCAGCACACATAGGACAATGCTCGCCTGAGGTATATACTGTGGCTTTAGCTCTTTCTTCTATAGTCATATTGTTTGCAGCCCAGCGGGCTAAATTAAATTCAGGATGTTGAGTATGGTCTCCTTTTGCTACATGATTATGGTCTTTTGCCAATATCTTATGGTCATGGGAGACTAAGACTGATCCAAAGGGTTCATCTCCTTCATGAAGAGCTTTTCTTGCTTGGTCTATAGCTATTTTTAAATATTCTCTATCTTTATCAGTTATCATAAAAAGAACCTCCAATATTTACAAATATTAACTTGATTATAGCATGGCTTAAGTATTGAAATCCTAATTGCCAATTGCAAAAAGATAATATTATAGTATTATAGTGTTAATATTGTTGCATAAATTCGGTATTTTAAACAAAATCAGCAAAAAACCAATTGTAATGAGTAACTAGGAAAAGCCAATGAAAATTATTGACAATAGATATAAAATCGAAAATTTTATGTATAGCGATAGGGGAACCGACACCTATTTAGTTACTGATACCATGGAAAATGCAAAACAGTGTGTTTTGAAATTTTACAGCTTTGATGATGATGATTACTATTTAAAATATCTGCAAGAGGAATTTATCAATTTAACCTCACTAAAACAAAAAAATATTGGACGTAACATCTGTTTTGAGGTTATGAAATTTGTAGATTCAAAAAGGACCAACCATCAGTTATATTACTCCATTTCTGAGTATATTACAGGCAAGCAATTGTATAAGGTCATAAATCAAATGAGCCTAAAAGAAAGGGTTAGAGTACTTTTAGATATTACAGTAGCCTTAGATTATCTGCATTTTAGAGGATATAGCTACAGGATGCTTGTTCCTGAAAATATTTATATTAATAAAGATAGTTCAGTAAAACTTTTAGATATTGCTAGTGTCTATGAGCAATACTATAAGTCAGACTTTGCAAGACAAGATGAAGCTAAAAAATTCTCTTCAGGAGACCTTAATTTTAATTCTTTTTTTACAGATAAAAAGAATGACAATCTAGGACTTGTAAAGGTTGTTGAATACATGTTTTTTGACCAAACTCTTTTAGAACAAGACAAATTAAGCAAGGAGCAAACTACCTATCTAAACTCTCTAATTGACTATTTAAATGACAGAGCAGAAGGTGAAGTAAAGGGTTATAGAGGCTTTCTTGATGAATTGCAGGATGTTTTTGATTTAGAGTATTACCATAATTTGAAAGAAGAAAGAGAATTCCTTAACTTCAATGCCAAAATTGCCGGTAGAAAAGAAGAAATTAAAAAGATTATGGAGATAGATTCTGATATTGTAAGTGGAATCAATGGGTTTAAGGGCCTTCTCATTAGTGCTGAACATGGAATGGGTAAAAGTAGGCTATTAGAAGAGATTATCCACAGACTTTTGATAAAAAAAAGAAATGTCTATTATTTAGATATGGCTAAAACAAAAGCAGATAATCTATCAGGCCTTTCTGATGTACTAAAACAAACCTTACAAGATAGTCCTATGGAAATGCTAGATATGAATAAAAAGGAAGTTTCTAGCATTTTTGAAGATATAAAGGAGTTTCTTTCCAAAGAAAACCAACTAAAAATTGATAAAAATCTAGAGTATGCAAAAATATTTAGTAAGGTTGTCAGATATTTCGAAAAGTTTTCCAAGGGTACCCCTACCTATTTTATCTTGGATGATATTCATCTTTCTAAGGATAAATCTTTGGCTCTTTTGGAGTATGTCTTTAGATTTGGAAGAACCAAGAATACTTTTTTTATTTTTACCTTTGATAGTGACTATTTTGATAGTAAAAATCAGATTTCTCTTTTTGTAGAAAAATATATTAGTAGCAATATAATTAAAAATATTGATCTCCAAAAACTTACCCAAGAAGAGATTGGAGAAATTGTGCAAGGAATTTTGGGAATAAACTACATACCTGAGAAATTTGTTGCAGTTTTGTACAAAGAAAGTAGTGGTAATCCAAAATACATTGAGCATATCTTAAAGCATCTTTATCTTGCAGGTGATATATATATAGCAGACTCTGGCTACTGGAGAATAAAGTCCAATGACTATTACTTTATAGACTTTCCAGCTACTTTAGATGAAGCATTTTTGAAACAGTATTCAGTAATAAAAGAAGATTATACTAATATTTTTAACCTTCTATCCTTTAGTGAAGATACCTTGAGCATAGACCAGATTAAGGATATTTTACCTAAAGAAAAGGACCTAGAAAAAAAACTAAAAGAGCTTTTGGACTTAAACTACATAGAAGATTATTCTTTTGATACTAGGGTTGGCTATAATATTAAAAATAATCAACTAAAAAGATATATATACAATGGCTTAAACGAGGACATTAGAACGAATCTTCATGCCAAGATTGCAAAAACTCTACAAAAGGGACAAGAAAAAGATAACATTGAACATTTAGAAGAAATAATCTTTCATCTTTTAAAAAGTAATCAAATAGAAAAAGCCTTAAAGGTTATATTGAATTTTTTGGAAGAGACTGAAAACCCTTATTCTCAAAAGACACAGACTCTTTGGGAAATGGCTTATGGTTTAGAAGAAAATGATATTGATAATAAATTGGATATTTTGGAAAACCTGCTGAAAATCTATTCTATAAAAGAGGATTCAGAAAAACTTTATACTGTTTTGAAAGAATATGAGTTGGTAGCAAGATCAACAAACAATTTTAAGCACATAATTAATGCCAAGCAATATACCTGGGATTTAGATTTCAAGGACCTCAAAATGGATGAGACCCAAGCTGGCATAGAGGAAATTGAAGAAATTTCAAAAGAAAATAATTATGCAGAAGGCCTAGTTATTGCCCTAATATTAAAGGCAAAGTTAGCTATTTCATTTGGAAAAGCCGAACAAGGATTAATCCATTTAAAAGAGGCCATAGATATTTGTGTAGGCCAAAAAACCATTAAGAACCTTAATGTAATATATAACTTAAAAGGTGTAGCCACATATTTTTCTGGAGACCACGAATATGCCATAAAATGTTATCAAGAGTCCATCAAGTATTCTGAGTTAGAAAATGACATTCAAAACATTACCAAGCCCTTAAACAATCTTGGAAATATCTATGCTGCAGATTATGGTGATTTTGAAAAAGCTGATTACTATTACCAAAAAGGGTTAGACATAGCAAATAAATGGGGCTTCATGGAAATTAAAAGTAGATTTTTGACCAATCTAGCTGAAGACTTTAAGTATATGGGTGATTATGCAAAAGCTTTAGAACACTATGAAGAGGTTAAAAATATTTCCTATTACCAAAGAGACTATAACTTAAATTTGCAGTTACATGCAAATATAGGGGAAACCTATTTGTTGATGAAAAATCTAGCAAAGGCTAGAGAAATGTATGAATACATTAAGGATATCTTTGGCAAAAGAGAGATAAATTTAGTAGAGGTTCTTTATCAATGTAATAGCTTTTTAGGTCTTTTTGAGGGATATATTGGTAATATTGAACAAGCTTTACTTCATATGGAAAAAGCCTATGAAGCTGCAAAAGATTTTAATCAAAAAGCAGCATTGCTTGAAGCCTCTCGTATTTTAGTCTTAAAGTTTTTCAAAGATAGAAAAATGGACAAAAAAGAAATGGATAAAATAAGGAAAGATTTTGCCCAGATTTCTCTTGTTAAAGACAGAAAAGAAATGCTCATATATTTTGCATATGTAGCCCTTTTATCCAATGA
>CAZLVL010000027.1:0-16486 GCA_964563155.1 uncultured Clostridiaceae bacterium | reverse complement strand
TCATGAAGCATAATGTATTTTTCTACATGATTATTGCGTTTTGCGGAAACTCAAACTTATTTTTCACAAAAACATGATAATCCAGAGAAATATCATAGATTACCAGTTTTTATATATCTCTAGTATTCTGTTACATTTGTTTGCTTAATATTTATACTATTTACAAACTCAGCATTGTTTCTAGTTTTAACCAGCTTATCAATCATCCACTCGGTAATTTCAGCTGTTCCCATATTACTCATAGCTCTTCTTATGGTCCAAATACTTTCTAATTCCTTCTTGTTAAGAAGTAATTCTTCTCTTCTGGTACCAGATCTATTGATATCAATTGCTGGGAATATTCTCTTTTCAGAAAGTTTTCTATCTAGATGAAGCTCCATATTACCTGTTCCTTTGAACTCTTCATATATAACATCATCCATTCTACTTCCTGTTTCAACCAAAGCTGTTGCAATTATAGTTAAGCTGCCACCAAACTCAATGTTTCTTGCTGAACCAAAGAACTTTTTAGGTGCATGCAAGGCTCCAGGATCTAAACCACCTGACAGGGTCCTACCTGTAGGGGTCATTGTTAAGTTGTGGGCTCTGGCTAGTCTTGTTATAGAGTCTAAAAGAATAACAACATCTTGACCGTGTTCTACCAGTCTTTGTGCTCTTTCTAAGACCATATCTGCTACTTTTACATGGTTCTCAGGAACCTTATCAAAAGTAGAATAAACAATCTCACCCTTTACAGATCTTTGCATATCTGTAACTTCTTCTGGTCTTTCATCTATTAAAAGAACAATCAACTTTATGTTGGGATGGTTCAAGGTTATTGAATTAGCAATTTTCTTTAATAGAACAGTTTTACCAGCCTTTGGAGGGGATACAATCATACCTCTTTGTCCCTTACCTATAGGGGCAATAAGGTCAATAATTCTAGTAGAATAATCCTTGGGATTATGCTCTAGGGTCATTCTTTCTTCTGGGAATATGGGTGTTAGTGTATCAAAAGGTTTTCTTGTAAAAACCTTGGAAGGATGTTCATCATTAACCATGGTTACACTTTGAAGGGCTTGGAACTTTTCATTCTCCTTTTTAGGCTTTCCTGTTCCAACAATCATATCACCAGTTCTTACACCATATTTTCTAATCTGATTAGGTGCTACATATACATCCTTGGATCCATATGAATAGTTGTCAGTTCGTAAGAAACCATAACCATCTGGCAAGATTTCTAGAACACCACCAACAATATCATATTGCTCTTCAGCATCTTCTTCTTGGGACTTTATTTCAAGATTCGCCTCTACATCCTCTTCATGCTCAGCCTTGGTAGATTTTGCATCATGAGTCTTGATAATATGGCGGGTTTTTCTTTCTTCTCCACCAGCCTTTGAGGCCTCAGAATCTTTAGCCATTTTAGACAAAAGATATCTAGGTTTTTTTTGCACATCATTAGATGAAGCATCCTTTGTTTTAGGATCCTCTTTTGCGACCACAACTTCTGTTACTGCTTCTTTTTTCTCTTCGACTGCCTGTCCTTCTGTTACTTCTTTAATTAAAGCTACAAGCTCATCTTTTTTTAGAACCGTTACACTTTTCAAGCCGAGGGCTTTTGCAATTATTCGCAAATCAGCAACGGATTTGGATTTTAGAATCTCTCCTTCATTCATTTAAAAACTCCATTTGGTTTTAATTTGTAAAAAAAATACAAGAATCATATTTTCGAGTATATTAATTATCATATAGATAATAAATTGTCAAACCCTTTTTCTTTAAATTCATATTTTGTTCAAAATTGGATTAGATGACACCTGAATTATAGCATAAAGGTGAAAAATTATCTATCTTTTTACAATTATATAAAATGTCAAGAAAACTGAATAAGTCAAATACTATCTCTTTCATTTCTATTTTTTCTAATTCTATACATAACTAGATAAACAAAAAGGTTTGTTATTAAGAGATCTACAGGAATATTTGTTGCTATTTTTGTATCCCCTTCTGGTATAGCATGGCTTAGATAGATTTTTCTAACAGCCTTTTTATTTAACCTAATCTTTTCTTTGTCCCAAACTCTATGAAAGATCTTAGCAAAAAAGTTACCCTCTTGTTTTCTAATCTCTCTCATTTCATTTTTTACATTTCCGTATTCAGCTATTATCTTTCTTATCAGTTGGTCTACTTTATATATTTCAAACTTTTCAATTCCCAAAGTATTTGCACTAATCTCCATGGCAGCAATAAAAGCCCTTTTATTATCTAAAGGCCCTTTACAATGTCTTTTTAGGGTCCTTAAAATTGCCAGTCTAATTACTTTTGCTACAACCTCTTTTTGCCTTTTTTTAATGTTCAAAAAAAGCATATCTATTTCTGAATCACCAAGCTCTTTGCTTAAATATGAAGGGTTTGAATAGTCTATATAATAGTCAGCACCAAGTAATTGGCCAAAGGTTTTCATACAGTCCATATAGCCTAAATTTATATTATATTTTGCATGGTCTGTGTTGAAATCTAAGACTCCACCTTTAATATTTCCATTTTTAATTATTATTATATTAGCATCATTACCTTGTATTCTTCTGTATACACCAATAGCTGAATTGCTTACTGCTATAATATTTTTATAGCCTTCTTCTAAAAGTACATTAATGGGCATGTTGTCATAGACTCCCCCATCAATAAAATGCTCATAATCAATTTCCTGTTTTTTAAAGCCTGGCACCGCAGAACTTGCCATAATATAGTCCACAAGTTTTCCTTGAGGAATATCCTTTTTAAATAGAACCAAGGGTTTTAAGTGAGTAAGAGAAAAGGTTACTAAACCATAGTCTATAGGAGATTCTCTAAGTTGCTCTTCATCTATTACTTCACTAAGAAGTTCTTTTATTTTATCTGTTTCAAGACCTTTGTTTTTTATTATAGCTTCTAGATAATCACTAGTTCCTGGTTCACCATTTTCCTTATCATAGGAAAGGTCAAAAAGTGAAGCTGTATCTAAACTGGTCCATAAATCATAGGCTTTATCAAATTCATCATTTGCAAAAGCAGCCCCATTTATGGAACCTATTGAGGTACCTACAACCACATCAATCTCTATACCTAATTCTTTTAAGGCTTTCCATACCCCAACCTGATAGGAGCCCTTTGCTCCCCCACCAGCAAAAACTAATTGATATTTCATATTTGTTCACCAGAGTTCATTATATTTAAAAACTGTCTAAAATTCAATCATCCCTAGCCCTGAAACTTCTTTATAACTAGGTCTATCTGTGAAATGAATGCATACCTTTTCATTTCTTCAAGTTGTCTTGTTTGAAAAGGAGTTAACTCTAGATTTGGAATTACTAGAATAAGTGACTTTTTCTTAATATCCCCCCTATTTATAACTAACCCCATATACTCTATACCTTCAAAATCTCTTAAGGCAATTATCTTTTCTTTAATTCTTTTTGTAAAATCGGACCCACTTAAATAACTCTTATCTTGGGTATTAATACTCATAATTGTTTTAGCATGACCTAGGTATTCATCATAAATATCTAAAAGAGGGAAATTAGGGTCCAAATTAGCCCCCATCATTTGGTGGATTGCTCTTCCCCTTTCAAAGGGCTCTAAAGCCCATATATTAACCTCTGGCACAGGCTTATCATCCCCAGCCCATTTCCCGCTTATACTATTAGCAGATATGCCAATATCTTTAATAATCCCCCCATACCTGCCAAAGGCTCCCATATGAAAAAGTTTCTTATCCGGTATAGCTGTAAAAATTACTTTATCCACATTTTTTGCTTTTATGGGACTTATTACATCAATTAAATAGATATTTTCCTGATGATGAATAAGGCTGACCTGGCTTAATCTTTCTTCAAGGTCTTCTATCATTTGAAGATTAGCCTTAGCAAAGCCAATAATTTCAATAATTAACATTAATATAATGATAATAACAAGACAACTTATGGCACTTTCAAGAGTTATAGATCCTCTTTTACTTGTATCCATCTTCCACCTCAAGGACAATATTTCTTTTTATACCTAAAATCCCTCTATAGGTAAATTCAGCTCTAACCCTAATGCCACAATATAGATTTTCAGCCTCCATATAGTAGGGAGCATTTAAAGAAATAATATCTAAAAGCCTATACACCTTTAAATGAGTTGGTAGAGTACAAAGAAAGACTCTTAAATAATCACTATAGTCTAATTGTAACCAAGAAGGAGTATTTGCACCTTTGATACCTATACCAATATCTGTTTTCCAATCTCCTTCTAGTTTATATAAAGGGGTTTTTTCTCCCTTTAAAAGACAATTGGTGTCATAAGAAGCTTCACCATAGGCCCAAGAGCACAAAAGAAGGTTTTGGGCTATGGGTTGTGCCAATCCAAAGGTCCAAGACCCTACAAGCGCCTGAGAGATGGCCTGGGCTTTACTGGTCTTAACAGGGTCTGTGTATACATGAAGGGTATTTAAAAGAAATCTAAGGCCTGTAATACTGGCCTTTGTTAAATTTAGATTGTCAAAACCCTCCCTTCTTCCATACAAGACATATTCACACTCATACCTTAAAAACTTATTCATATCATCTTTATGAGGCTTTGCTAGATGACTTAAGAATAAAAGAAGATATTCATTTAAAAAGATATTTTCTTTTGTATCTTCTAAGACTTTTATGGTTTTATCCATAAGACTTATACTTTCTTTCATATCCTTTTTAGTTACATCCAAACCTTTTATATCCAAATCTTCCTTTGATTCTGATATGAGGGTTATAAATAAGTCAATGTATCTATCACTTTCCAATTCTAAAGACAACATATCTTGTATGAATCTTTTCAAAGAAAGACTCTCATCCTTTATAGTCTTATCAAAGACCTCTTTAAAGAAGTCTTCTAAAAAATCATCACTTGCTTTTATCTTTCCATATTTAGAAAAAGAGGATACAAAAACAGTCTTTAAAGGTATCTTCTTATCTTCACCTATAGTTTTAACCAAGTCTTGTGTGAAATTTTCAATACAATTTAGATTATCTTGTAAAACCCCAATGCTTTGGTCTATAAAGGCTTGTTTAAAAGCATCTTCTACTCTTTTCACATATTCAGCACTTGTGTTAAGTAAGGTCTTTAAAAGATCTGGACAATCTTCCATTTCATCTATCAACTCTTTTGCATAATCAGATATCTTATTTATTTCAATACTAGTCTCTAGCATAAACCTAAAGTTATCCAAAAGCTCTTGATTAAAATTTCGTATAACCTGAACATGGGTAAGAAGAATTTGCTCAACATATGCTTCTAGGTCTTTTTTAACTTGACTTGCCTCCCATAGACTTTCATCCGCTAAAAGTGATTGATAAAGAGAATATAGGTCTTGGGCATAATCAATAATCTCATATAAATCATCAATATATATAGAATCATTAATCTCCTTTGAGATCTCTTTCATTTTATCTTTAGCATTTTTAAGTGCACCTAAAAATTCATCTATTTGAATCTTAGCCTTTATTAACTTCAAAGCATCTCTAATCTGTGACAAAAAACTTATATAATCATTAGTTTTATCAATGAGTACCCTAAATATTTCATCTTTCATTAGATTGTTTATCTGGCCTAGTGCAACATTTTGGTCCATTAAGCTTAGACTTCTTTGTACCTCAAGATTTTTAATCTCCATCTTAAAAAGCCCGTTAGATATGGCAGACTTAGAAATAGCATTTTCTACTAAGCCATAAGCTTCTTCTTGGCTTATCTCATAGGCATAAAGACCATAGTCATCTTTTAAGTATTGACTGTAGTTTGATAAAACACAGCCCATAGAGGCTAATACAGCATTTCTTGCCACATCTTTTGATGCAAGAGCCAAATAAATGTCTGCTAATACCAAAGACAAGATAATGAGCATGGGTAAAACAAGGGCTGAAAAAGCAGTTATAGAGCCTGACCTATTGGAATATTTCTTCATAAATCACCCTTATCTTTCTTTCAAGCCCATCAATAAAACTTATCTTTTCACTTAAACTTGTTACACTTAGGCTGTAGTAGTTGGTAGCCAATCTAAGTATTATTTGAATAACCAAAATAATGAATATGAAAAGAAGAGGAAATACAATTATGGTTTCCACTGTTGACCTACCAAATCTATCTTTTTTATCCAAGCCTTTTTTCATGAGTTAATAATAAAAAGTATTTTGGTATTAATTAAGAGACAAATCAATATTCTTTTCTTCTTCTTCTCTTTCTTTATTCCTTTTCTTCTTCTTTCTTTTTTCTTTTATTCTTACTTTTATTCTTCTTTCTTTTTTTATTTCCTAAAATATTTCTTTTTCTACATATTTCCATATTGCTTTGCTATCTTAAGGACTCTTAGGTATAATTAAAAAAAACAAGCAAATATTGGAGGTGATCTACCTTGTTTGATCCTAATTCTACCTTTATGTACTCAATGGTTGCTTTAATCATCCTTTATGTAGCTGCACAGGCTGTCTTTTTTCTAATAAAAGCTATAAAAAGGGCAAAGGAATTGAATATTCCTTCTTCTACTGTTAAAAAAACCATAGTTTCTTCAGCAATTTTCACCATAGCTCCAGGTATCTCTATTCTAATGGGGGTTTTGACCTTAGCAGGTTTTTTAGGACTTCCCTTACCTTGGTTTAGACTCAGTGTCTTAGGAGCTATTACCTATGAGTTGACCGCTGCTACCTCAGCTGCCCATTCTTTAGGGGTAACAGATTTGTCTTCTTTAATTACAGATCCTCAAGTTTTTGCAACCATGGCCTGGGTTATGCATTTGGGTATCTTTACTGGTCTTTTCTTAATCCCCCTATTTCTTAAAAAGATACAAAAGGGCCTCATTAACATTAAAACCAAGGATGAAAGATGGTCTGATGCTTTTCTAACTGCTCTTTTTCTTGGAATGATATCTGCCTTTTTAGGTCTAGTATTTAAAGATATTAGATTTGGTATCAGTGGTTGGGTTCCAGTATTTGTAATGCTGGTATCTGCAATTATTATGCTAATATTAGGTCTTTTAATTAAGAAATTCAAAATTAAGTGGTTGGAAGATTTTGCTTTGCCCATTACCATGTTATGTTCAATGGCTCTGGCAATTCCCATCTCTAACCTAGTAGATTTATTATAGGAGGGAAAAAAGATGAAAAAGAAAACGAAATCCTATGATGACCAAGTGCATTTTTATGGAAGATTATGGATGTATGGAGCCCTTTTAATATTTACATGTTTTCCTCTAATACTATCTGTTGTATATGGCGCCTGGCCTAAGGCTGGACCTTTTTTCAAGGCCCTAGCAGGGGTAGCCCCAATTTTTTGGACTGTTGGTATTATTGAAATTTTGACCTACACTCCCATGTTAGGTTCAGCAGGCTCTTATCTTTCTTTTGTTACTGGAAATATTTCAAACTTAAAGGCACCCTGTGCCCTTAATGCTATGAATGCCTCTGGTACAAAGCCTGGAACAGATGAAGGAGAGGTAATTTCTACCATCTCAATTGCTGTATCTAGTTTGGTTACCATAATAATTATTGCAATTGGAGTCTTAGCCCTAAGTGCTGTAAGACCATTATTAGAGGCAGAGATTTTGAAACCCGCCTTTGCCAACATCCTACCAGCCCTATTTGGAGGCTTAGGTGTAGTTTATGTATCTAAAAATTGGAAGATTGCCCTAGCTCCTATTATCTTTATGCTGCTCCTATTTATCATATCCCCCATAGACCTTTCAGGATATGTAGGCGTTTTAGTTCCAGTAGGATCAATTATTGCAATTATTAGCGCTAGAATTTTATACAAGAAAAACAAGGTTTAGGAGGTTATTATGCTTTGGCTATACATACTTTTGGCAATCATTTTTGCCTTTATACTACTCATCATTTTTAGAGCCCTTATGTTCAAACCCTATACCCAAGCCTTCTACCCCACAGAAGATTATGAGTTAGATCTAGATGGAATATTAGAAAGGTTTTCTCAAATACTCCAGTGTAAAACCATATCCAATAGGGATGTATCCTTGGTAGATCTAAAAGAGTTTGAAAAGGCCCAAGCTTTAATAAGGAAGTTTTATCCAAATATTTTTAAAGTTTGTGACTTTGAAAAGGTGCTAGACACAGGCCTACTCTTTAGATGGCCTGGTAAAGACCCTAACAATCCCATAGTTTTAATGTCTCACTATGATGTAGTTCCAGTGGATGAAGAACAATGGAAAGAGCCCCCTTTTAGTGGATTAATTAAAGATGGAGAAATTTGGGGAAGAGGTACCTTAGATACAAAGGGGACCTTTGTTAGTATCTTAGAGGCTACAGAGTACATGATTAAGTCTGGATTTAAGCCTGAAAATGATATTTATCTCTCTTTTGCTGGAGATGAAGAGGTGGCTGGACCAACTTGCCCTGCCATTGTCGAGGTCTTTAGAGAAAGAAATCTGGTGCCTCAAATGGTACTAGACGAAGGTGGTGCTGTTGTAGACAGGGTTTTTCCAGGTGTTAACAAGCCTTGTGCCTTGGTGGGCATAGCAGAAAAAGGAATTACAGACATAAAGATGTCTATTACCTCAAAAGGAGGCCATGCCTCTGCCCCACCCCCCTCTACTAGCTTAGGAGACCTTTGTAAGGCAGTAGTCAAAATTCAAAACAAGCCCTTTAAATTTGTCATGTCCCCAGCCACCAAGCAGATGTTTGATATATTGGGAAGGCATTCTTCTTTTGTCTATAGAATAATTTTTGCTAATATGTGGGCTTTTTCTTTTCTAATTGACTTAATGGCTAAAAAAAGCGGAGGAGAAATGAATGCTCTACTTAGAACCACCATGGCCTTTACCATGGCTAAGGGTTCTGATTCACCCAATGTTATGCCTTCTTCTGCCTATGTCATAGCAAATTTAAGACTAATGAGAGAAAATCCTTATGACCAGGCAATTGAACACATGAAAAAGGCAGCTAATGATGACAATATCACCTTTGAGGCCATTCATGCTTCCAATGCTTCAATTTATTCAGATACTTCATCTAAGGCTTGGGATATGATACAAAAAGCTATTGGACAAACCTGGCCTAGCGCTATTACATCTCCCTATTTAATGTTTGCCGCCTCAGATTCTAGACATTTTTGCAAGATTACAGATAAGGTATATAAATTCTCTGCTATGCATATGACCTCAGAAGAAAGATCTTACATCCATGGTCATAATGAAAGAATAAAGATAGAAGATTTAGACAAGATGGTTAAGTTCTTTATCCGAATAATCTCTCAAAGTTAGTAGTAGTAGAAAAGAAGAGAAAAAAGAAAAAAGAGAAAAGAAAAAAACAAAAAGAAAAATAAACTAAATAAAAAAGAAAAAACAAAGACAAACGAAGGAATCCATCTAAGTATAGTAATGATGGATTCTTTTTTCCCAATATTATATAATTATCTATGAATTTTAATTATTTAAGGAATAAGTATGAAAATATATAATACTCTTACTAGAAAAAAAGAAGAACTAATACCCTTAGATGGAAAAACTATAAGGATGTACTCTTGTGGACCTACTGTTTATGACTATGCCCATATAGGTAATATGAGAGCATATCTCTTTATGGACTTTATAAAACGTTCCTTAATCTATTTAGGTTACAAGGTTAAGAATGTAATGAATATTACAGATGTTGGCCATCTAGTATCTGATGCTGATGATGGTGAAGATAAACTGGTGAAAACTGCAAAAGACACCAACAAGACTCCTTGGGAAATAGCTCAATATTATACAGACTTCTTCTTTAAGGATATGGAAAAATTAAATATTTTAAAGCCTGATGTAACTCCCAAGGCTACAGATCATATAAAAGAAATGCTGGATATGGTAAATAAACTATTTGCTGATGAGTATGCCTATGAAACATCAGATGGCATATATTTTGATATTGAAAAATATCCTGAGTATGGACAACTTTCAAGAATTGATTTAGAAAAGCAAATGGCTGGTGCTAGAGTTGAAGTAAATGATGAAAAAAGACACCCAGCTGACTTTGCCCTTTGGAAAAAGGCCCCTAAAAATCATATTATGCAATGGGAAAGTCCCTGGGGTATGGGATATCCTGGCTGGCATATTGAGTGCTCTGCCATGTCTAAAAAATATCTAGGAGAACAATTTGATTTACATACTGGTGGGATAGATCACATTCCCATTCACCATGAAAATGAAATAGCCCAATCCAACTGCTATATTGGCAAACAAGCTGTTCGCTATTGGATGCACAATGAATTTTTACAGGTAGATGGTGGCAAAATGTCCAAAAGCATTGGTACAGCCTATTTAGTATCAGACTTAGAAGAAAAAGGTTTTGAGCCCTTAGCCTATCGTTACATGTGCTTAAATGCCCACTACAGTACAAAACTAAACTTTACCTGGGACTCCATTGAATCTGCCCAGATTAGCCTTAGAAGATTAAGTGATTTGACTATTTCTCACATGGATGGAAAAGAAAAAATAGATAAACAAATCTTAGATGACCTGAAAAATGACTTTTCACAAGCCTTATCTGATGACTTAAATCTTCCCTTGGCCATGGCTACAGTATGGAAGGTAGCAAGATATGGGGAAAAATCAAAAGACCTATATAATCTTTTAATGGACTTTGATAGGGTTCTTGCTCTTAATTTAGATGTAAAAAGAGAAGATGAAAAAGAGGATCTTCCTAATGAAGTCCTAGAGTTAGTAAAAGAAAGAGAGTTAGCAAGACAAGAAAAAAATTGGGCCTTATCTGATAGCTTAAGAGATGAAATTACTAAGTTAGGTTATCAAATAATGGATACTAAAGAAGGGCAAACTATAAAAAAGATATAATATGAAGATAAAGGTATTTCAAAAGGGTTTTAACTTTTCACAAGATGGACCAGGAAACAGATTAGTTTATCATCTACAAGGCTGTAATATGGCTTGTATGTGGTGTTCCAATCCTGAAGGTATAAATGAAAAAGGCAGTATTATGATGAGCTTAGATACAATTGATGAGGCTTGTCTAAAAGGGGCCATAATAGATGGTGTCTTTGATGCTAAACTTTGCAAAGGTTGTGATAGACCTTGCTTAGAAAACAAAGATACAAGTTTATCTTTATCCTATCAAGAATATGAATTTGATGACTTAATTGATGAGACCATAAGCTGTAAGCCCATGTTTTTTTCATCAGGTGGTGTAACTTTTACAGGAGGAGAACCTACTTTAAACCTTCCCCTACTAACTAGGCTTTTAAAAGAACTAAAGGCCCAAGATATAAATACAGCTATTGAGACAAATGCTACCCATCCAGACCTTATGTCCATTATTGATTATGTGGATTACCTCATAATGGACCTAAAACACTATAACAAGGAAAAACACAGAAATGCAACAAAGGTATCTTCAGCTTTAATAAAAAGAAATATTGAACAAATTTCTCAAATAAAACCTTTTCTTTTACGAATTCCCCTAATAGGTGGATTCAATGATGACCTAACAGATGCCCAAGGCTTCATAGACCATCTAGAAAATGTTAACAAAGAAAACATCAAGGTTGAGTTTTTACAATTTCACGAATATGGAAAACACAAATGGGCTCAGTGTGGTCTAACCTATGCTATGACTGGAAATGAGTATGTATCCAATGAAAGAGTAAAAGAATTTAGACAAGCTTTCGAAAATGCAGGCTTTAAGGTGGTAAATACTTAAAATATTTGGTCTAAAGATATGAAAATCATGAAATCCTTTTAATATGAATATTTTAAGATATAATTAAGATACATTTGATACTATTCAAAAAGAGGAACAAAAATGGGAGTCTACGATACTTATTCAAGAAATGATATAAATGAAAAAGCTATTCAACTTTTTAATTTAGAACGGAAAAAAAAGAGACTTGACGGCTGGTTTTTGGCTAGAGAAATTGTTATGAACTCCCAAGACAAACTAAAGTCTTTTTCGAAAATAACTAGGGCTGCTTATGAACTAGAAGAGATTGTAAAAAATCTACCCTTATCAATTAGTCCTTATCATGTTTTTGTGGGAACACAAGAAGATGCCTTTGCCAGGTCTTATGCTTTAATAAATCCCGCTTTTCAGGTAGAATCTTTTAGCGGCTACTGTGACCCTACAGCTATATATGATGACATTGAGGCCAATGAAGAATTTACCAAAGAAAGAATTGCTAAGGTAAAAGACTTTACCAGATCCACTGAATATGTAAAAAAGCTTACAAAAGTTTATGAAGAGTATGAAGACTTTACAGGAGAAGTAATCTTTTTTATAGAACAAGTTACAGGTCATGTTATACCTGATTTTAGGTTGGTCTTAGCTAAAGGCATTGATGCTATAAAAAAAGAGATTGATGAAAAAATAGAAAAAGAAAGTAATACAGATAAGGTGGAAAACCTAAAGGCAATGAAGATTGGCCTAAATTGTGTTTCAATTCTTGCTAAAAGATATACCGACTTAGCTCTTTTAGAGGCTGAAAAAGCAAGCCCCCAAAGAGCTAAAGAGCTAAAGCACATGGCTAATACCTTAAATCAGATTCCTGCAAAGCCTGCAAAAGATCTCTATCAAGCAATCCAGGCTTTTATTCTCTTATGGCAGGTAATGTGTTTAGAACAGGCTCCTAATCCTTTTGCCTTTTCTGTAGGTAATGCAGATAGAATTTTTCAGCCCTACTTAAAAAATATGTCTAGACAAGAGGCAGATGCTCTTTTTAGACACTTTCTAGTCTTTTTCAATGTAGGAGACAGGTCTTGGGCTATTTCACAAAATATATTAGTGGGAGGCAAATCCAATGATGGTGAGGACCTAACAAGTTTAGCTACCTATGCCCTTTTAGATGCCTATTATGCCATGAACTTTCCCCAACCTATCCTTTCTGTAAAACTTCATAAGGATACCCCTTATGAATTATATGAAGAGTTGGGAAGATTCCTATTTACTCCAGGCACTCTCACCCCTTCTTTTTTCAATGATGACTCAGTCTTTCCTATCCTTCTAAAGGCTGGTATTGATAAAGAAGATTTACAAGACTACTCTGTTGCAGGTTGCCAAGAGCCCCTAATTATGGGTAAAGATAATGGTAATACCACTAATTCTTGGTTAAACTTAGCTAAAATATTAGAAATGACCCTGAATAATGGTCGCTCCTTTGTAACAAAGGAAAAAATTGGAAGAAGCTCTTTTAGAGACCAAAATGATTTATTAGAAAATATTGAGAAATATTTTTATGAAGATGCTCGATACTACATAGAAAAGATGGCAGATGCAGCAAATAAGGCTTCTATTGCCCTTTCTGAATTACCCTTACCCTTTTTAAGTTCTTTTATGGGAGGCTTAGAAAGTGGCTATGATGTTAGAGACACTAAAAACCAAGGTAGTAAATATAATGCTAGTGGTTGTCTGATACATGGCCTTTCTGTAGTAGCAGATTCATTTTCAGCAATTAAAGAATACACAATAAAACATCCTAAAAAGGCCAAGGATTTAATCAGTGCTTTAGATAGAAACTTTGAAGGATATGAGGACTTGCACCGTTTCTTAAAAAAAGCTCCAAAGTATGGTAACAATATTGCTAAGGTTGACTCTTATGCAAATGATATTGTAAACAAAATTTCTCAAATGGTTAAAGAGCAAAAGAACTATTTAGGTAATTCCTTTAGGGCTGACTGGTCTACCCCTTCAACCCACTTACTTTATGGCTATTGGGTAGGAGCTAGTGCTGATGGAAGAATGGCAAGAGAGATGCTGGGTTATGGAATAGATCCCCTTTATGGTGAAGCAACACAGGGACTTGGCTTTAGGATTTTATCTTGTATGAATTTAGACTTTTGCCAAATGGACGGAGGCTATGCTTCACACTTTGGAATAGACCCAAAATACTTTGATGGAAAAAGCATGGAAGAAAAGGGCCTTCAATTCAAAGAAAGGGTTATTGCCCCACTCTTTTTTAACCAAGAACAAAAAGGTCTTTGCCCCTATTACCTCTATGTAAATGTAACAACAGCTGAGACCTTAAGACAGGTTCTGGCAAATCCTAAAGAATATGCCCCTTCAGGAGTATATATAATGAGAATTCATGGTACCTTTGTTAACTTCTTGGACCTTTCTCCTGCTATACAAGAAGATATTATTAAAAGATTAGACCCGGCATCCACTGCCTTGTAAAAGATTATGTTAAGTTTAGGAATAGATATTGGTACAAGTAAAATATCTTTAAATGTAATTGACCTTTCTACAGGTCTAAGTCTTGCTAACTACAATTTAGCCAATAATTCCAATATTCCCACAGATAATGAGGCCTTTAGGTGTCAAGATCCTTTAAAGATAAGAAATATTACCCTAGACCTTTTAGAAAAAGCCCTAAATGACTACCCTGATATTAAGAGTATTGGTATAACTGGACAAATGCATGGCATTTTGTATGTAGATAAATTCAATGAGATTAAAAGTCCTCTTTTTACCTGGCAAGACCAAAGTGGAAACCTTTTAATAGATGAATCTACAAGCTATGCTGAAAGGTTATCTCTTTTGACTAAATACAAGATGGCTTCAGGTTATGGTCTTACCACCTACTATTATCACCAGAAAAACCATATTCATTATGGCAGCGCTTCATATATAACAACAATTCACAGCCATATTGGCTCATATTTAGCTAATAATACTGAACTACTACTTCACAACTCAGATGCCCACTCTTTAGGCCTTTTTGATTTGAAAAAGAAATCCTTTGATAAAGAAGCCTTTAAAAATGCTAGTTTAGATTTTAGCATAATGCCTAAAACTAGTTCAGCCTTTCTACCTCTTGGCTATTACAAGGATAAAATACTGGTAGCTCTGGCCCTTGGAGATAATCAAGCCAGTGTTATAGGGTCGGGTACCAACAAGCAAGATATCCTTTTAAATATTGGAACAGGTAGTCAAGTAAGTATTATTACAAATAAAAGTAAGAATAAGGAAGATAATATAGAAATTAGGCCTTTAGCATATAATGACAACATATTTGTTGGAGCTGCCTTAAGTGGTGGTCATAGTTTCTATCTTTTAAAAAGATTTTTTGAGCAAGCTTTTTCCATGGCAAACTTACAAGCTCCAGACAATCTCTATCAAATAATGATTGAAGAAGTTCTAAGCAAAGATATAAAAAATCCCTTAGAATTTAATACTCTTTTTAATGGTAGTAGAGATAATCCAAGAAAAAGAGCTTCAATAGAAAATATTGAAGAAAAAAACTTCAACCCTGCCCATTTAATTGATGCTACAGCAGCTGGTATTATAAATGAGCTATATATGATGTACCAAGCTATGGACAAAAAGGACTTTACTCCAAAAAGAATCATTGGTTGTGGTAATGGAATTAGAAAAAACATCTTATTAGTAAAGCACATTAAAAAGATTTTTGATTTACCCCTTGTTATGCCCATTAACCAAGAAGAAGCAGCTTTTGGAGCAAGCTTGGCTGCTGGTTTAGCCTCAGGCTACTTTAGCAATTTAGAAGAAGCCCAGAGAATTATAAAGTTTCAAAATATTTAAGGATATGGAGATATTTATTGAAAGTTAAAAATAGTAATAATATTAATAATAGTAATAACAAAAACTCATATAAAGACCTTCTAAACAAACCTATTTTTTTTGAGAGAAATAGGGTTTTTAGAGTATACAAGGGGGGAAAACTTTTTTCTAAGTTTTTTAAAGATGCTCCTTTAGATGATTTCTATCCAGAAGAATGGATAGCATCATATGTAAAGGCTTTAAACAAAGATAGTAAAGACCCTAAAGAAGGTGTCTCAAAAATTCTTTCATCAAACATATATTTTGATGATTTTCTAAAAGCCTACCCTAAAGAAAATTTAGGAGAAGAAAAAGATTTAGGTATTCTAGTAAAGATCCTAGACAGTGCAATCCGTCTTCCTGTTCAAGTTCACCCAGATAAAGCCTTTTCAAGAAAGCATTTTAAGAGCGACTATGGTAAAACTGAAACTTGGATTGTCTTAGAAACAAGACCAGATGCTGCCATCTATTTTGGTTTTAAAGAGCATGTGACCATGGAAATGCTAGAAAAGGCTGTTGATAAAAGTATAGAAGATAAAAATGCTCTAGAAGAATTATTAATAAAGCATCCAGTAGAAAAAGGAGATGTATATTTTATTCCCCCAAGAGCTGTCCATGCCATAGGTTATGGTTGCTTGATACTTGAAGTGCAAGAGCCTACAGACTTTACCATACAGCCAGAGGCCTGGTGTGGTGACTATAGGTTGAGTGAGTATGAAATGTATTTAGGCTTGGATAAAAAAACAGCTTTATCTTGTTTTGATTTTTCATATAAAGGTAAAGAGGCTATTAAAAGTGCGAAAGTTGAAGGACTTGATATATCTACCCAAGATGGCCAAGAAGTAATTTCCTTAATAGACAAAAAAAGGACACCTTGCTTTTCAATTAATAAAGTAAGATTAGAAAATAATTCTTACATTAAACAAGAAAATAGTTCTTATCCTAAACCAGAAAATAAT
>CAZLVL010000026.1:0-18715 GCA_964563155.1 uncultured Clostridiaceae bacterium | reverse complement strand
CACTTAAGAAATGGAAGTTATGGATTAATTGAAATCAAATTAGGTGGTGATTCTCTTATAGAGGCAGGTGCAAAAACATTGCTAAATTTAGCTTCTAAAATTGACACTGGCAAAATGAAAAAGCCATCATTTTTAATGGTTTTATGTGGCATAGCTCCCTTTGCTTATAAAAGAAAAGATGGCGTTTTAGTTGTCCCAATTTCCTGTTTAAAAGATTAGGTATTATAAGTTTAGTACTGGTGTAATTGTTTTATGGTGATAGACTAGCCTTATCTATTGGTTCAAAAGTTTTAGTGTTTATGGAAGAGGTGAACTGGTCGCAAATTGCGACCAGTTAGAAAAATCGAAGTATTAAATCCTTGGAACTTTTTAGGAAAGGTAAAGAGTAACAAAAGTGGACCCTTTTTAGAGTAACACTAACAAGAATGTGAGTATTAGACTTTTTGTTTATTATAAGAGTGACAAGTAGAGTGACTAAGCTACCATGCAAGCTACCAACCAAGCTGACGAAGGTATTATAAAATTGCTGAAATTTTGCATGATTCCTAGAAGTCGAAAGGAAATTCAAGAGTTTATGAACTATAGTAATAGAGGCTATTTTAGAACGATTATTTTAAATCCTTTAATTAAGGGAGGATTACTGAAACTCACTATGCCAGAAAAACCAACTAGCCCTAAGCAAAAATATTATTCTGAAAATAGGTAATTCTTTTTATTATGCAAATATTACAATATAATTAACGAAGATAGGTTGAGGTCGCAAATTGCGACCTCAAGTGTATAGGTATAAGCAAGCTTATCAAAGATGAATCTAGAAGAAAGTTCAAGGAGCTAATTTATGGATGCAAAGGAATTTGAATTTATAAATAAAGTAGTTATTGTAAGATATGAAGATAAATATGAGAAAATGGTATGCGATATTTTTTTAAAAAATAGAAAAGGTGTACCTTATTACTATCCTGAAACATCCATTGATTCTTGGAGAGACAGTTTTTTTCATGATAAAGATTTTGATGGGAAACCTCTTTTTAAAGAACTAGAAACCTATTTATTGATAATTGATAATCTTGTTGAGGGTTGGATACAATTTGGACTAAGTTCATTTGTTTTTGCTGGTAACCAGAAGGATTATAGTAAGAGCTACGGTATAATAAGGGACCTTTATTTTAATAACCATATCTCTCAAAACCACATTCTAGATTTGCTAAAGATGTCAGAAAATTATTTTGCTAAGTATGAACTTAAAACAATCTATGCCTATTTCCATTATTTTGGTATGTCATGCTATTCGAGACAAGGGAAATTGCATGAAAGTGAATTTTATATAGAAGATATTTTGGTAAAGAATAAATATGTAATTGAACATGAAAATATCTATTATGCAAAGTTAATAGAAAAGGAACAATCTAAAGACCAAGATCTAAAACTTACATTTTCTAAAGATAATACAAATATTGATTTTGTATTAAATGAAGAAGTTATAGGTCAATGCATAATTAATTATATTAAGACAAGTCAAAGGGCATTTATGAGATGGATTGGTATTAAAAAAGAGTATAGAGAAAGGGGATATGGTAGCAGATATCTCAATTGTCTATTGCATTATTTATCTAAAGAAGGCTATAGATACCTAGAAACTGATACTGCATCTAACAACATAGTTGCACAAAACTTCTATAACAGAAATGGATTTGTGAACAAAGGTATAATGCGCAGCTACATTAAGGAAGTATAAAGGGATTATTTAAGAAGCTACCTTTTATCTATTGGTTCAATCGTATTAGTAATTATATTTAAACTTAAGAGTTGAAAACATAAAAACTAGGGGCATCTGATGTATAGACAGATGGAGTATATGCCATTCCATTGGTTGTCTGAGATATTGTATAAAGGCATAAGAAAAACAAGAATTGTGTTAGTGTCTTGGCATGAGCTTAGTTTTGTATAAACTTCCTAACTACTATATAATATAATAACTAAAATCCTTTTATCAGGGAGAATTTAAAATGGAAGGCATGACTACAAAAAAAGTAGTTGAGAAATGGGAAATAAATCCTAAGTAGTTATTACTTTTTTGTGTCTAGAAATATATTTCAGATTAGTTAGTTTGGAATAAGATTGCAGAAATGGTGACAATTCATCTGTTGAGTTAAGTTTTGTTGGAAGAGGAGACCATAATGAAAGTTAAAGAAACAACAGCCATAAAATGTAAAGAGTGCGGATCGCCATCATACTTTGACCAAAAGTTAGAGGGATTCACTTGCCCTTACTGTGGAAATTTTGCTCCATGGGCCTCAGCTGATTACAGGTATACCTTGAATATGGTTTTTAGACACCGCCCAATTCCAGTTATAGATGGACTTTTAAAATTAGCTCATGTGGGTATGGGTGAACGTGCCATAGGAGATATATATTCTCCTGATGAGATGAAGCAAAGGACCAGTAACCTAGACCAGTTACTTTATGGATTTGATAAGGGAACCTTTGAAAAATGGGATAAAAGAGAAGAGAAGTCTTTTGAATGCCCATATTGTGGAGGTAAGATTAAGGGTTTTTCAACACAAAGTCTATACACTTGTGAATACTGTAACAACAAGTTTATGCCCTCAGATGTATTTAAAAGTGGTGCCTACGGTGATAACTTAGTATTTGGTTATGACCCAAACATGTATGACCGAGTGTTACCCTTTAAAATTAGTAAGGAAAAAGCTATAGAGCAGATGCTTCGCTTGGTTGCAAAGAACAAGAGTGACTTTGAAGGACAGGATATTGAAAAGAGAATAAGGTCGGAGCTGCAAGCAATTTGCTTACCTCATTGGATTGAGGATATCAGTGTTAAAACAACTGTAGACACTGAGCGTGGAAAGTTCACTTTTTATCACGATAGAATCAATTGGGCAAGACCTCAGAATACACTTTTTGATATCTATCTTCTCAACCAACTAAACCCTTGGGATTATGGAGATTCTGCACCTTTTACTCCAGCATTTTTAGAGGATGATGTGCGTATTTTTGCCCCACTCAATAATGAAGAACGAAAAACTGCGCCATATCGAATGCTCCACAGAGAAATACCAGATATGCTTAAAGCTACCTATGGTCTAAAAAAGGTTAAGATACTGAGTTGGATAACAGATTTAAGACGTCACAAATATGCATCTATCAATCTGCCCATATGGTTTCTTGATAAAGCAAGCTGGACCAATGAATCGGATTTGCAGACTAGAATGGCTGTAAATGCTCAAACTGGAAAAGCAGCAGCTCTATTCTTACAAGCTGGCAAAAAGGACTACATTCATACACTTGATGTAAATCCACCACCTAAGATGTCAGATGAGTGCACTATTTTTTCTACCCCTATAGTGGTAAAAAAGGTTATGTCTCCCTTCTTATTCAAAGTATTTGATATGAATTATGTGTTGAGTAAGCCCAAAATTAATTTAAGAATGCTCTTTAAGGATTAACCTCTAGCTAAGGTTAAGGATTATATCCTAATATGCAAGTTTTGTTCTTTTATAGATACATTAGAGATTTCCTGAGGAAGTACCTTTGCTAGTTAAGTTAGTCAGTTTTTTAATTAATAACCAAGAGGAGAAAATGGATATTATTAAAAAATCACAAGATATTTTACTTCAATTTAATGTAATATTGTTTGCATATATTTTGGTTCTTATGTTCAAAACAAATTGAGAAAGGACAGCGACATTGATATAGCTATTTATCTTGAAGGAAAAGTTGACCTTGATGAATATTTGAAGATAAAAATGCTCTTGTCAGATAATTTGAAGCGTGAAGTAGATTTAGTTATTTTAAACCATGCTACCCCTTTATTGAAGTTTGAAGTGTATAGGAACAATATTCTATTGTTTACCCATGATAAAACTGCGGAAAGTAAGTTTAAGGTTAAAACCCTATTTGAGTATAGTGACATGAAAAAATACTTGGACTTAGTCTATCAGAAAAATATAGAAAGCTTAAAAGAAGAGGTAAGACCAAGTGGTTATATAGAGGTGGCAAGAAAAAGGATGAATCAAATATCTGCATCTTTGAAAAAAATAGAGGGTTACAAGAATCTTTCTTTAGAGGATTATTTAAAGACAGTATGGTTCAAGATGTAGTTGAATATAATTTGTTTATATGCATAAACATGATTATCGATATAGCAACCCACATTGTTGTTGATAACAATATAGGGAATCCTGAAACGCTTGGAGACGTCTTTACCATTTTGTATGAGAAAGGTTGCTTAACCAAGATAGATGCAGAGAATTATAAAAAAATGGTGGGTTTGCGAAATATTCTTTCCCACGAATATGTTAATGTTGATAAGGCTATTATATTTAATGTTATGAAGAATAATTTAGCTGATATCAGCAAATTTGTTATCTTTATCCATGATAACTTTATTTAATCTTACTAATTAAAAGAGCAACAAGGGAGTTTAACGCTATTTTAAAACGATAAAAAAAGTGCATGAAACTGGAATTTGCAACTAAAATGCAACGATTCGGCTGTCGTTGCCTTGCTTTATGCCCAATGATAAAATATATGAACAGAGTTGGAGGTGTTCATATGCTTAAACAAGAGAGATTTGACTTGGGATTAAATGATAGAAAAAGAGATAATTTCTTTAAATCTATAAGCGCCTTTTCTAACTATGGTGATGGAAAAATCCTGTTTGAAATTAAAGATACAAGTGTCTTTTCGGATATAAATAGAAAAGAGAAAGAGCTTCAAAAGGTAGAAAGCATGATTAATGCTTCAATAAAACCTACCCCCATATTTAAAGTAGATGTTGAAGAAATAGGGGGGAAGACTTATCTAGTTATTAATATCTTAAAAGGAAGATCTCAGCCATATTTGTATAAGAACAAGGCATATAAAAAGCTGGGAAACCTATATGTGCAAGTTGATAAGCGTGAATTAAAAGAGCTCATTTGTTGGGGCCTAGACATTTACTATGAGGACATGGAAGCAAAAAAGACAGATTTAAAATTTACCTACTTAGACCAATATCTAAAAGGTAGAGGAGGCAGAGCTACTCTCACTGGAAGTACATTGGATGTCTTTAGGGTAAAAGGCAAAAAAGACTACTACAATTTTGCCGGTGAGTTATTTGCAGATGAAAATGACTTAGAATTCGCAGGAATAGAAATAATAAAATATGGTGGGGACAAAGAAGAAGTTATAGAAAGAGAAACCTTAAGTGGCAAATCTATATTATGGCAATATCATAGGGTCTTAGAGGTATTTGAAAGCCTCTACAGACACAAGGATTTCCGAAAAAGGCCATATAGAAAGAGCCTTATGATCCCTGAGGAGGCATTTACTAATGCATTGGCTGGAGCAATTTTTAATAGGCAATGGGATATAAAGGCTAATATGCAAATATGTATGTATAAAGATAAAATTGAAATAATTTTGCCAGGTAAGATACCTTATGGTTTATCTGAAAAAGACTATGTTAAAGTCTGGTTTTCAGGGTATAGGAATTGTGTGATTTTTTGGATATTTATAATGCTATACATTGTTGATAAAAGTTTATATGGTTTTCTTAGGGTAAAAAGAGCCTATAAAGATAGCATTACAAAGCCTTACTATGAGTTTAGTGATGATTGTATAAAAACGGTACTACCTGTAGTAGATGAGGATTTTTCAACATTAAGTCCAGCTGAAGCCGCAATATACAAGCTGCTAGGAGAAAAAAGAGTATTAACCAGACTTGAGATAGATTCAATACTAGGATTTAACAAGTACAAAACCCTAAGACTTCTTAATAGCTTACTTGATAAGCGTTTAGTTGAAAAATGTGGTAATGGACCTAGTACTCGCTACGCTCTCTATTAAAAAAGTATGAAAGATAAATAATAGTTTTTGCTATTATGCCCCTTAAGGCAAGAGTTTATGAGAAAGCCCATTATGCTTTATGCTATGAGTTGTTTTAATTAAATCCTCATAGCGTTCTAGAACCTCTGATATAACCTGTGCCCAGGGTTTTGGTATGGTAGCTTGTGCTTTCTTACCTATGTCTTTAAGCTCACTAGGATTGTCTAAAGCCCAGGCTATGCGACTTGCCATATCTTTTGTAGTATCCTTTGCTAAAAGGCCATTTACGCCATCTTGTACGACTTCAGCAGCACTAGAGCCTAGAACAAGTAAAGAAGGAGTAGCAAGGGCTGCAGCCTCTCTTACAACCATGGGAGCATTGTCATACAAAGAGGGGAAAACCAGTAAGTCCGCTCTGGTGTAGAGGCCTTCTAAAAGATATGAATCGGTAATGTGACCTGTAAAGGTTACCACTTCATTAAGACCAAGAGAGCTTACTAAAGCTTGTACTTCATCCTTAGAAGGTCCTTGACCTGCCATAACCACCCTTATATCCCTCTTTTCTCTTACCAAAAGGTCCACTGATTCTAAAATACGACGGATATTTTTCTTCCAGTTGATTTGGCCAACAAATAGTAGGAGGGGTTTTTTCTTTAGATTGAAGCGGTCTTCTACCATCTTTGCAGCTTCAATGTTTGGTTCTTTGGGATCTGTTCCATTTTCTACCACCTCTATTGGTCCTTTAAAGCCATAGTCTCGTAAAACATTGGCAGTGGAATTACTTACTGCCCAGACCTGGTCACACTTTTTAAAAGAATCTAGAACAAATTGATTACCTAATTTGGACAAGGTATGGCTTTTTGTGATTTGATAAAAGTCATCATAATATTTTGAGTGAAAGGTGCCTACTAAAGGAATTTCTTGATGTTTAGATATCCTATGAGCTTCTCGCCCTGTAATAAAGGGGCTATGCATATGAATGATATCAAACTTAATACTATCAATTCGTCTTCTGTAATGAGCATCTAGGACAGGTATCCCTATTTCATATTGAGGAGATATAGATAGGGGGAGACCAGCAAAATCCACAATGTCGTAACAAAGACCACCTTTGTATAAATTTAGCTGCTGAGGAGCAATTACATAGCAAGCCTCACAAAGATGTCCCATGGTCTGGGCATAGTTGCTGACTACCCGGCCAACGCCATCCACTACTGGTAAAAATGTATCAGTGAATTGTCCTACTATCACCTTAAGCTCCCTCCTTAAATAACAAAGCCTGAGGCTTTATCAATTTTCATAGGCTCAAAGGAAATGCTTGTATCGGAGCCTAGCATATGTTGAATTGATGTTCCATATAGGGCACCAAGAATTAGTTTTGCAGTATTTTTTGAGGAGTCGCTAGATATATGTTTTTCTTTGGTCTTATCTAGTATTAAATTACTCTCAATAATTTTAGCCAACTCCTCGAATAAAGAGTTAACCTTTTCTCTAAAAGAGGGAATCCAAAGAGATTGGGCTGTAAAGTCAATAAATAGTTTGAATAAATTAGGATTGTTCTGAATAAGGTCTTCAAAAAAAGCCTTAAGAGCGGGAAGCTTTTGGCTCTCATCTGTAACCGCTGCCAGCTTTGTTTCAATCTCTTCTAAGTATTGGTAAACCATCATATTAATAACTTCTAAAAAGAGATGCTCTTTGCTTTTGTAGTAGTAGGTTACCTGACCTAAAGCAACCCCAGCTTCATGAGCTATATTTCTCATAGTAACAGCAGCATAGCCTCTTGTAGAGAGACAGTTGAAGGCTGTATTTAATATTTTTTGAGCTACCTTTATTTTTATTTTTTTACGCTTCATTACTAGATCCTCATATTTAGTACGTGCGTACTAAATATACTTTTATGACACCCAATTGTCAAGATAGGCAAAAGAGAAAAGAACAGAGAAAACTCATTTGTTATGTAGCAAAGCTAGATTTTTTAAGACTTGTACCTTTTGATATAATAGAAGAGGAAGGGGGGCTGAAATGACCTATAGGGCTTCATATGTTAAGTTGTTAGAAGAGGGCATACTAGAAGAAAGACTAGGATTGTTAAAGGAGCTTATGAAAGAGTGTAGGCTTTGTCCCCATAATTGTGGGGTAGATAGGAAAAAAGATTTAGGTTTTTGTAAGGCTTATGATAAGGCCCTTGTATCAAATTATTCACCCCATTTTGGAGAAGAAGAAGTTTTAGTAGGTAAAAGAGGTTCAGGAACAGTCTTTTTCTCTTACTGTAATATGAGATGTCTTTACTGTCAAAATTACACTTTAAGCTTTTTAGGCCAAGGAAAGGCTGTTTCCAATGAAGAGCTAGCAGATATATTCTTGTACATACAAAACCAATATAATTGCCATAATTTAAATTTGGTTACCCCCAGTCACTTTGTAGCAAACATTGTAGAAGCTATTTTTATAGCAGCTAAAAAAGGTCTTAGCCTTCCCCTAGTATATAACTGTGGAGGTTATGAAAGCTTAGAGGTTTTAAAGCTTTTAGATGGTATTGTAGATATATACATGCCTGATTTTAAATATGCATCAAATGAAAGAGGACAAAGCTACTCATCAGTTAAAGGATATTTTGATGTCGTAAAAAGGGCCTTACTTGAAATGGATAGACAAGTTGGCCCTTTAAAAGCCCAAAACAATATTGCATATAGAGGCCTGTTAATTAGACACCTTGTTTTACCAGGTAATATAAGTGAAACTAAAAAGATATTAGACTTTATACATGAAAACTTATCAAAAGGGGTAATGGTTAATCTAATGGACCAATATTATCCTTCAAACCTTGCTTTTAAGCATCCTCCTTTAGACAGAAGATTATACTATGAAGAATATGAAGAAGTGCTCGCTTATGCTAAAGGCCTAGGCCTTAGGCTTTCATGATATTGTGTACTTTCTTTTAAGGTCATTGTGGTTACTAAAATCTATGTAGCCTTCTTTTTGCAATCTGCCTACAATAATTCCAGGATCAATTTCAATCAAGTCTGCAAACTCAAGAATTGATCTTTTATTAAAGACATTATTCTTAACAAAGTTATCAAAATCCTTTTTGGGAATTAAGATTTCTTTTGCAAACTCATCTGCCTCTTTTTCATAATTATTATCCATACAAGACTTTGAATTGATGTGACCAAGTTGTATATGTCCTAACTCATGAAAGAGGCTAAACCAAAACTTATCAGCATCTTTTCCTCTTGTAGTTAGGCCTAAGACAATTTTTCTTCTATCCCAAAAGGTGCCACCGTGTAAAAATGACCTGGCAATATGGGGTAGATAAACAAGAGCAATTCCACAATCAGCTAAGAGTTTTGAGAGCTCTCCACTAAATTCACTGGGATTATGCCTTGTCATTGTCCTAATCTTCATTATCGCTTCTTCTAACTTTTTTAAGTTAAGGGCTTTTGTTTCGATAACTCTTGCATCAAGTTTTGCCTTTTGGGCCCATGCCATAAGGTCATAGTCCTCTTCTTTTTCAAAACTTGGTTTTGCACAGGAGATTTTGGGTATTAGGTTTTCTTTTTTTAGTAAACTAAGCTCTGCTACTTCAAAAAACTTACGTAAATTTATTACTTTCTCTTTTGCATTTCTAGTCTCTTCTACCCACTTGTTCTTAGCCATTTGGGCATATGAAAATTTCTTGGCTATCTCAATATCTTGGTCCATAGCATTTTCTGCTTTGACTCTTACTAGCTTTTCTTGATAAATAGCTTCTAAATTATTCCAAAATTTTGCAGGTACACCTAAAACCATTTCTAGACGCATAGCAACATCAAAGGTTAATTGAACCTCTCCATTAATGAGTTTACTTATATGTTTTTCAGACATATCCATTCTTAAAGCAAACTCCTTTTGCTTCATCTTCCTATATTCAAGCTGTTCTTTAATTGTTGCACCTGGTGGTACAGCAATAATACTCTTACTTATCCTCATTAGACTATCCTCAGTTAATATATATTAATTTCTTCTTCTTTGTAATTTTTCTATATAAAATTTTACCATGCTTGATGAGGTTATACAAGAAATAATTAACCTATGAGGTTAATTATTTGTAAGATTAAGATCTATGTGCTTTCTTTCTTTATCTTAGTTTGGATTAAGAAAGAGAAAGAAAAGTAAAAGCACAGTATTATGGGTAAAAGAGAGTAAAACCTGATAATATAGGGATAAGAAGAGTTATTTTATGAATATATTAGGAGCAATTAATGGAAGTTACTTTTGATTGTATGGAGTGCATTATTAAAAGTGCAGGAAGAAATTTTGATAAGTATAGTAAAGACGAAAAGCTGAAGGCAGAGTTTATGAAAAAAGTGTATTACTTAATAGGTTCTGTGGACAAAACAAGGTCATCTCCATATATAACTAAATATGTAAATGATATGTTGAAAGACTATTTTTCTTTTGTGGATGAATTTGAGCATGAGAAAGAAGTGTTTAATAAACTGGGTTTGAGTATAGAAAAAGAGATAATTATGAAGATAGAAAAAGATGCTGATTCTCTCTTATCTGGCCTTAAATATGCCATGGTAGGTAACTTCATAGACTTTGGGGCCTTAGATGATGTTAATCCTGAAAAGTTTCTTGAACTAGTGGAAGAGGCAGGTCATCAAGAGTTAGATATGAAAGAATACTCTGTCTTTAAAAAAGATTTGGAATCTGCTAATAGCTTGGTCTATCTTTTAGACAATGCAGGAGAGATTGTATTTGATAAAATATTTATTGAGATAATTAAAAAGATATATCCTAATTTAAATATTACTTGTATAGTTAGAGGAAATCCTGTACTAAATGATGTGACCTTAAAAGATGCAAAAGAGGTTAACTTAGATAAGTTAGTAACTGTAATTGATAATGGATCAGATATACCAGGTACCCAATTGGATATGATAAATGATGTAAGTGAAAAGGCTATAGAAGAAGCAGACCTTATCATCTCTAAGGGCCAAGGTAACTTTGAGACCTTATGTGGTTCTGGCTTAAATATTTACTATATATTTTTGTGTAAGTGTGAGGCCTTTGTTAAGAAATTTAAGGTTCCTCAATTTACTGGTATGTTCATTAATGAAAAGAGTTTAAAGGATATGGATTTTTTTAAGTAGGAGGATATTATGAGAGAGATACTTTATTGGAACAGAGAATGGGAATATGTGGATGAGTTTTTTCCAGACTTTAAATTAGGACAAAAATCAGACTTAATATCTATTGTGGAACTACCCCATAGTAATGCAAGTTTTCCATATAATTATTTTACTGAGAGCCTTTATGAGAAGGTATCTGGATACAGGAAAATCTTTCATGCTCCTCTATACTGGAAGGATAAGAGGATATTTGTAAACTTTGAAGGGGCAGGTCATGAAGCCAGGATTTTTCTAAATGGAAAAGAAATCTTTTGCCATAAGGGAGGCTATACTGGCTTTTCTCTTGAGCTTACTGATAACTTGTTAATTGACCATGAAAACATATTAGCAGTCAAACTAGATAGCAAAGAAGACCTTAATATACCTCCTTTTGGTGGGATAATAGATTATTTGACCTTTGGTGGCTTGTATAGGGAAGTGAACTTAGAAATTAGAGATAAAAGCTTCATAGAGGATATCTTTGTTCAGACTCTAGATGTAACAAAAGAGAAAAAAAGATTGCTTTTAGATATTTGCCTTGTATTGGATAAGGAGCATTTGTCTAATGGCTTACTTGGTTTAGACTTTGAGCTGCTTGAAAAGAAAAGTGGAAAGCTGGTAGTAAAGTTTGAAAAGGTATTAGATGAAGTATTAGACTCTTTGAATTTTAAGTGCGAGTTTTTTATTGATAATGTTTCACTGTGGGATATAGATAATCCCAACCTATATACTCTAGTAACTAAATTAAATATTTCTGGAGATAATGTAGATTCATATTCTTTGGACTTTGGATTTAGGTCGGTTGTCTTTAAAAAAGATGGCTTTTATCTAAATGATAAAAAGATAAAGATTATGGGGCTTAATAGGCATCAAAGTTATCCCCATGTGGGTTATGCCATGGGGAAAAGCCCTCAAGAGTTAGATGCTAAGATTTTAAAGTATGAGTTAGGTGTTAATGCTGTTAGAACTTCACACTATCCACAAAGTAAGCACTTCATAAATGCCTGTGACCAATTAGGTCTTTTGGTTTTTATGGAAATACCTGGTTGGCAACATATTGGAGATGAAGACTGGAAGGATGTGGCCTGTGAAAATGTAGAAGAAATGGTCTTACAATACAGAAATCATCCTTCAATCATTGTTTGGGGAGTACGTATAAATGAATCTCAAGATGATGATCCTTTTTATACTAGAACCAACAAGATAGCTCATGATTTAGATCCAAGCAGACAAACTACAGGGGTTCGCTTTATTCAAAAAAGTTCTCTTTTAGAAGACATCTATAGTTACAATGACTTTTCCCATATTGGAAGCAATGCTGGGGTAGACCCTAAAAAGAAGGTTACCTCAGATATGGAAAAGCCCTATTTAATAACCGAATACAATGGTCATATGTTTCCCACTAAATCTTTTGACTGGGAACAAAAAAGATTGGAACATGCCTTGCGCCACGCTAAGGTAATAGATGGATACTTTGGTTATGAGGATATAGCTGGGGGCTTTGGCTGGTGTATGTTTGATTATCATACCCACCAAGACTTTGGTAGTGGTGATAGGATTTGCTACCATGGAGTTTTAGACTTGTATAGAAATCCTAAGTTGGCAGCCTCTGTTTATGCCTCTCAGCTTTTAAAAGAACCAGTTCTAGAAGTTTCTTCCTCTATGGATATTGGAGATCATCCAAGTGGCCATATTGGAGATGTCTACGCTTTTACCAATGCTGATAGTGTTAAAGTCTACAAAAATCAGGACTTTGTAAAAGAATTTTTTCCAGATAGATTAAACTATCCTTCCATGGTCCATCCTCCAATTCTCATTGATGACTTCATAGGGGAATTACTAGAGGTTAAGGAAGGCCTTGATAAGAAGGCTGCAAAAGCTATAAAGGAGCTCATGAGGGCAGTTGCTAAGAAAGGCTTGGCTAATTTAAATTTAAGTGAGAAATTAAAAATGCTCTACTTTATGAAGACTAGAAAGCTTAGCTTTGATGATGCCTATCAAATATTTTCTACCTATATGGGTAACTGGGGAGATTCTGCCATATCCTATCGCTTTGATGCTATTAAAGATGGAGAGCTTGTAAAGAGTATTACAAGAGAGCCGGTTAATGAAATTAAGCTAAAGGTAAACATAGATAAGAAAGACCTAGTTGAAGATGCTTCCTATGATGTGGCCAGTGTCCGTATCTTAGCAGTGGACCAAAATGATAACATCCTACCCTATTACATGGAACCTTTTACAGTTAGAGTAGAAGGACCTATTGAGGTCCTTGGTACTTCCACCTTTTCCTTTAAAGGAGGTAGAGCAGGGCTTTATGTAAGGTCTAAGAATAAGGCTGGATTAGCTAAGATAATAGTTGAAGGTAATGATTTTGATAAAGTAGAAGTAGATTTTGATGTTAAAGTTTTGAAATAAAGAGATTTAATAAAAAGAATATAAAAATAATGAATAATATTTAAAAAAAGGCTTCCATTTTCCATATTTATGGTATAATTAATCACAAAACTAGACTATTATTCATATTTATGAATATTTAATCAAGTTACAAAGACAAATTTTTTGATTTTATGTAAAGAGGAGAGCACACATGTCCAAGATTAATGTGATTATAATGGGGGCAGCGGGAAGAGATTTTCATATTTTTAACACCTATTTCAGAGATAATGAAATGTATAATGTTGTATGTTTTACAGCAACACAAATTCCCAATATTGATGGAAGAAAATATCCAAAAGAACTAGCGGGAGATCTATATCCTGATGGTATAGATATTCATACAGAGGACAACCTAATAGATTTGATTAGAAAGAATAATATCAAGCAAGCTATCTTTGCCTATAGTGATATATCTCATACAGATGTTATGCACAAGGCTTCTACGGTTTTAGCAGCTGGAGCAGACTTTAGAATGATGGGTGTGGAAAATGTCAGCATTAAATCTACAAAACCAGTAATATCAGTTTGTGCTGTTAGAACTGGAGTTGGTAAAAGCCAAACCACCAGAAAGATTATTCAAATTTTACAAGCTATGGGCAAAAAGGTGGTTGCCATTCGTCACCCCATGCCTTATGGAGATTTGAAACTTCAAATTTGTCAAAGATTTGCCACCTATGAAGACCTAGATAAACATAAGTGTACCATTGAAGAAAGAGAAGAATATGAACCACATATAGATAAGGGAATTGTTGTATACGCTGGTGTAGATTATGAGGTCATATTAAGAGAAGCAGAAAAAGAAGCTGATGTTATCTTGTGGGATGGCGGAAACAATGACTTTTCCTTTATTCATGCAGACTTGAATGTTACCTTGGTTGACCCCTTAAGACCTGGTCATGAAATAGCTTACCATCCAGGGGAAGTAAATCTAAAACTAGCTGATGTGGTGGTAATAAATAAGGTTGATTCAGCTAATAGACAAGATGTTGATATAGTAAGACAAAATGTGGAAAAGTATAATCCTAATGCTATGATAATTGAAGCAGCCTCTCCTTTTACAGTGGATAATTATGAGGATATAAAGGGGAAGAAGGTGCTAGTAATAGAAGATGGTCCAACCGTAACCCATGGTGGTATGACTCATGGAGCGGGCCTTGTAGCTGCTAGAAAGTATGGAGCAAAAGAAATATTAGACCCTAGACCTTATGCAGTGGGCTCAATTAAGGATACCTTTAATAAATATGACCACATGGATAAGATTTTACCTGCTATGGGCTATGGAGATAAACAGGTTAAAGACTTAGAAGAAACCATTAACAATATTGATTGTGACCTCATAATTTCTGGAACTCCCATAGATATTAGAAGAGTTCTAAAGACAGATAAAACAATTATGAGGGTTAACTATTATCTTCAAGAGATAGGCAATCCCACCTTGGATGATGTGCTTAAGAGATTTAAGTAAGCTGGATAATTAGTAAGATTTAGTAAATCTAGATTGGT
Organism: uncultured Clostridiaceae bacterium; assembly: GCA_964563155.1. GTDB lineage: Bacteria > Bacillota > Clostridia > DUPQ01 > DUPQ01 > DUPQ01. The sequence continues at coordinate 3,797 of CAZLVL010000026.1, read as the reverse complement.
AAGAATAAGAACAATAACAAGAAAAACCCTTCTGATTAGAAGGGTCTTTTCAAGTAACTGGTTTTTACAAATCCTGTATGGTCATTTTATCTAATTGATTCTTTAGATTAATCTTTTCTCTTGAACCAAAGTATATGAATAGGTAGATCATGGTTGGGATATTATATATTAAAAAGGTAGTTGCAATGGTTAAAGCTGTGGAGCTTGTGTCTGAGCTTCCTTCATGCTTAATTGTTATTTCTCCAATAATCTCTCCCTCTTCATTATATTGAATCTGATGTTCGGTATAGTTGTTTGTGTCTACCACATTAAAAGTAACTAAAAGGGCAAACAAAAAAGCTATAATAGGTAGAATAAGTCCTAGCCATTTATTTTCCTTCTTAGACAAGATAACCTGTAAAACTATTGTGCCGATAAATAATAGAATTGCAATAATAAAAATAGTAGAAACTATAAGTCCATTCATTAGTAATCCTCCTTTTCTAATATTTTTTTGTATTCATTTACTAAGAGTTTAGCTGTTTCTAAATCAAGTTTTTCATCTACTGCCAAACGTTTAATAAGTGAAATGTAGGGCTCTGTTTGTCTGTCTTCATTAATTTGAATTTTTTGAATTAGCTTATCCAATCTTAATCTAACAGTGGGGTAGGTTACTTTATATTGCTTAGCAATCTCTTTTAAGGAACCTGAGGACATAATAAAGTTTTTTATAAATACCAAATCCTCATCATCTAGATTGCTAATCCAACCTGGTAAAATATCTCTAGCCATAGCTTACCTCCTTTAATAATATTAATATATACTTTAATAAAATTAAAGTCAATAGTAAGTTTAAGTTTAATATTGTTGAAATGGGGTTGCTGTAAGACAAAATAAAAAGAGCCTATAGGTTAAGCTCTTTTTGTGTACTTTGATTAATCTTTCTAGTTAATTTAGCTTTCTTTTTCTTTGCTCTTCTTTAAGCTTATCTGGAGTTACATCAAAGCCATCTTCATCTACAATCTTTAGGTTCATTAGATTTTCTTTTAGACTACTTTTAAAGGCATCGATATAGGTTCTTCTAAGCTTTTTTTGTTCTTCAATTTCTTCAGGTGTTAATTCCCTGATTCTTGAAGCTCTTGCTAATTCATTTATTCTATCTATTAATTCTTTCATTTTTTATCCTTAAGGTTTTAACATATTATACTATACTTTTTATGCCAAAGACCCCATTTTCAAGACTGTAGATTTTTCTTTCTCTCATCCATTCAGTTTTTTGTCCATTTAAGTCGGTAAAGACATAGCCTTTGGGTAGGTGTATTTCTCCTTTAACATCATCTGCTTTATCAATATAAAGGCTAATGGAGTTTTGTTTTCTTTCCCACCTTACATTTATTTTACCTGCTATGGTGTCATAGTAGCCCTTTGCATAGTCTAAGGTTTTTATGAAGTTAGGTTGAACTTTTACAAAGCTAGGATCTTCTTTGTATGGATTTACAGATATTCCAACAATGTGACTTATAAAAAACCCACTTATATCAGACATAAAATGATGATTTAATGAACGTTGATACCCATTTACTGTAGACTCAAAAGCCTCTGCCATGGATACTAGGTCAAAGGAAGTGACCCAAACTCCATAAGAAGGGGCATCGGTCCTAGTTATCATTTTATAGGCTAACTCAGCATCTCCAAAGTTAGCAAGGGTTCTAAATATAGTTCTAAGCCCAATTATTCCACCATCCATATGGTCATCCTTTTCATGGATAAATTCAAGAAGTCTTGTATAGGCCTGACTTTTTTCACTTGGTTCAAAAATGTCGTAATAAATGCCCATGGCTTGGGAAGTCTGGCAAGCTCCTTTAACTGTCATGGTGTTAAGGTCCACAAGATACTTTCTGATACTTTCATAGAGTTCATCTGCCAAAGCTCTTGCAAACTCTTCTTGGGCTTTTAGTCCTGTGACCCCAAAGAGAAATTCTGCCTTTTTACATGTTGCATAGGTGGTTATGGTATCTGATACTTCAATTGGGCATAGGTGATTGTCTGCATCCCATCTTAAGGTATGGCACCAATCTCCAAGACCTATATCTATAAGTCCTCTTTCATCTCTTTTTTTGGATATGTAGTTTAAATATCTCATTATTGTATCAGAACACATTAAAAACATTTCTGTGTTTCCTCTATAGATATAGGTTTGGTAGGGAAGCTCTATAATTACCTGATCCCAAACTGGACCATTGCCCCAGGCAAAGCCCCAGCCACTGGTAGGCACAATTCCAGGAAGGGCTCCATCTTCTCTTTGGCTAGCACAAACCATTTTAAGCCACTGGGTAAAACTTCTTTCTACATCCAGGTTTTGTAGCATATGCTCTGCTGAAACGGCAGCATCTCCAGTCCAACCATTTTTTTCTCTGTGGGGACAATCAGTGGGAAAATACACAAAGTTTGCCAAATCACTTATTCTAGCATTTCTTTGCAACTTATTTGCTATTTCGTCAGAAGAATCAAAATCACCTGCTTCTTTTAGGTCTGAATTCATGACCAGCATTGTGACTAAATCTTCTGATATTTGGTATTCATCTGCTCCTATTACCATAATGTATCTAGCTCCATGGTAGGTAAAAGAGGGGATATATTCCTCAAGGCCTTCTCCTTTGCAGGTATAGATATCCCTTTGGCAAAAGCCCTCTGGGAAAAATCTAGTTAGGTTTTCATAAGACATTTCTCCATTAGGTCCGCAGTATTCAGAGCATTGTAGAATAATCTTTTGTCCTTTTTTCCCCTTTATTCTTAGTTTGGGTAAAAAGGAAGCATTTTCAGAAAATTCAAAGATGTATCCAGACTCATTTTTTGAAGGCTTATAAAAAGTGGTTTTAGATAGCTCTTGAGAGGCTTTAGCTATTCTGTCAGGATATTTATGGGGAGCTATGTGCCCCTTATATACCTTTATAGCCTTAAGCTCCTTTGTAATTACAATTTTGTCTGTATCATTTGGTAAAGCCTTTCCTAGAGGACTTTTTGCAATAATTGCAGGAGACCATTTTGAATCGTCAAAGTCTGGTAAGTTCCAATTTTCAATTTCTAGATTTGCATCATAGTGCTCTCCGCTTCTAAGGTCATCAAAGGTAATGGGAGAAGGAGCACATTTAAAAGTATCGTCTGCTTCAAAGGAAAAAGAGCTATCTTCAAAGTGAGCCTCAAAGTGCAAGGCCAGTTTGGGAGCTGAACGAAAGCTAGCTTTATCAAAATCCCAGATGTAACCTCCCATGGCATTGGACATACCATTTCCCAGCATCAAGGCTAAAGAGTTTTTATCTGTCTTTAAATATTGGGTCACATCATAATAATCATAGAATAGGAGGTCATCAGGATTTGAAATGTATGGAGCAAGTAGACCTTCTGTTATTTCTATCCCATTTACCCAAAGTCTGTAAAAGCCAGTAGAGGTAAGGGTGATTTTTGCCTTTTGGGGTAGCTTATCTAGTACAAAGGTCTTTCTTACATAGGGGGCATTTACAGGTAAGTGGTACTCGCAGTAGTTTTTAGTTGCTTTAATAAATTTCTTTGAAAACATAATAGACAATCCTTTCTTGGACATATTAATAACAATATATTTTTTTTTATCTTTCATTACTATTATACAACGCATAAGCTAAAGTCTTATGGAATTACTTCTTTTTTCTAGAGAAGTCAAACATTTCAACAGAAGTTAAATATACTTATGTATTCTTTTCACAAAACCTATATAATATATGATATGTTTTGAGTTTCCGTAAAATTCAACTTACAAGCTAAACTCTTAAACTGTTATTCGA
>CAZLVL010000025.1:0-20032 GCA_964563155.1 uncultured Clostridiaceae bacterium | reverse complement strand
AGCATAATGTATTTTTCTACATGATTATTGCGTTTTGCGGAAACTCAAAAAAAAACACTAAATTTGAAAAAAAGTTTTTTTAATTTAAAAGACCCCTAAAACCAGTAAAAGTGGGACCTTTTTAGGCCTTAATATGGGAAAAAGCCTAAATTTAATACAGTTAATGTCAATATGCATATGTCTATTAAAAAAGATAAAAGATTATCTTAAATATGTAAGAAGAAAAGTTCTTAAATCTTTCTTTATGCTATATAATTTAAGGCAAGGATTATTTACACATAAACTAATATGTTTTTTTGACCAAGGCTAGACTCTTATTAAATATATTTTTGGAGTTATTATGAAAGTATCTCAACTAAAGACCTACACAAGTAAAGATATACCTAAAATGGCTACAAGCCCTACAGCTAAGTATATAGCTAAGACCAATATTGGAAGATTGGTATCTTCTAGAAGCTTTGAGCTTTTGGAGATGGGTTTAATATTAAGGGATAATTTGGTATCTCTATTACAATCATATCCATCTTTAAATGATCATGATGTATATATAGCTGGGGATAATAAAGTTAAGGCTGAGATTATTGAAATAGCTACTAAAAAGGAAGACTCAATAAAGCTTTTAGATAGCTTCTTTAATCATCTAAATATTTCTAAGGATAAAGATTTTGTAAAGGATACTTGGTCATCTAAAGATGTTTACTATTATGTTCCTTCTAAGAACTCTAAAGAAATGATAGCAACCTGCACTAAGTGCTCTTATGGTGGAAGAGTAGAGATTTTACCTATTGGGGATGATATAAATAAAATAGATATGATTTTTGACATTAAGAAAAGTAAATCAACCCTACCCTCTAATGAGTCTAATATGAAACTAATCCATACCCCTAATGCCAAGACTGTAGACCAATTGTGTTCCATGCTTTCATGCAAACCAAGTGATTTAGCCAAGACCCTATTATTAGAAGGAGATGGAAAAGTTTTTGCTATAGTAATTAGAGGTGATAGAGACCTTTCAATGGAAAAGGTAAAAAAGCTTTTAGGCTTAAAAGACCTAGACTTTGCTTCTTCTGAAAAGGTAGAAGAATTAACAGGGGCAGCTGTAGGCTTTGCCTCCCCTGTAGGTTTAAAGTGCCCCATTTACTGTGACTTAGAGTTGCGAGATATGGTGGATTTTATTGCTGGTGGCAATAAGACTGATTACCATCTTATGGGAGTTAATTTAGATGATTTTACCCATTTAGGCTTTTATGACTTAATTAGATTATCTAAAAACCACCTATGTCCAGTATGTAATAGTAGGCTAAGAGTATTTGAAGGAGAAGAAATAGCTAAGGTGGCAGAGAACAAAGCTTATATTTATCTAATTCTATTAATCTTTTCTCTAATTGAAGCAAACCTTATAAATGATGAGATGTTTTGGCCTGAATATGTTTATCCTTTTGAAATATTAATTTTACCTGTAATAGGGGATAATCCAGTAATTTCGGACTTATCTAAAAAGATACATGAATTGTTTTATGAAAAATCTTACAAGGTTTTACTGGATGACAGAAATATCCGGATTGGAGCCAAGTTTTATGATGGGGACCTTTTAGGTATACCTTACAGAATAATTGTTGGAAGAGATGCTAAGGATGGAAAAGTAGAAGTTAAAAAAAGAGAAAGTGATGAGACTTTCCTTTTACATATAGATTCTTTGATTTCACATCTATCTCATGATAAGTACGAGGGCTTAGTATTATCTTAAAGATACTAGAAGCTCCTTTAATTTTAATACATCCTTATTATATTCATCTATGAGCTTTTGATTGTAGATAAGGCTAGCTGGATGATAAAGGGGAAAAAGAATACTTTTGTTATAATCCCATCTCTTTCCATGATAATCTCCAATACTAACACTATGATTATCTAAAATGCCCTTTAGGGCTACATTTCCTAGGGTTACTATGACTTTAGGTTCTAATATTTCAATTTCTTTTTTTAAGTATATGGCAGAGCTTTCTATTTCATCTTTTCTTGCTGGTCTATTTACCATATTATTTGTCTTTTCATTTATTCTATACAATCTATACTTAATAATGTTGGTAATATAGATGTCATCTCTTTTTAGGTCTAGAATTTTTAAAAAGTCCTTTAGCTTTTCTCCCGCTGCCCCCACAAAGGGTTTACCTTCTAGCACTTCATTTTTGCCAGGGGCTTCTCCTATGAGCATAAGTCCTTTTTGCATTTTTCCATCTGGTCTAACAAAAAGCCATTGGTAATCCTTCTGGCTTTTTTCAAATTCCTCTTCATATTGGTCAAGTAGTTGGTCTATTTCTCTTCTTTTACTTTCTTCCATGCCTTTTTTATATCCACCCACATATCAATCTTTTTATTGTCATCTCGTAAAAGGGCTGCTGGATGATAGGTTACCATAGTAGGAATTCCCTCATAGTCATACCAGGTCCCTCTTTGTCTAGATACAGATGCATTCTTGTCTAAGATACCCATAATGGCCACATTGCCCATTAGTACAATTACCTTGGGATTTACCAACTTAATTTGTCTAAGTAAATATGGAAGACAAGTCTCTATCTCATCCATATTAGGAGTCCTATTATTCTGGGGCCTACATTTTATGACATTACATAGGTAGTAGTGTTCTTCTTCCATACCCATGGCGGTTAAAGCCATAGAAAGAAGCTGGCCAGCCTTTCCTACAAAGGCCCTGCCCTGTTCATCCTCTGTCTCTCCAGGAGCTTCACCAATGAATAGGATAGGAGCATTTATGTTGCCTCTACCCATAACCACATTTTTCCTATTTGTTCCAAAGACACACTTTTGACACGAAATGCACTCTTTTTCTAAAATATCCCAAGAATCTTTTTCCACAGCGACTCCTTCTTTTATTTCTTGCTTTCTATTCTTCTTCTATATAGCCTAACTCTCTTGCAATTTCTTCAATCTTTGCCAATCTTTTTTGAACTGTGGACTTAGAGACCTTAACCTTCATACTTTCAAGAATTTCATTGTACTCGGTTATGTCCCTATTTAATCTTAAAAGAGCAACCTCTTTTAACTTATCATTTAAAATATTAAGGCCCTTGGTTTTATCTATATATTCAATAGCCTTAATCTGTCTTATCTTGGTTTCTACAGACCTGTTGGAGTTATATTCATCACAATTTAGCATTCTGTTAGTATCATTTCTAAGACTTTTTTCTATTCTAGTGTTTTCAAAATCCATTAGCACCTTATGGGAGCCTATCATATTTAAAAAGGTGGCTACCTCTTCAGAACTATTTAGGTAGATGTAGGGAAGGTCCCTTCTTTTGGTTTTTCTTATCTTTAAAAGTTCTTCTTTTTTCAAAAGAGCATATAGTCTATCTAATTCTATTTGATTAACCGACCCTATTTCCAATCTATAGCCTTTTTCAGGATTTTTCACATTACCAGAAGACATAAAGGCCCCTCTATAGTAGCAGTAGCGACAGTGGTCTGTGTTTTCCCATTCGGATATACCAGAAAAAATCCCCCTCTTGTTTTCATCTGCTTCCATAAAACCTAAATCAGAAAAAGCTAATGTAGACCCATAGGTGGCCTCTGTTGTTAGTAGATATGTAGATTTATTATTAAACCTATTTTTTTCAATGCTTATGCTTGATTGTAATGAATAGAGCTCATTTAATTTAAACATGAGCCAGCGGGCCTCTGTATTGTTTTGGGTATACAAGGACAACTTGTAGTTGCCTTCTTCATTTACAGAAAATTGGCCTGCTAATCTTAAGGCCCCGCTTAGGGTAGCCCTTTTACAACAGTCCTCTTCACTTTTTCTATAAGAGAGTTCTTTTTTTACATCAGCCGTATAGGACATTATTTCTTTCCGTACTCTTTGATAATAGTGTCTTTTTCAATATCTCTGTGCTGTACATTTACTCTATGATTATTTTGTTCCAATATTCTGGCAAACTCATCAGCTATTGCTACTGAGCGGTGCATTCCACCAGTACAGCCAAGACCTATAACCAAAGAAGTTTTTCCTTCTTTAATATATAGGGGTATTAGAAACTCTACCATGTTTGTCATTTGCTTTATAAATTCTTTTGTGGCTTCTTGACCTAGGACATAGTCTTTAACCTTATCATCTTTTCCGGTCAATTCTCTCATGCCTTCGATATAGTAGGGGTTGGGAGTAAATCTAAGGTCAAACATTAAGTCTGTATCCACAGGATTTCCATACTTAACTCCAAAAGATACCAAAGTTATGACAAGGGATTCCTTTAAGGGACCTCCTAGGACAATAGAGGCTAATTCCTTCTTAAACTCCTTGGTCAAAAGTTGGGAGGTATCAATAACAAAGTCTGCTCTTTTACTTATGGCATGAAAGTCTTCTCTTTCTTTTTGTATGGCCTGCCAGGTATTAATAGACTCATTTTCCATAGGGTGTTGTCTTCTTGTCTCCCTGTAGCGCTTTATGAGCATGGAATCTGAGGCTACTAAATATATCATGGTGTAGCGATATCCTTTAGAATCCAACTCCTCTAAAGCAGACAAGATATTACCTAGGGGTTCTCCCCCTCTTACATCAGCAACCAGAGCACATTTTTCAATATTCTTATGCTCTACAATCATTTTTACAAATTGGGGTATAAAAGAAGGAGGAATATTATCAATACAATAATAGCCTAAATCTTCCATGGTTCTTAGTGCATATGTTTTTCCTGCCCCGCTCATGCCGGTTATGATGTATAGTTCCACTATCTTTCTCCGATTATTCTGACCTCTAGCTCAAGATCTATATTATATTTATTATACACAGTATCTCTTACAAAATCTATTATCTCAATTATATCTTGGGTCAAGGCATCTCCTGTATTAACTATGAAGCCAGCGTGCTTGGGTGATACCATAGCTCCTCCTACCTTGTAGCCCTTAAGACCTGCATCTTCAATAAGTTTTCCCGCATAATTTCCTGGAGGTCTTTTAAAGACAGAACCACAAGAAGAATACTCTAAAGGCTGGGAAGCCTTTCTTTTAGCAGCAAAAATCTTCATATCTTCTTTTATTAAGTCCTTATCCCTAGGCTTTAATAAAAATCCAGCTTCTAGGATAATATAGTTTTTATCTGTGTAAAAGGATTTTCTAAATCCAAATTGATGGTGATCTTTTTCTAACCTTACCACATTTAATTGGTCGTCTAAATAAAGGGAATACTCTAAAATATCATTTACTTGAACCCCATAAGAGCCAGCATTCATATATACAGCTCCACCTACAGAACCAGGTATACCAGAGACCGCCTCTGTCCCTCCTAGGCCTAAGCTATGGGCATAGGCTGCAAACTTAGCCATGGAGACCCCAGCTTGACATATCACTAGGTCCTTATCAGCCCTAGTTTCTATAAGGCCACTAGTGAGGACCACAGCTCCTCTAATCCCCTTATCTCCCACAAGCACATTGGTACAAGCCCCTAAAATGGTGGTAGGTATCTTGTTTTCTCTTAAAGTCTTAAGGATGCTTACCAACTGGTCTACGTTATTGGGTTTAGCTAAAATGTCTACCCTACCTCCTGTGTTATATGAGGTGTAGTGCTTCATTTCTTTATCAAATTCTACAAAACTAAAATCTTTAAGTATTGTTTTGAAATTTTTTGTTAACTCTTTCATACATTTCCTTTGCGGCATTATAGCCCATCTTCTTTTGTCTAAAGTCCATAGCTGCTACTTCTAGTAGTATGGGCATATTTCTTCCTGGCATTATGGGAATGTTGAGATATGGTATTTTTATACCCAAGTATTCAATATATGCTTCATCTGCTCCTAGACGGTCATACTTTTTACTCTCATCCCATCTTTCAATGTTTACCACTAAGTCAATTGAATCTATATCCTTTACAGACCCAATACCGTAGAGGCTTTTTACATCAATAATACCTACCCCTCTTAGTTCCATAAAGTGTCTAATAATCTCAGGAGAAGAACCTAACAAGGTGGTTTGACTTACCTTTCTCAATTCCACCACATCATCTGCTATTAATCTATGACCTCTTTTAACCAGCTCTAGGGCTGTCTCAGACTTACCAACTCCACTACTTCCAGTTATTAGTATACCCACTCCATAAAGCTCTAAAAGCTCTCCATGAATGGATATCCTTTCAGCCATCTCTAGGTTTAAATAACTAATGAGCATGGCCATAAAAACCGATGTGGACTCTTCTGTTCTAAGAACAGGTACTTCTTTTTGTCTAGCAGACTTAATTATCTCATCATAAACTGGGAGATTTTGAGCAATAATGATACAAGGAATATCTTTGTGAATAAAGGCATCCATTCGGCTTTGTCTATCCATTCTAGATAGTTCACCTAGGTAGTTCATTTCTGCTTGACCAAAAAGTTGAACCCTATTGTGGTTAAAACCAGCTAGGTAACCGGCTAATTGCAAACCTGGCCTATAGACTTCTACCAAACTTATAATTTTTTCATTTATATTTTCAGGCGTATAAATTTGATCTAAAGAGTATCTTGAAATAATGTCACTTACAAAGATACACTGGCCATTATCACACTTCTTTTTTAATGATTCCATGTAATGTCTCCCATATTTTCATATTATTAGCAGCTAAAATATCACTTTTTTCAAAAAATGATACAGCCCTTCCATCCCATTGGCTATATATGCCACCAGCTTCTTGTAAAATACAAAGAGGTCCAGCATAATCCCAAGGTGATAATCTACGAGTTAAAAATCCTTGGGTTCTTCCTACAGCCACATAACATATATCTAAAGAAGCAGAGCCACCAATTCTTAGGTCCATAGATTCTTTAAAGACTCTTTCTAGAACCCTAAAATGTTCAACACTCTTTTCTCTTTCATAGGGACTGGTTTCAGCACCTATGAGGGCATCTTCTATTTTATCTATTGAAGATACTTGAATCTTCTTACCATTAAGGCTGGCTCCCTTACCCTTTTCTCCTAGGTAAAGCTCCTTACTAAAGGGATTATATACTAGGCCGAAGATGGGTTTTTCTTCATGAACAAAGCCTAAAGAGACGCAAGATTCCTTGTAGTCATGGATAAAATTTGTAGTCCCATCTAAGGGGTCTAAGATAAAGAGGCTTTTAGGTCTTTTTTCTAAAAACTCACCCTCTTCTGCCATTAAGGGTATATGGGGAAAAAGATTGGTCAACTCCTTTTTCAACCTTTCCTCTATGGCCAAGTCATAGGAGGTAACAAAGTCTTTATCTCCTTTTTTTGTAACTTGGTAGGCTAAAGAGCTTTCTAACATTAAGTCTCCTGCCTCTTTTACCTTATTTACAAGAATATCAAAGTTCATTATTCCGCCCTATTAAAATACTCTCCACCAATTATGGTAGCAGTACCCTCCCGGGCATAGCTAAAGGTTTCTTGACTTTCATCCTCAAAGGTAAAGGTTATTTCTCCTTTTTTAATTAAGTAGGTACCCTCAAAGTCTAAACCATCTCTAGCTAGAGTAAAATTATTACTTTGAAAGGTGTACTCCACACTTCCATCTTCATTGGTATACTTTCCAAACAAATAGGTTTGACAAGCACTTAAGGATAAAAGCATAACCAACACCATAAGAATTACAAAAAATCTTTTCATTTTAATATCCACCTCTTAAAAGTAATTATATCATGTACTAGACTCTTGGCCTACCCGACCTTCTTTATTTAAAAGCCTTTTTACCCCTGGTGTATATAGGTCATGGGTAAGAAGGTTTTTTATGTAACCCTGGTCAGAGTCTTTAAAGATAGAAAAACCAATTAAGCTATCTACCGGCTCAAAATTATCTTCTTTTGGAATTATAACATTTTTCAAAAAGAGGTTTTCCACCCTATCATAAATTTGGATATATTCTTTAACATCCTTATCCTTTTCATTTTGTAAAATTGTAAGGCCATCAATAATTATATTTTTAATCTTTGGCCTAAAACCAGGCTTGTAATTAAGATCATTTCTATGAAAGGGAAGACCCAAGATAAAAAGTGGACGGTCATCAGAGGCATCTTGATGATGAATGTTTTTAAAGGTCAAACACTCAAAATCTCCTCCAATATCAAACAAGGTAGCAGTCCTGTAGGGGTAGACATGGTCAAGGGGTCTAAGGTCAATGTTTTCAAAGGTAATATGGCCATAATTTCCAAAGGTATCTCCAGGAAACCAGGGATTTATGAAAAAGCCATAGGACCTATAGGTGCCAGTAACATTTCTTATGGTCACCCTATCCAGTCTTCCTTCTCCTCTTGAGAGCATTCTAATAACTTGGTCAGCATTATCTACATATACTCCATCTACTAAAACATCGGTAATTGAAGATACTAAATCATGCTCATCTGGAGCAAGAGCTATAAAGTCATCTCCAGAACGACCCTTAATATTTTTCAAGGTCAAAAATTGGCCAGGTCCCCAAAAGTGTAGACCATCTTGGTTTTGGCTGGCTTGCCAGTTGGGTAAATCAATGTATATATTGTCCATGGTGACATTTTTGAAATTTACCACCATCATAGACCAGGACCTTTGGTCTCTTATGGTAATATCCCTTACAATTAAATCTTCAATACCAAAAAACTCAAAGGCCACAACCAATCTTTGGTCTCCAAAATCATCAGATATCCCCTTAATACCAAACCTAAAATTAGGGTCATTCACAGAAACATGGTGGGCTTGACCCCTATTATTATGATTATATGTTCCTCCAAGAATACTAATATTTCTTGTTAATCTTTCTGTATAGCTTCTTTTTTTCAAATCAATTAAAGACCTATCAGAACCATCCTTTAAAAAGAAGCCACAGTCTTTACTTAAGCATTCAATAGTGGTATTTGAGCCTAAATCCAAGCCTCTTATGAGGGCAGCTCCATCCATTACCAAATGTACTCCATTATTATCATCAGCTAGGTCTAAAAGTGCTTGAAGCCCCTTAGTTACATCACTTCCACCACCTTTATAGACATCAGAGTCTAAGACCACATGCTCACTAGCAATAAATTTTAAAAATCTCATAGCAAGACCTCCTACTATTATTGATTTTATTATAGCAAGAAAAGAAGAAGAAAAGAGGTTAGCACTATGTTTTTTGCTATTTACTAAAGTCCTAGTGCTAATTAAAGAAATATGGAGTTATAAATAGAGCAATATAATAAAAAAGCCCCATAAGTTATTATCAAACTTATGGGGCTTGCGTAATATTACTTTTAATTACATAATACCTTTAGATATTTATATAACTATACTTATTTTTTACATTCCATATCCGCCCATGCCAGGGTTGCCTTGAGGCATTACTGGTTCTGGCTCAGGAATATCTGTTACTAAAGATTCGGTTGTTAGAACTAAGGCTGCTACTGATGCTGCATTTTGTAGGGCAGATCTAGAAACCTTTGCAGGGTCTACAATACCAGCTTCAATCATATCTTCATATTTTTCAGTAATAACGTTGTATCCAATACCTTTTCTAGAGGTAAGAACCTTGGCTAGAATTACAGATCCTTCTAAGCCAGCATTTAGAGCTATTTGCTTGGTAGGTTCTTCTAGGGCCTTAGCAACTATCATAGCACCGGTCTTTTCATCACCTGCTAAAGTTTTAACCACATCATTAACACTCTTAAGAGCATCAATGTATACAGTACCACCACCAGCTACGATACCTTCTTCTACAGCAGCTCTTGTTGCTGCTAGGGCGTCTTCGATTCTAAGTTTCTTTTCCTTCATTTCTATTTCTGTTGCTGCTCCAACTTGGATAACTGCAACTCCACCAGCTAATTTAGCTAGTCTTTCTTGAAGTTTTTCCTTATCAAACTCAGAGGTTGTTTCTTCAATTTGAGACTTAATAGAAGCCACTCTAGACTTAATTTGGTCTGTGTCTCCAGCGCCGTCAACAATAATTGTATTTTCCTTTTGAACTACAACTTGTCTAGCTCTTCCTAGCATATCCATGGTTGTATCTTTTAGTTCTAAGCCTAATTCTTCAGAAATTACTTGACCACCGGTTAAAATAGCTATGTCTTCTAACATGGCCTTTCTTCTATCACCAAAACCAGGTGCCTTAACAGCTACACAGGTAAAGGTTCCTCTTAATTTATTCACTACCAAGGTAGCTAGGGCTTCCCCTTCAACATCTTCTGCTACGATAATGAGTTTTTTACCAGATTGAACGATTTGTTCTAAAAGAGGTAAAACTTCTTGAATGTTAGCAATCTTTTTATCTGTTAATAAAATGTAAGCGTCATCAATAACAGCTTCCATTTTTTCTGTATCTGTTACCATGTAAGCAGATAAATAGCCTCTATCAAATTGCATGCCTTCTACAACCTCTAGGTGAGTTCCCATGGTCTTGGATTCTTCCACAGTTATAACTCCGTCATTACCTACTTTTTCCATGGCATCTGCTACCAATTTTCCAATTTCATTGTCATTGGCTGATACTGAAGCTACTCTTTCAATGTCATCTCTGCCTTTAACAACAGAAGAATTTTCAGCTATGGCTTCCACTGCAGAAACAACAGCCTTTTCAATACCTTTTTTAAGGATCATTGGGTTAGCACCAGCAGCTAAATTCTTAAGTCCTTCTCTAACAATTGCTTGAGCAAGCAAGGTTGCTGTGGTTGTTCCATCACCAGCTACATCGTTGGTTTTGGTTGCAACTTCTTTAACCAATTGAGCTCCCATATTTTCAAAGGGATCATCTAATTCTATTTCTTTAGCAATGGTAACACCGTCATTTGTTATTAATGGAGCACCATATTTTTTATCTAAAACAACATTTCTTCCCTTAGGTCCTAAGGTTATGTTAACTGTATCTGCCAATTGATTAATTCCAGATTCTAAAGATTTTCTAGCATCTATTCCATACTTAATCTGTTTTGCCATCTTATCCTCTCCTTTACTTATTCAACAATCGCCAACACATCAGATTGACGAAGAATTGTATACTCAACACCGTCTAATTTAACTTCAGTACCGGCATACTTGCTTATGAGGACCTTGTCTCCAACTGCAAGTTCCATTTCCACTTTATTTCCATCCACAAAGCCACCGGGGCCAACTGCTACAACCTCAGCTACTTGGGGTTTTTCTTGAGCTGAACCAGGAAGAACAATACCGCTCTTGGTGGTCTCTTCACTTTCCAGCATTTTTATAACTATTCTGTCGCTTAATGGTTTTATTACCATGTCATACCTCCAAATCTGTTTTAGCACTCTAACACAATGAGTGCTAAAAATATTGTAGAGTAGATAGCACTTTGTAGCAAACTTAATATTTTATTGTATTTGACCTTTATTTGAGATTAGGTCGGAATATCTCAATATATCTTTAAAATACTGAGTTTTCCTACCTATCTTGATTTTTCAGCCTTATACTGCTTAGCTTTTTCAATAAATAGGGAAAATAAAGGGTGGGCTCTATTAGGTCTTGACTTAAATTCAGGCTGGAATTGTACCCCAACAAAAAAGTCATTGTCTTTAATTTCTATGGCTTCTACCAAGAAATTTTCAGGACAAGTTCCGCTAATAACCAAGCCTGCCTCTTCTAATTCTTCTCTATAGGCATTATTAAACTCATAACGATGTCTATGTCTTTCATAAACCAAGGAGCTCTTGTAGGCTTGGGCCATTAAGCTTCCTTCTTTAATGGAGCAAGGATAAGCCCCTAAACGCATACTACCCTTTTTATTTATCTCAGAGCTTCTGCCATACTTCATGTCAATTACCTTGTAGCTGGTATTTTCATCAAACTCAGAAGAGTTGGCATCTTGATATCCACAAACATTTCTAGCAAACTCAATAACTGCAATCTGCATGCCTAAGCTAACACCAAAAAATGGGATATTGTTAACCCTTGCATAAGAACAAGCGGTTATCATACCTTCAATGCCCCTATTACCAAAGCCACCAGGAATAACTATACCGTGGCAATCTTTAAATAGTTCTTCACAATTTTTCTCTGTCACTCTTTCAGAGTCTATCCATTTAACACATATATTGGAACCATGCTCATAACCAGCATGCTTAGCAGCTTCTACCACTGATAAGTAGGCGTCATGTAATTGGACATACTTTCCAACCAAGGCTAAAGTTATCTTATCATTGGCCATTTTAATCTTGTCTACCATGGCTACCCACTCTGTTAAATCAGGAAGTGGAGCATCAATTTTTAACTCTCTACAAACTAAAGAAGAAAAGTCCATTTCTTCTAACAAAAGAGGAATCTCGTACAAGATCTCATTATCAGTATTTTCAATTACACAGTCTGCTTTAACATTACACAAAAGAGATATCTTTTGTCTTAAAGATTCTTCTAAAGGAGCATCGCAGCGTAAAACAATAATATCTGGAGTAATACCTATAGAGTGGAGCTCCTTAACAGAGTGTTGAGTTGGTTTAGATTTGTATTCACCAGAGCTAGCTATATATGGAACTAGGGTAACATGAATAAAAAGGGTGTTGTCCTGTCCTCTTTCCAAGGAGATTTGTCTTATAGCTTCTAGTATATATATACTTTCAATATCTCCTATGGTTCCCCCAATTTCGGTTATGACCACATCAGCATTGGTGTTTTCGCCAACACTATATATGAAGTTTTTAATCTCATTGGTAATATGGGGAATAACTTGAACAGTCTCTCCTAAGAAATCTCCATTTCTTTCCTTGTTAAGTACGTTCCAAAAGATTTTTCCTGATGTAATGTTGGAATATTTATTTAGATTCTCATCTATGAAGCGTTCATAATGACCTAGGTCTAAGTCGGTTTCTGCTCCGTCTTCTGTGACAAAGACTTCTCCATGTTGGAAGGGGCTCATGGTTCCAGGGTCTACATTTATGTAAGGGTCAATTTTTTGAGCGGCCACTTTGAGACCTCTAGCTTTCAACAATCTTCCTAATGATGCTGCTGTGATTCCCTTGCCTAGGCCGGAAACAACCCCGCCTGTTACAAAAATATACTTCACCCTACGGTCCATCTGCTTCTTTCCCCCTCATCTAGGGATAGCCTCCCATCCCTCAAACCGAAAACCTATTTTCTTTCTGTTAATTTATTAATATTTTAAATTAACCCTGCCTATAATATTAGCATAGACCACCTAGGGCATTCCACCTATTTATGGCTTTTTTAAAAAGAAATTTTAAAATATTTGAAATATTTAAAAAGCACCTAAGATAAAATGGCAAGCCCTCAAGATAGACAAGAAATATCTTACATGGTTATTATTCTATAACCATCAATTAAGAAGGGCTTTATACCTGCATGACCATACATATCGTCTAACATAATAATGCCAGCATCTTTAATTTGGTCATAAACTCCCATAACTTTAGCACATCCAACACAGGCTCCTGCTATTAGACCTAAGTCCTTAGCCTTTCCATAAAGTTGATTTTTTTCTTCTTCAAAGATGGGAATAAGCTTTACAGAAGCTCCTTCGAAAATAATTTTAACAATTTGACCATTGGAATACATATCCAAAGCGTTCATTAAAACATGTTGAAAGCACATTTTTTCGCCAGTCATACCATAAAATAATACCTTTTCCATCACTTCACCTCACTATAAAATTTAAAATATGAAAGATTAATAAGTTAAAAAACCCTCTTTTTAACAGCTATACCATCTTTAAGAGTATACACTTTAAAGACTTTTTTTGCAACCAAAAGCCCTTGGGGTAAGCAAAAAATACTCTATTCTTCCTCTGTTAATTTATGCAATTTATATACTAATATTTTTTGATAATTATCCTTAAAACCCGGTATGGTAAAAGAATTAGCCAGAATAAAGTTGGTTTTTTCTTCTAAAAATTCTCCATAGTCTTCTAGGGGGTAATATATTATGAGGTTAATATCCCTAGGATGCCTTTTATATGATTTTAATATATTAGATACAACCTTTTTAAAGATTCTTTTTGTAAAAGGATTAAAAAAGTAAAAGATATTTTGGTCCTTTTTAATCCTATAGTTTTCAGCAAAGGCTAATTTGAAATTTATGGGAGCATTTTTTTTGCTATGTTTTCTTTTGTAGGTATATAGATTGTTCATAGCCTCCCCATAGGTAAGCTCATTTGCCTCTATACCAACAATGGGAAGATTCAACTTGTAGTTTAAAAAGAAGGCAACCCTTCCTCTGCCTGAGCCAAAATCCACCAAGTGGTCTCCCTTTTTAAAGGCAAAGTTTTCTAATAATTCTTCTAGAACAGCATATGAGGTAGGCTCATAGCGGCTATATTGAGTGGTTAAAGAAGACCATTCTCTAAGGCCAGAAGTTTTAATATTTAATAAATTTTCATAAGATCTTTCATCCATTATATATTTAAATATACTTTCTTCTTTTTATCAGTTTCTAAAATTTGCTTACACTATTGCCTATCATATACTACTTTTTTTAAATCTCAAAATATTATATAATTAAAAAGAGGTGACGTCATGAAAAAAGAATCCATACTTGCACCAATAATAGTGGTAGTAATTCTCTTAGGCTATTATCTGGCTTTCTTTTTTTACTTTATATATTTTCTTCCTAATATATGGGTAAAATTAGCAATTGGGATTATCCCACTTATTATTAGCATAATATTTATTAGTGTATTAATTGAACGAATAAAAGAGATAAGGAGTGATGAATTAGATGATCTTAGTAAATACTGATTACATTTCAAACAAAAACTTAGAAATGCTAGGAATTGTAAAGGGCTCAACCATACAAACCAAGCACTTAGGAAAAGACATATCCCAAGCCTTTAAGCATCTAGTGGGAGGAGAGCTGAAGGTATATAATGAAATGATGGATGAAGCTAGAGCCTTGGCTACCAAAAGAATGGTTAAAGAGGCAGAAGACCTAGGAGCAGATGCAATAGTCAATGTTCGCTACTCATCAGCAGCTGTAACGCAAGGGGCTGCAGAGGTCATAGTATATGGAACAGCTGTTAAGTTTGTATAAATACATATAACAAAAGCCCCATAAGCTAGACCAAATCAAACTTATGGGGTCAATATTTATACACTGATCTTTTTACAAACAAGTTAAAGGTTAATGGGTAGTGTTACCCTAAAAGACTTTATTCTTCTTTTACAATAATCTCATAGGTAATATCTGTTGCTTTTTTCAACATGGCACTTACGCCACAGTATCTTTCTTGAGATAAATTAACAGCTTTTTCTAATTTATCCATGGGTAAGTCCTTTCCTGTAAAAATATACTTAACATGGATATCTTGATAGACCTTAGGATGTTCATCGCTGGAGTCGGTTTCTACCTCCAAATCAAAATCATCCAATTCAACTCTCATCTTTTTAAGCATACTTATTACATCCATACCAGTACAACCTATAAGGCCGGCTAGTAAAAGAACCTTAGGTCTAGGTCCTAAGTCAGAACCTCCCACTGTTTCAGATGCGTCGGTTATAAATTTATGTCCATTTAAGTCCATAACAAAAGCCATTTTATCTCTTAATTTTGCATTTACTTTAGTCTTACTCATAGCCCCTCCATATCAACACTCTACTATAATAATATTATAGTCTCTTTTTAGTAAATTCTATTTTTACTGTCTAAAATCTATTATATCAAAAGAAAAGAATTCCTTCTGTCACATTATCACACAATAAAAACACCCCATTATTACTCATTATACTTTTTATTACTTCCCAAGGCCTTTTCTTTAGGATATTTTTTCTCATTCATTTTTATCTTGCTATCTAAGGCATCTGCTAAATCAATACCATTCATTTGCGCAAATCTTAGAATAAAAAAGAAGGTATCAGCCAATTCATCTTGAATCTTTTCTTTTACTTGTGGCTTATCCATCATTTCTTTCATTTGCTCTAAGGACTTGAACCTAAAGATATCCAAAAGCTCATTTGCCTCAGTGGAAATACCAATAGCTAAATCCTTGGGATTATGAAATTGGTCCCAGTCTCTTTCTTCACAAAAGTCTTGTACCAACTTTTTTAGTTCATATATATTTACCTTTTTATCCATTTCTTTTTACATCTCCTAGCATCTTTTTAAAATATTGCCCTAGCTCTTTGTCTACACAATAGATATAGCAACCTTTCATGCCCCTGGTCATTAGGGTTCTATAGGTGTTGCGGATAATCTGGTCAGCTAATTTTTTTGCCCTAATAGGATTATTTTTCATCATACTCTTTAAACCTTTTATGGAATGGTCAGTGCTTGCTCTTTTAGTATAGTCAGTTATAACTTCACCCTCTTCATATCTAAGGTCTTCACCAATAATGACTCCAACATAGTCAAACTCTAGACCTTGTGAAGTATGAATACAGCCTACTTGATTAACAGAATCCGGGTCTATGGCATAAGTGTCTGTGCTATCTAGGTTCCAGCTCATTTCAAAATCCCCAATCTTAATGTCATAGTAATCAGGATTTTTCTTTTCTTCCTTTGGCCAGAGCCAACAATATCCCGCTAGAATTCTAGCCCTGTTATCTAGCTTATTTAGCTCAAAGATTTTATCTCTTAATATATGGGGACTATCTAGCACTTGAAAATCATAGTCTATACCTTCTAGATTATAGTTTGCTGTTTCTCTAATTTGAAGAGCATGGTCTACAAAGCCTAAATAGCCATCTGACCCATTACATCTAAACTGAGAGACCAATTCATTTTCAAAAACTTGGGCATTTTCCAGCTTTGCCCACTTTTTAATTTCATCTATAGTTCCAATATCTTTTATATGTATTTTTTGTCTTTCATCTATAAAAAAGATAGAACATTTTGAGGCCCTGATAATTTCCTTAATTTGGTTTTCTCCTAGATTTCCAAACAAGCCTGATTTTTCATTTAGTCTGTGAGCCTCATCCACTAGCAAGGTGTCAAAAAAGTTTGAGCTAGTATTTAGATAACTTCCAGAGTTTCTAAAAAGATTATTTATATTGCTCTTTTTCAAAGTACCAGTTAGTTTAGCAGCATAAACATTTCTAGGAGCACTGTTTTTAGATACAAACTGACAGACCTGTTTCTTTCTAGTTAAGTTAACTAAAAGATTAACAGCTACAACTGACTTTCCTGTACCAGGTCCTCCCTTTACTATATATACTCTTTTTCTCCCATCAAATTTACTTTGACTAGATAAGGCTATAGCTTGTTCAAATACTACCTTTTGCTCATCTATCATGGTAAATTCCCTATTTCCCTTTATCATACTGGCTAAAGAGTCCTGAAGACTTTTTGAAGGTCTTAAAACTCCTTTATCTATTAGATAGAGGGTCTCACACTTATCTCCAAACCTAATATACTTCTTAATAAAGCCCCTTAGGGCTTCAATATCTCCTCTTGTAAAAACTGGGGCTAAATCTAGATATTGCTTGTACATGGGATTTGTTAAAGCATCATTTTTCCTAAGCCTGTAGTTATGTAAATAGGCACAAGGATACATGGCAATGTTTTTTTCTTCTACATTTGAATTGTAGTCTTCAATCATGGCACAATAGGACCAAGCTTGATAAGAAGGATGAACAACCCTTTGTAAGCTTCCTCCCACAAAGGTTTCCACTATGCCATCACTTTGTTCAACCAAGTCAACCTTCTCCCACTGCTTTAATTCAATTACTAAAGCACTTCTTTCTTTATCCTTTCCAAAGCCTGAAAGTATAAAGTCTATTCTTTTTGCTGTTAAAGGAACATTGTACTCAATTGCTACTCCTGAATCATTGGGAATATCATAATCATTTAAGACCTTATACATATATTGTAAAGAGTTCTCCCATGCCCTTATTTCATTTTTACTACTTGTTCTATTCATCTTTTCGTAAATTGTTTTTTCTAAAATAGAAGGAAGGGCATCTCTTTCCATTTCTTTCATAAATTCAGATTTAATATCTTGATAAATAATCACAAGTATTTCTCCTAAGATCTAAAAAATATATTTAGCCCAACTTGCTCTTAAATATATTTTTCCCATAAAACTTATACTTTTTTATACTTATTACCATTATACTATATTTTTACTAAAACTCTGACCAAAAACTATTTCCATAAGACAAGTTTTTATACATAAAGGTTTAAAAGAGCACCCCTTGAGGTGCTCTGTCTTAATATTTTTTATGGGACATCTTCAATTTATCGGACAAAATGTTAAGCTACTTTGCTAATAATATCCCTTTATTACAGGTGAGCCTTTTCAATATTGTCTAAGAAGACTTCTAGGGGTTGGCTACCCAAAAACTCTACCTTGTCATTTATGACCACCTTTGGCACGCTAGAAACATTAAACTTTGCAGATAGTTCTCCAAAGGTTTGTGCTTCTATCATTTCTGCTACAATGTTGGGGTTTTCTAGGGCTAATCTGTGACCAGTTTCTACAGCTCCTGGACAATGGGGACAACCTAAGGTTATGAAGACCTTTATGTTTGTAGGTTTATCTATCTTTTTAATTCTTTCTACAAACTCTTCTGGTAGCTCAATTAGATTTCCTGAAACTTGAATTAAAGCTGATATTAAAGAATTAATTTCATATCCTGCTGGGATACCAACGAATTTAACACCTCTGTATGCTTCATCATTGTCTAGTACAACAATGGTAGGGGTTCTGGTTACGTCGTATTCTTTAGCTTTTTTCTCATCTAGCTTAATGTTGTACAACTTATACTTTATCTTCTTAGAAGTTGAAGATAACTCTTTAATAAAGGCTATTGTTTCAGCACAAGTTGGACAGGGCTCATCCTTGGTAAAAATTGCTAGTGTTACATTTCCTTTCATTTGTTCAAATATCTCTGATAATTGCTTTTTTATTTCATCTGTTAGTAAGTTTTCCATCTCTATTTCCTCCTCTAATCATCAAGTGTATTTAAATATTCAAAAACTGATAAGGCTACATTGGCCCCATCTGCTGCTGATATAATTACCTGTTTGTATTCTACATCTGTACAATCTCCCGCTGCATATATTCCAGGAATATTAGTGCGGCCTTTTTTGTCAACTATAATCTCATTTGTTACATTTAATTCCAGTAAATCACCAAAACCTTGGGTATTGGGTAAAACCCCAATTTCTACAAATATACCTTCTGCCTCAATGGTGTAAAGCTGGTTCTTTTTCTTGTCTAAAACTTCCACACCACTAAATCTAGTGTCACCTAGGATTCTTTTAATCTGAGTCTCTAGCTTTACTTCCACGTTGCTAAGCTTTTCTAGTCTATCAGTAAGTATTTTATCTGCTCTAATTTGGCTTCTATGTACAATGGTAACCTTACTGGCAAACTTGGATAAATCAATAGCAGCCTCAACAGCAGTATTACCACCTCCAGCAACTATAATTTCTTTGTTTGTATACAGAGGACCATCACAAATTGCACAGTAGTGAACTCCTTTACTAAAAAACTCCTCTTCACCGGGAACTTCTAGTTTTCTAGGCACACTACCTGTGGCAACTATTACAGACTTTGCCATATAGGTTTTCTTATCACTGGTTGTCAACCTCTTTATATTAGATCCTTCATCTATCTGAATCTTTTCAACAATAACTTCTTTAGCCATGGGAATTTCTAAACCAGCTATATGGTCTTCAAATTGTTTTACTAAATCTTTACCAGTTATAGAGGCGTAGCCTAAATAGTTTTCAATTATGGATGTATCAACTATTTGCCCACCAACTATCTTGGTAATAATTCCAACGTCTCCACCCTTTCTCTTTGCATAAAGGGCAGCATTTAATCCAGCGGGGCCACCGCCGACAATGAGGATGTCATATACTTTATCAATTTCCAAAGCTTTTGTGGTTGAACCAAAAAGGTTTAAACTCAAGCCAAAAGTCATATTCTACCTCCTATTTGTGTACTAAGAGAATACTTTAGTATTCTTTCTTGCTCCACATCTTTTAGATTATATCATTAAGTAGATATTTGCAATATTTATGTAAAAATATGTAAATTTTCAGATGTTTTAAGAAATAAGAGAAATTATTTTGCTTTTATCCATTTTGCACCAATTTTCTCTAATATATCTTTTATCTCTCAATTCAAATTACATATCATTTTGAGTTTCCGCAAAACGCAATAATCATGTAGAAAAATACATTATGCTTCATG
>CAZLVL010000024.1:0-23495 GCA_964563155.1 uncultured Clostridiaceae bacterium | reverse complement strand
GAGAGTAAGTTCCGTAAAAGTTTTATTATACTGGAATTTACTTTTGCAATTTACCTGAAAATCAACATACTATAAAACAGATAGAAAAAATCTTGGAAAAATGATATAATTTTAAAGAAAGAGGAAAGAGGTTTATATGTTTTTACATATAGGTGATGATTTAGTTTTGTGGGAAAAAGATATTGTTGGAATATTTGACTTTGAAACAGCAAGTTTGTCCAATGATACTAAGGAATATTTAAGATCTCGAGAAAGAAATAAAGAGATTAATGCAAATTTAAACCAAATACCCAAATCTTTTGTTGTAGTAAATAAAAAGAAGAGTAAAAAGAAAAAGGTTTACTACACCATAATTTCAACTAGAACCTTAAATAAAAGAATAGAAAATAAATTAATTGTGGAGTAATAGATGGATATTAAGAAAAATCAAGAAAAACGGGAACACATTGACTACAATGAAGAGCAAATACAAGTCTTAGAAGGCTTAGAAGCTGTAAGAAAAAGACCAGGGATGTATATTGGAACAACTTCAATAAAAGGTTTACATCACCTAGTTTATGAAATAGTTTCTAATAGTGTTGACGAAGCATTGGCTGGAAGATGTGACAAAATCGAAGTTTTCATAGATAAAGGCAATATTATTACTGTTATAGACAATGGAGTAGGTATTCCAGTTGGTCCACATCCTAAACTGGGCATACCAACAGTTGAAGTAGTTCATACTGTTTTGCATGCAGGTGGAAAGTTTGATTCAGGTGTCTATAGTATGTCTGGAGGATTGCATGGTGTAGGAGCTTCTGTAGTTAATGCCTTAAGTGAATTTATGGAAGTAGAAGTAAAAAGAGATGGAAAAATCTTTAAACAAAGATATGAAAGAGGAATTACCAAAAGTCCTTTGGAAATAATTGGCGAAACTACAGAAACAGGTACTAAAACTGTTTTTAAGCCAGATAAAGATATTTTTGACACAATTGAATTCCAATATGATGCTCTTTTAACAAGATATAGGGAAATGGCCTTTCTAAATAAGGGAGTTATGATAATTCTTACCGACAGAAGAGAAGAAGAAGAGGTAAGAAATGAGCTCTGTTATGAAGGAGGTATTGTTTCATTTGTAAAGTTTTTAGATAATAACAAAACTCCTATACACAAAAACACAATATATATAGAAAACATGAAAGAAGAAGTAATTGTAGAAGTAGCCTTACAATACAATGAATCTTTTAGTGAAACTCTTTATTCCTATGCTAATAACATTGCAACCATAGAAGGTGGTATGCATGTAACTGGATTTAGATCAGCTTTAACCAAGGTTATTAATGATTATGCCCGCAAAATAGGGGCATTAAAGGAAAATAACAAGAATTTAAGCGGAGATGATGTAAGAGAAGGCTTAACTGTGGTTATATCTGTGAAATTGAATAATCCTCAATTTGAAGGACAAACTAAGTCTAAATTAGGTAATAGTTTAGTTAGAACTGTAACTGAACAAACTGTTAATGAAGATTTAGCTGCATATTTTGAAGAAAATCCTCAAGAAGCAAAGGCAATTGTAGATAAATGTCTACTTGCATCAAGAGCTAGAGAAGCAGCTAGAAGTGCAAGAGATTTAGCTAGAAGAAAAACAGCCTTGGAAGGAAACTCTTTACCAGGTAAATTAGCAGATTGTTCAGAAACTGATCCTGCAAAATGTGAAATATTCATTGTTGAAGGTGATAGTGCTGGTGGAAGTGCTAAACAAGGTAGAGAAAGAAGATATCAGGCTATTTTACCCTTATGGGGAAAGATGCTTAATGTAGAAAAGGCAAGAATAGATAAAATATACAACAATTTAAAATTACAACCTTTAATTACAGCTCTAGGCACAGGAATTGGTGAAGATTTTGATATTGAAAAACTGAGATATCATAAAGTTATTATTATGGC
Organism: uncultured Clostridiaceae bacterium; assembly: GCA_964563155.1. Taxonomy (GTDB): domain Bacteria; phylum Bacillota; class Clostridia; order DUPQ01; family DUPQ01; genus DUPQ01. The sequence goes on along the minus strand of CAZLVL010000024.1, from coordinate 21,569 downwards.
AGACGCCGATGTAGACGGAGCCCATATTGGAATGCTATTAATTACTTTCATATATAGATATATGAGAGAAATTATTGAAAATGGCTATTTATATCTGGCTAGACCTCCTTTATACAAAATAACCAAGGGAAAAGAGTCTATTTATGCCTATAACGAAGTGGAAATGGAAAAAATCCTCTTAGAAAAAGAATGGGATAGAAAAGATTGTACCTTACAAAGATACAAGGGTTTGGGAGAAATGAGCTCTAATCAGCTTTGGGATACCACAATGAACCCTGAAACTAGAACAATTATTCAAATAAAGGCGGATAACCCCTTTATTGCAGATACTGTGGTATCTGATTTAATGGGTGATGATGTACAACCTAGAAAAGATTTCATTGAAAGACATGCAAAGGATGTACAACTAAATCGATTGGATATATAATTGTTTCACGTGAAACATAATGAAATAAGGGTGTTAAGGATATTATATGGGTAAAGTAATAGCAGTAGCAAACCAAAAAGGTGGTGTAGGTAAAACTACAACTTCAGTAAATTTAAGTGCGAGTTTAGCTTTTAAAGGGAAAAAAACACTCATAATAGACAATGATCCTCAAGGAAATGCTACAAGTGGTCTGGGAATTGATAAGTGGAATGTAAAAAAATCAATATATGATTCATTAATTAATGAAATACCAATGGAAGAGATTATTCTTCCTACCATGATGGATAATCTATTTATTTGTCCATCAAATATTCAATTAGCTGGAGCTGAAATTGAATTAGTAAGTCAAATGATGAGAGAAAATAGGCTAAAAACAGCAATTGATGAAATAAAAGATGAATTTGACTACATTATTATAGATTGCCCGCCTTCTTTGGGGCTTTTAACCTTAAACTCACTTACAGCTGCAGATACCATCTTAGTACCTATACAATGTGAATATTATGCCTTAGAGGGCTTGAAACAGTTGATGAAAACTGTTTCTTTAGTACAAAAACACCTCAACAAAGATTTAAGAGTAGAAGGTGTTGTAATGACCATGTATGATTCTAGAACAAATCTATCCTTTCAGGTGGTTGAAAGCGTAAGAGAACATTTTTCAGATAGGGTATATAGAACCATTATTCCAAGAAATGTTAGACTAAGTGAAGCCCCAAGCCATGGTCTACCCATTATTCTTTATGATAAAGACTCAAAAGGGGCAATTAGTTATCTAGATTTAGCAGAAGAAGTTATTCAAACCGGAGGAAACAATGAGTAAATTTGGTTTAGGAAAAGGATTGGGTGCATTATTGGATGTATCCGAAGAGTCTTCCAATACTTATATGGAATTAGATATAGACAAGATTCAAAGAGATCCCAGACAGCCTAGAAAAGAATTTTCTAAGGAAGAATTAGATGAACTAGCCCAATCCATAAAAGAAAAAGGAATAATTCAACCTATTCTTGTTAGAAAAACAGGTGATGTTTACACAATAGTGGCAGGAGAAAGAAGGTTTAGAGCTGCAAAGCAGGAAAAGCTTAAAACTGTTCCTGTTATTGTTAGAGAGTTTACAGAAAAAGAAATATTAGAAATTGCTCTAATTGAAAACATACAAAGAAAAGATCTAAATCCTGTTGAGCAAGCAGAAGGATATAAAAGATTAACAACTGAATTTGGTGCTACACAAGAAGAAATAGCTCAAAGCTTAGGAAAAAGCAGACCAGTTATAACAAACAAGCTTAGGCTATTGTCTTTAAGTGAAATAATCTTAAGCTATTTGAGAAGAGGAAAGCTAACTGAGGGTCATGCAAGACTTATTCTTTCAGTTGAAGAGGACCTTAGGGAAGATATAGCAAAAGAAGCAGTTGAAAAGAAGATGAGTGTTAGGGATTTGGAGAAGCATATTAAAAAGGTTTCAAAAAACCCAAGCAAAAAGGAACTAATTGAAAACGAAGAAGAGTTTAAAAAAGTAGAGAACAGATTACAAAAGAAGTTTGCAACTAAAGTTACAATATCAAGAAGTTATAAGAAAGGGAAAATCAGTATAGAATATTATTCGCTGGAAGGATTGAATAGATTATTAGATATCCTAGGCAAATAATGTTTCACGTGAAACGTTATGGACGATATATTAATTATTATTTTAATAAGCATTGGATCTTCAATACTTGTTACCAGTATGTTTTTCTTAATATACCTACTAACAAGTAAAAGAAGAAGATTACTAAGAAAAGAAATCGAGTGTTCAGACATTATAAACAATGAGGATTTAGTAACTCATCTAAATACTTTGTTTGAAAGAACCGAAAAAAATGAGAATGAAATAAATGACCTAGAAAGCAAATTGTTTGAGCTTATTGGAGAAAACTTAAAAAATCTAAAAAATATAGGTCTTGTTAGGTATAAATATACTGATGATGTAGGAGGAAACTTAAGCTTTTCCTTGGCCATTATGGATGATAAGAAAAACGGTTTAGTTTTTACCAATATCTCTTTAATGGATAGTAATACCCTTTATCTTAGAAAGATAACTAATGGGGTTTCTGATGTAAATCTTATGTTAGAAGAAAAGCAAGCAATTGAGCAAGCTTACCAGGGAGCAAATTTACAAATAATGTAAATTGCTTAATGTTGACACATATATTTAACTTTGGTATATTCATTAAGCATATTATTTGCATGTACTTTTAAAAAGTAATATGGAGAGATGGTCGAGCTGGTTTAAGGCACCGGTCTTGAAAACCGGCGTAGGGGTGACTCTACCTAGGGTTCGAATCCCTATCTCTCCGCCATTTGGAGAAGTACCCAAGAGGCTCAAGGGGGCGGTTTGCTAAACCGTTAGTAGGGGTAACTCTAGCATGGGTTCGAATCCCATCTTCTCCGCCATAAAGCCGTTATATACAACGGCTTTACTTTTTTTTAAAAAACATAGCAAGGAAGAGGTTAGGCACGGCTAACTCAAAGCTTTTTAAATAAACTTTCACTTATGCCAAACACTTAAGCAAAAACCTTGACAATATGCCGAGAAAATAGATATAATCTATTGCGCTATGCACACTAATAAAGCATAAGCCTGGAGATGATTAAATTTTATTTATATAGGAGAGTTTTATGAAAAGGACATATCAACCTAAGAAAAAACAAAGAAGTAAGGTTCACGGATTTAGAAAAAGAATGAGCACTGCTGCAGGCAGAAGAGTTATCAAAAATAGAAGAGCAAAAGGTAGAAAAAAACTTTCTGCATAAGTTTCTTTTATAAACAATCACGAAAGGTTGTAAATGGAAACGCTGAAAAAAAACTATGAATTTTCGCGTGTATATAAAAGGGGTAAGTACTTTAGGGACAAAAATCTAACACTTAACGTTTTTGCCACAAATAATCAATATACAAGATATGGCATTTCTATAAGTAAGAAGATATTTAAAAGTAGTGTAAAAAGAAATTTATATCGTCGAAGAATTAAAGAAGTCTTAAGAATACACTTTGATGATATAAAGGTAGGATATGATATAGTGTTTGTTGTTAAAGGAAATGAATATATACCCGAATTTTGTGAAATAGAAAAAGGAATCATTAATTTGCTTAATAAGGCAAATTTGATTGTTTATAATGAAGAAAATATTAATTAAAGCTATTAAATTTTACAGGAAAAATATTTCTCCAACAAAACCTCCTTCTTGCAGGTTTATTCCTACATGTTCCCAATATGCTATAGATGCTATAGAAATGCGGGGAGCCTTTATAGGGTCATTGTTGGCTATATTAAGAATTTTACGATGTAACCCCTTATTTAAAGGAGGGTATGATCCTGTTAAGGAAATAAGAGGAGAAATAAAAAATGTTTGATTTTATCTACAATCTTTTTGGTAAGTTCTTTGAAATTCTTTATTCTGGCATTTGTGGACAAAATTTTGGTATTACAATTATAGTTTATACTTTAATCTTGAAACTTCTATTGATGCCCTTATCCATAAAAGGACAAAGATCTACCATGAGGATGAGCGAGCTTAATCCTAAAGTGGAAGCTATAAAAAGAAGATACAAAAACGATCAACAAAAGCAAAATGAAGAAATACAAAAACTATATAAAGAAGAAAATGTAGGATGTGCCTCTGGGTGTCTTCCTACTCTTGTTCAATTTCCTCTATTAATTGCTATGTATAGGGTTTTATCTCAACCTTTGACCTATATAAAAGGAGTACCAAAAGATGTTGTTTCTCAGATAATTGAGCGTTTAGGCTATGCAGCTACCACCTTACAAACTACTATAAACAATGATTTAATTACAGATCCATCGAAGTTTGATCTGGTAAAAGATTTAATTACCAGAGATAAACTTATAGATATGAATTTTTTAGGCATGAATTTAGGCTTGGTTCCAAATATTAATCCCAATATATTATTTGGAGCAGAAACAATGGGAACCTACCTTCCCATAATCTTTCTTCCCTTAATATCTGTTGGCTTGGTTATTTTATCCCAGCGCTTAACAGAAAAAGCTATGGAAAAAAGAACGCCTAAAAAGAAAAAGGCTAGTACACAAAACGAAGCTCCGGACATGTCATCACAAATGAACAAATCCATGAAATTTATTATGCCAGTTATGTCTTTATGGATTGGATTTACCCTACCAGTAAGTATGTCCTTGTATTGGATTTTCTCCTACATTGTACAAATAATCCAACACTTCGTTATTGAAAATATTAGGAAAAACTATGATGCAAAAAAAGAGGCAGAAGCTTCTGACAAATCGAAAGATCCCGAAAAGCAAATAGTTGAAGGAAGTTTTGAAGTCAAGGAAAGTGAGGATAAAAAGGAATAATGGGAAATGTAAGTATAGAAAAAACAGGAAAAACAGTTGATGAAGCCGTACAAGCTGCTCTTTTGGAATTAGGCTTGGAACTTGGCGATGTTGATATAGAGATTTTAGAAGGAGAAAACAAGGGACTTTTAGGCCTTGGAAGAAAGGAAGCTAGAGTTAGAGTTCACTTTGCAACAGAGGATGATCCTAGTGAAACAATAAAACTTTTTTTACAAGATATTTTGTCTCAAATGGGTTTATCTCCTGAGGTTGAAGTTACAGAAGAAAACCGTTATTACAACGCTAATATTGAATGTAATGACTCTAGCCTAATTATTGGCAGAAGAGGAGAAGTCTTAAAATCCTTACAATATCTAACCTCTCAAGTAGTAAGTAGGGCATATAACACTAGAATAAGAGTGTTTTTAGATACAGAAAACTATAGACAAAAACACAGAAAGCAATTAGAAGAACTAGCAAAAAAGACAGCTGAAAAGGTTGTAACTGCTAAAAGAGATTTTATGTTGGACCCCATGTCATCCTATGACAGAAGAATTATACATACCGTTTTACAAAATGAAAATAATGTTTCTACCTATAGCGTAGGGGATGAGCCCAATAGAAAGGTAGTAATTTCTTTCGAAAAAGACGGAAGAATGTAAAAACAAGAGTAATGGAAAAGACCATATCTGCAATTTCTACACCGGTTGGAACCGGTGGAATATCGGTTATAAGAATTAGCGGAAGCCAAGCGTTTTTTGTTGCAGAGGGGATGTTTAAATCTAAAACACCTTTTTCCCAAATAAAAAGCCATACCGTTACATATGGAGCAGTTGTTGATAAAGAGGACCAGATTCTTGATAGGGTCCTTCTTTTGAAAATGCAGGCTCCTAATTCCTATACAAAAGAAGATGTTGTAGAAATACATTGCCATGGGGGAATGTATATAACATCAAAGATTTTAGACCTAACCTTCCAAAATGGAGCAATTCCAGCCTTGCCAGGAGAATTTACCAAAAGAGCTTTTATAAATGGCCAAATGGATCTTATGGAAGCAGAGGCGGTTATTGACCTTATAAATGCTGAGGCTGAGATTTCATATAAAGATGCCTTTTCTCAATTAAAAGGAGAAAAAAGTAGGAAAATTAAAGAAATAAGAAAAGAGCTAATTGACCTTTTGTCACATATTATGGTGACCATGGATTACCCAGAGTATGACATTGAAAAGGCCACTGTAAATGAGAGTAAAAAAAGAGCAGGAGAAATTAAAGAAAAACTAGAAGAGCTAATTGATAACTTTGACAATAAAAGAATAATAAGAGAAGGCTTAAATGTGGCGGTTACTGGTGATGTAAATGTGGGAAAATCCACCTTCATAAACCTAGCTTGTGGCCATAACCGAGTAATTGTTACAGATATCGCTGGAACAACTAGAGATGTTGTGGAAGTAAAGATAGATATAAAGGGTTTATGTGTAAACTTAAAGGATACTGCAGGTATTAGAAGAACCGATGACCTAATAGAAAAGATAGGCATTGAAAAATCAATAGAAGCTATTGAAGAAGCAGATGCCATAATCTATATTGCAGACATTAATCAGCCCTTTAATAAAGATTTATTCAAATATATAAAAGATAAAAGTAAAGTAATTGGGGTTCTAAACAAAACAGATTTACTAGACTCAAAAGATAAAGAAAGCTATATTAAAGAAAAAGAAAATGAGCTGGCTGAGTATTTGGGAGATAGAATAATTTCTTGCTCTTTGGATAAAAAAGAAGGAATTGATCAAATATTCGATAAAGTTTTAGAAATGATTGATATTGATAATATAAGGCAAAATACTTCTGTAATAACAAATTCAAGACATAAATATCATGTTGTAGAAGCAATAAACTATCTGGATAGTCTTGATGAGGGAGATTTTTTAGATATGCTCAGTGTAGACTTAACCTTAGCAGCGGAAGAACTAGGAAAGGTTACAGGAGAAACAGCAAGCACAGATATAATAGACGGAATATTCCAAAACTTTTGTTTAGGGAAATAAGATATGAATAATTTTGATGTAATTGTAGTAGGAGCAGGTCATGCTGGCTGTGAGGCAGCTTTAGCCTCTGCCAGAATGGGAATGAAAACAGCACTGTTTACCTTAAATTTAGATAGTGTGGCAAATTTCCCCTGCAATCCTAGTATTGGTGGAACAGCAAAAGGCCACCTTGTAAGAGAAATAGATGCCCTGGGGGGTGAAATGGGAAAGTGTACCGACGCTACCCTCATACAAAGTAAAATGTTAAATAGGTCTTCTGGACCAGCAGTCTACTCTTTAAGGGCCCAAATTGATAGAAGTGCATATATAAAAAGAATGAAAGAGACCTTAGAAAAAGAGGATAATCTCTATATCAGACAATACGAGGTTGTGGATATATTAGTAGAGGATTCCAAGGTCCTTGGAGTTATTACAAATACAAAAGCTAGTTTTTACTCAAAAGCAGTAATTGTTGCTACTGGAACCTTTTTAAATGCAAAAATTATAATAGGCGACCTATCCTATGATGGGGGACCAGATGGATTATTTCCTTCAATACAGCTTACTGAAAACCTAGAAAAAAAAGGTTTATCCCTAAGAAGATTTAAAACAGGAACTCCAGCAAGAATCTATAAAAAGAGTGTAGATTTTACCAAGATGGAAATACAAGAGGGAGATCCAGAAATTGTACCCTTCTCTTTTGAAACTGAAAAAATAGAAATAGACCAAGTACCTTGCTATCTAACCTACACCAATGCAAGTACTCATAAGATTATTGAAGAGAATTTACACAGATCCCCCTTATACAGTGGACAGATTAGTGGAACTGGTGTTAGATACTGCCCTTCCATTGAAGACAAGATTGTAAAGTTTGCAGATAAAGAAAGGCATCAAATATTTATTGAACCTATGGGCTTAAATACAGAAGAAATGTATGTACAAGGTTTATCCACCTCCTTGCCTGAGGATGTTCAAGATGCAATGTATAAGTCTGTTCTAGGCCTAGAAAATGTAGTGTTTATGAGAAGTGCTTATGCTATTGAGTATGATTGTTTTGATCCTTTACAACTTATTCCAACCCTAGAGTTCAAAGCCTTTGAAGGTTTGTATTCAGCTGGTCAAAGTAATGGTAGTAGCGGCTATGAAGAAGCTGCAGCTCAAGGACTTATGGCTGGAATCAATGCTACTTTGAAGATAAAAGGACTTGAACCCTTAATTTTAGATAGAAGCCAAGCATATATTGGAGTTTTAATAGATGATTTAGTTACTAAAGGAACCAATGAACCCTACAGAATGATGACCAGCAGAGCAGAGTATAGACTTCTTTTAAGACAAGACAATGCAGACCAGCGCTTAACAGAAAAAGGTTTTCAAGTAGGTCTAATAAGTAAAGAGCGGTATAAAAGATTTTTAAAGAAAGTAGAAAATATTGACCTAGAGGTGGAAAGACTTAAAAATACTAATATGTCACCAAAAGTCGTAAATCCCTTTTTAGAAAAAAGAGGACTTTCTACTTTGGTATCAGGTATAAAATTAGCAGCTCTTTTAAAAAGAGAAAAAGTTACTTATGCTGACTTGGCTGAGGTAGATGAAAAGATAAAAAACAATTTGTCAAAAGAAGAAAAAGAACAAGTTGAGATAATTATTAAATATGAAGGCTATATTGAAAAGCAATTAAAGCAGGCTGAGCAGTTTAAAAGAAACGAAAAAATCAAATTGTCTAAAGATTTTGATTATAAAAAGATAAAAGGCCTAAGAAATGAAGCTAAGCAAAAGCTAGACACTATAAAACCTCTTACACTGGGCATGGCAGGCAGAATTTCAGGAGTTTCACCTGCTGACATACAAGTACTATATGTATATTTAGAACAGCAAAAAAGACAAAACAAGGGGCAATCCCAATGAATGAAAAACTAAAAGAAGTCTTTAAAATCTTTGATATAGAATATTCACAAAAGATAGAAAAAGATTTTGAAAAACTTTATGAGCTTCTAATAGAATGGAATAAAAAATTTAACTTAACAGCTATTAAAGAAAAAGAAGAAGTGTATACAAAGCACTTCATAGACAGCCTTATGCTCTTTAACAGAATAAAGGATAAAAAATCTCTTTTAGACATAGGAAGTGGAGCTGGCTTTCCGGGCTTGCCTTTAAAAATTGCAGGTTATGAAAATGCCCTTTATCTTTTAGAATCAAACAAGAAAAAAGTAAGCTTCATGGATATGGCTATAGAAGAGCTAGAATTAAAAAACACCTATACCCTAAACACTAGAGCTGAGATAGCTGGAAGAGATCTGAAATACAGGGAAAAATTTGAAGTAGTAACAGCAAGAGCTGTTGCCCCTTTGAACATTCTTTTAGAATATAGTGCTTCTTTTTTGAAGGTTGGTTCAATCTTTATTGCTATGAAAACAGATGAACAAGAGATAGAAGGTGCAAGAAAAGCTATGAAGGAATTATCTTTTGAGATTGATGAAATAGAAAGCTTGATATTGCCAAACACTGACATTCAAAGATGTAATATTTATTTTAGAAAAACAAAAATAACTTCGGAAAAATATCCAAGAGCTGATGGAATACCTAAAAAAAAGCCCCTATAGACATAAAAAAAGTTGTTTGTTCATAATTGTTTAATTTATTGGTCACAAAATATTCATAAATAGAAAATATAATGAAGACAGAATTTTTCATAAAGCACTCTTCTCAGAGAATTTAAAGAAAGACATTACGTCTTTCTTTTTATATTAAAAGAATTAAAAAAAGCTTTCAGTAAAAAGACTGGGATGTTTAGCATCCTAATAAACCGCTTAGGTTGTCTTAACAACCTATAGAACCATTCCAATTTATACTTACAAAAAAACTCTGGTGCTCTTTTGGCGTAACCAGAAATTATATCTATAGTACCCCCAGCTCCAATTGCTAAACTTTTGGGAAACATATCTCTATTTTCATAAATAAAGAGTTCTTGTTTTGGAGCGCCTAGACCTATAATTATCAAATCTGGATTTTTTAAATTAAGGTCTGCAAAAATATCTTCATAATCACTAGAAGAAAAAAAGCCATTCCTATAGCCACATATTTTAACTTGTGGATATTTTATTTGAATTTCTTCAACAGCTTTTTCCACAGATTCTTGACTTGCACCAAGAAGATATAAACTAAAAGTTTTTTGTGAATTTAAAATGTTTTGAACCAGCTCACAACCAGCCACTTTTTCTTTAAGAGGAGTCTTCAAGATTTTAGAAGCTAATACCACTCCTTCGCCATCTGGAATATTTAAAAAAGAAGAATTTAGGGCTTCCATAAGTTGAGAATTTTTTAGGGCGCTCATACAAATTTCAGCATTAGGTGTAAAGAGATACTTAAAAGAATCCTTGTTTTCTATAGCTAACAAAGCCTTGTCTAAAGCCTCATTCATATTTAAATTATCTATTCTTATTCCTAATATATCCATTTTCTTAACCTTAAATCAGTATAAGAAAAAAAAGCTTTAAAAGCAAGTAAATAAAAGGGTAGAAACCTTGAATTATGAATGTGTAGAGATTAAAATTAAACCTGTATGAAAAAAGGAGCAAAAATAAAAAAATCTATACTTGTTTTAGTACTCTTACTTTTTCTTGTACAACTTGTAGCTTGTACAGAAGACTTTGATTTTGATGTTAACAAGACATATTCACTAAAAGATTATGAGCAAGTTGGAGAAAAAGTCACTTTAAAAAAGAAAGAGTATGGTGGAATAAGCTTATCTCAAAGTGCTTTTTTGGAAATCAGTAAAAGTAGTGTATACAAACAAGAAAAACAAAGTGCTCTTAACTTAGAAGATAATACAAAATTGCAAATGATCAATTGCCAAGTCTTATCAAAAGGAATGGCTTTAGAGGCTAAAGGTAAAGAAACAGAGGTAAGTTTAATATCAAGTGATCTTTCTTCTTATGGTGAATATGTTGCGGTATTGTCCCAAAAAGCAATTTTAACCTCTTCAGGAACTTCTTTTTCTAATCTTGAACCTAAGGGTAAAGGACTTTTAATAACAGAAGATGCATCTGCTCTATTAAACAATGTGAGCATTAATGCACAAGATGCAGCCATTGAATCAAATGCAACAGTTAGTTTGTTTGACTCAGAAGTAAATGCTGGAGCTCTCAGATTTTTCGAAGGAGCCTCCGCCCTTATATACAACAGTAGACTTTTTACCCAATATGGAATTCAGTTGACAAGAAAAAATTCTGAAAGTTCAAGCCCAATAAATTTAGATTTAGATAAGATTAAAATAGAAGCTGAAAAATGTGCACCTGTAAATGTGGTGGATGCAGAGTTTAAGATAAAAATTATTGATAGCAAAATAGTAAAAGAAAAGAATGATATTGTTTTTCTAAAAAATTCTCAAGGTATATTAACCTTTTCAAAAACTACTGCTAAAGGAGATATAAACCTTGATGAGTTTTCTAGCATGACCCTTATAATTAAAGATAGTTCAGATTTCAAGGGTTCAATAAATTCAAAAAATCAAGAAATTAATACAAGTGTACAAATAGAAAATGGATCTACCTGGTCTTTAACAGCAGATAGCTATATTAAAAGCTTGGTAATGGTTGAGGAAAATCTTTCTTCAATAAAATCTAATGGTTTCAATATTTATTATGATTGTGAATGCACTAAGAACTTTTGGTTAGAAGATAACTATATTGACTTACCAGGTGGTGGTAAACTTATTCCTCTGAATTAGAAATAAGGCTAAAGGCATTATCCATTAGTTGAGGATAAATTCGCTTAAGTTTTTTTCTTGCTTTTTCAAACCCGCTATAAGCAATTTTATAATTATAGATATGGGCATCACTACCTATAAAGTTAACATAACCTTTTTTTATAGAATATTTTGCTCTAGCTGAGAAAATTGGAGTGAATAAGGAATAGGCATTTATTTGCCCATAAACATCAAACTTCATAAGTTGGTCAATTTGTTTTTTAGGATATCTTTCTATATGGGCAATTATTAACTTGTAGCCTTTAGATAAAAGCAAATTTATTTCATTGAATAAAAGATTGTTCCATGTAAAAAAAGGCATTTCTATAAGTAAGAAATTTGTATTATTTAAAGTTAGGGCTTTAAGATTCCTTCTTGTGCTTAATCCAGGGTTAAGTTGTATTTCTGCCCCCTTAAAAAGAGTTATCCCTTCTTCTTTTGCCATACTTTGAGCTTCTTCAAATACAGCATCTCTTTTTTTGCAAAAGGTTCCCACTGAATGCTTAGAGGGATAAAAATGAGAAGTAGCAAGAATATGAGTTATTCCTGCTTTAGAAGCTTGAGATAAGAGTTTTTTAGTATCTTGTATATTTAAAGAACCATGGTCTACACCTGGTAAAACGTGGGAATGTAAATCAAGTATCTCTCTTTTTTGTTTCTGAGGTGTATTCATATGCGTGGCCATAACTGCCGTAACGCCCCCTTCTACTCTTGGTTTCCATATTATAGTTATTAAATACAAATCCCAAAATTTCCAAATCAATGTTTCTAAATAGGTCAACAGCCTCTTTTACATCATTGGTCCTAGAATAATTTTGTTTTACTGCAATTACCGTTCCCGTTACCTTGTTTGCCAAGGTAATAGCATCGGTTACTATTAAAACAGGAGGTGTATCAATAAAGATATAATCGAATTTCTCTCTTAGTTCACCTAATAAAAGTGACATTCTTTCTGATGTTAAAAGTTCAGAAGGATTTGGAGGAATGGTTCCGCTAGGTAGAATATAAAGATTCTTATAGCTGGTGTTTAAAATTGTACTTTCTTTAGTTATTCCACCTAACAAATCACTAAGTCCTGGAGAGGATCTGATTTTGAAAAATTTATTTATTGTTGGCTTTCTCATATCAGCATCTATAATCAGGGTTTTAAAGCCTGATTCTGCAAAAGCCAATGCTACATTTGCACAAACTGTAGATTTACCCTCACCCATAAAGGCACTGGTTATGGATATTATGGGTTTTTCTTCCTTTGCTACGGTAAAGATAAGGTTGGTTCTTACTGCCTTTATGGCCTCTGTTACCACAAAAGAGCTATCGCTGTATAAAATATGCTCTCTGTTTTTTAAATCAACCATATTTCACCTCTTTATTTCCATTATTTGCTTGATGAAGTCTAAAATCAGGGATATAACCAATTATAGGGGCTTTTACTGCCCTTAAAAGATTTTCATCGTTTCTCACCTTGGTATTAAACATTTCATATAAAATTACAAAAGCAAAGGCTAACATTAGACCTAATAGGGCTCCTATTGCTGTATTTTTTGTAATGCTGGGTGAAGATGGTTTTGGTGGTACTGTTGCATAGTCTAAAATCTCTACAGCGCCGGCCTTCATAACCCTAAGAATTTCACTTGGCCCAACCTCTGCAAAGGCATTTGCTAAATTCATAGCCATAACAGGATCTTCGTTAATAATGGTTATTTTCATAACCTCTGTGTTGTCAACAGATTTACCCTGAAACATTTTTCTAACCTGAGATATTGAATAAGGAGCATCTGCTTTTTCAATAACCTTACCTATTACCCCATCACTTTGCATTATTACAGAATAGGTTGCAATTAATTTTTGGGCAGTTGTAATATCACTTGTAGAAATAGAAGTACCACTCTTATTCGAATCATTAAAAACATAAAGAGTAGCGGATGCTTCATATTTTGGTGTAATTAGAAAATAGGTTAGGGTTGCTGATAAACTTGCTGCCAATAAGAAAATACATATAATGAGCCACAGATGTCTTCTAAAATATGTAAAAATCTGCTTAATATCTAGTTCTTCCATGATGCCTCCATAAAGTTTATGCGTCCATAAATTATATATTACAAGAATCTTTTTTGCAAACAGGCATATTGCAAAAATATTAAGAGAAAGATAATTGTAAAATCAAAAGGACTAGGTCTTTAGTTTACCAAAAAAGGAAGATAAAGGGAAATGAAAAGTAAATAGTTTTTAATCAAGCTTCAAAAACATATTCTTGAAAAGAAAGCACTTCTAATATATAATTTGACTTGCCTTAATAAAAAGAAAATGAGTGTATGATGAAGAAAAAAAGTAAAAAAAGTTCTGAAAAGGAACTAAAATTTAATCAACTAATTAAAAGCATTTTTACCCCCATTCATGACCTAAGGAAACAAAGCTACTTTGAAATTGCAACATCTGCATTTTTATATTTGTTTCTTTCGTCTTTTGCCTTAATTATTAGCAAAAATGCCTATGCTGATATTACAGCGACCAAACTTTATACATTAATAGCTATGTTTGGGTTATGGCTTATTTTATTAATTGTAGGCTTTGTGGATAAGATAAAGGAAAAGCAAGTTAATCTAGCTTACTTCAAAGGAGCAGTAAGGAATGTATCAGTAACCGATATTGCCCTTATTTCCTATACCCTTATAGCTTTTATATCCGCAATTTTTTCAGAATACAGGTATTCTGCTTTTATGGGTGTTAAAGCTAGAAATGAAGGCTTTTTAATACAGCTTTTATACATATCTACCTTTTTTATACTATCAAGAACCTATGTTAACAAATGGGAGTTAAAGATTTTTGCAGCTGCATCAATACCGGTCTCCTTGCTAGGTATAATGCAAATAAATGGCTACTATGTTGGCGCTATCACCTATGACATAACAAGATATGGCCGTAGCTTTATATCTACCATAGGAAACATTGACGTTGTTTCCACCTATTTGGTTGTACCAATAATCCTATTTACAGTTATGTATTGTCAAAGCAAAGAGAAGTTTTGGAGATTTCTTTATATGGCTGCAGCAGGCTTTGCCTTTTATTTAGTAATCCTTATGAAGGTAAGAAGTGGATTTGTAGGTATGATTGGTTCAGTAGGGCTAATGTTTCCCTTTATAGCTAAGGATAGAATTTCTGCATCTAGAATTTTTCAAATGTTTTCTTTATTAGCCTTTTTAGTATATTTAGAAGGGCAAATTGCAGGAATTGGTACTAGGGATTTTGTCTTTTTCAAAGATTTTTGGAGTGACCTCTTTTTCTTAGGGGCCATGGGCTTTCTAGTTATAAGTTTAACCATACTCTTTGTAGGTAAGTATGTAAAAGTAGAAAAGAAATTTATTTGGCCTGTTTTTTACTATGCCCTGGCTATTGTTGCAGGCCTTGGTGTTGTTAAATATGCCATGTCCATGGAAACAAGGCCTCCAAGAAGGTCTGTTATGACCATCTTGTATGAAATGGGTCAAATCCTAAAAGGCAATATAAGTGATGACTTTGGATCAAGTAGAATATATGCATGGAAAGTAGGCTATAGGTTCTTTAAGGAAAAACCTATTTTAGGTCATGGACCAGATACTATCCGAGACTTGTGGATGATAGAAGAATATAAGGTTAGTATGGAACGTAGCAATGTAATCTTTGACAAGTTGCACAATGATTACCTTCAAGTTTTGGTTACTACTGGGATTTTAGGGCTTGTTTCCTATTTAACCTTTCAAGTATCCCTCTTTTTCAGATCTTTTAAGAAATTTGACCAGCCTCTTGTAGTAGCCCTAGCTACTACTGGACTATGTTTTTGTGGCCAAGCAGTTTTTAATATAGGGGTACCCATCGTATCTCCATACGGTTGGATTATTTTTGGAATGTTAGCTGCTCTCTTAGTGGATCATAAAGAGAGGAAAATAGAGGAGTAGATAAGTTTTGAAAAACAAAATAAAAAAGGGAGATTTAGTTATACGCAAGATTTTTCTTTTAGTTGCAGACGCTTTTGTCATCAACCTATCTACTTTTATTGCTATTTTTGTAAGATTCGAATTAAATTTATCAAAAATTGATATTGTTTATTTAGAAAGAGCGCAAAGTTTTTTATGGATTGATACTCTTGTTACCTTGTTAATTTTCTCACTCTTTGGTTTGTATAAAGGTCTTTGGAAATATGCATCTATTAAAGAGCTTTTTAATATTGTTTTAGCCTGTTCTTTATCTACTGTTATAAAAGTAATCCTAACTTCTTGGATGAATTTGCAGCAACCTAGAAGCGTAATAATGTATTCATGGCTAGTTTTAGTCACTTTAGTTTTTGGTATTCGTTTTAGTTATAGGTTTTTAAGATATTTATTAAATGAAACCATCTTTGAAAAAGGTATTAAGAAGATAATGATTATTGGAGCCGGAGATGCTGGCAATATGATTATTAGAGAAATTAAGGGAAATCTTTCCTTAAATTCTAAGGTTGTTTGCATTATAGATGATAAAAGAGAATTACATGGATTATATATTTCTGGAATTAAAATAGTTGGAGGTAGGGACCAAATAATTTCTTCTGCAGAAAAATACAAGATAGATGAAATAGTTATAGCCATACCTTCTGCTAGTGGACAAGAGAAAAAAGAGATTTACAATATTTGCAAAGAAACTAGATGCCTCTTAAAAACTATACCAGGCATGTATCAGATTATTACAGACCAGGTTAGGTTTTCAGACTTAAAGGATGTAGAGATTGAAGATCTTTTAGGAAGAGCCACAGTGGATATAAATGTACAAGAAGTAATGTCTTATGTGAAAAACAAGAGAATTTTAATAACAGGGGCAAGTGGTTCAATTGGAACCGAGTTATGTAGGCAAGTTGCAAAACATAAACCTAATTGTTTGCTTCTTTTAGATATAAATGAAAATGACATGTATGAAATGCAATTAGAAATAGAAAAAAGGCATCCAGAAATTCTAGTTAAGACAATGGTTACCGATATTCGGGAAAAAAAGAGATTAGATTTTCTTTTTAAAACATATAGCCCTGATTATGTTTTTCATGCTGCTGCCCATAAGCACGTTCCTTTAATGGAGTTAAGTCCTTTTGAAGCAATTAAAAACAATGTCTTTGGTACCTTAAATTTGGTAGAGGTGGCAGACAAATACAATACAAAGAAATTTATAATGATTTCTACTGATAAGGCTGTAAAGCCAACCAGTGTTATGGGAGCCAGTAAAAGAATATGCGAAATGATAATCCAGTCTTTTGACAAGAAATCTTCTACAGAGTTTGTGGCTGTTCGCTTTGGAAATGTATTAGATTCAAATGGCTCAGTAATCCCAATTTTTAGAAAACAAATAAAAGAAGGTGGACCAGTAACTGTAACGGATAAAGAAATTACTAGGTATTTTATGACAATACCAGAGGCTGTTTCTTTAGTCTTACAAGCTGGCTTTTATGCCACAGGGGGCGAAATATTTGTTTTAGACATGGGAGAGCCAGTAAAAATATATGATATGGCCATTAATATGATAAAACTTTCTGGCAAAGTTCCACATGAGGAAATAAAAATAGAAATAACAGGACTAAGGCCTGGAGAAAAACTTTATGAAGAGCTTTTAATGGATGAAGAAGGAATAGAAAAAACACCTAACAACCTAATATTTATAGGTCGTTGTGTAGATTTTGATGAAAAAGTTTTTTATCAAACCTTAGAAGAGTTTAGAAATCTATCTGAAGATGATACTTCAAAAATCAAGGAATTATTACAAAGGGTAATACCTTCGTATGCTGAAGATACAGAGCAAGAAAATTAAATAAACTTTAGGAGGAAGAATATGAGAAAAGATGAAAGTATCCAAAAACTAGTGGATAGTTATGGAGACTGGTTTAATGAGGAAAAAGATTTTTCAAGAGCAGATATGAGTGATAAATATGCACCCTACCCACTTATGTTTTCTCCCATAAAAATCAACAAACTGACCCTTAAAAATAGGCTTGTAATGGCTCCTATGGGCAATATAAACATGGCTGAAGAGACGGGACGACCTAATGAAAAAATGATTGCTTACTTCACAGAAAGAGCAAAAGGTGGGGTAGGGCTTTTGACCACCGGCTTAATTCCTGTTAGTTATGGAATTGACCATTCCTTAATTGAACTAGACAAACTTACCTACTTTCCTAGAATAGACAGATCTAGAACCGTCTATATGGGTTGGAGAAATTTAGCACACTCTGTTCACTCTTATGGGGCTAGGATTTTTGTGCAATTGACACCAGGCTTAGGTAGAGTGGGAAATCCACAATGCCTTACCAACCAGTTTAAGTTTCCAGTTTCCGCTTCGGTTAATCCAAACTGGTATATGCACCAAATTCCTTGTATGCCTTTGACAGATTCAGCTTGTAAAAAGATTATAAAAAATATTGGTCAAGCAGCTGCTGATGCTAAAGCTTTTGGTCTTGATGGAGTTTATCTCCATGGACATGAAGGCTATTTATTAGAACAAATGACCAATCCTGCCTTCAATAGAAGAAAACTAGGAAGGTATTCTGATTGGCAAAAATTTGGTTTGGACATGATAGAAGAGATTAGAAAAAGAACCGGAGATGCTTACCCTATTATGTACAGAATTGATCTTTCTTTAGCCTTAAATGAAACATATGGTGATACCATGAATATTCCAGCCCTTAAAAAATTCAAAAATGGCAGGACTGTGGATATGACCTTGGATTATATGAAAAACCTGGTAGCTAAGGGAGTAGATATATTTGACGTTGATTTAGGCTGTTATGACAACTGGTGGTTACCACATCCTCCAGAAGGAATGCCTCCAGCTTGCTTTGCCCCAGTTTCAAAAATTGTTAAAGACTACTTTGAGAAAAACAATATATTATCTAATGCTGGCATAAAAGTACCTGTAGTAGCAGTAGGTAAATTAGGTTATCCAGATGTAGCTGAAAAGGTGCTAATGGATGAAAAAGCAGATATGGTAATGCTAGGAAGGCCTTTGTTAGCTGATCCTGATTGGGTAAACAAAACTAGAACAGGAAGGGTAAAAGAAATTATTCCTTGTATAGGTTGTCAAGAAGGCTGCATTAATGAGTTTGTAGAAGGTGGACATCCTCAATGTGCAGTTAATCCTAGAACTGCTTTTGAGCATATCTATCCTAAAAATCCAGCACCAGCTGTGATTAAAAAGAAGGTTGCAGTTATTGGCTCTGGCCCTGGTGGAATTATGGCAGGGGTTACTGCTGCAAAAAGAGGTCACAGTGTAACAGTCTTTGAACAAGATAGTGTAATTGGAGGTCGTCTAAATGCAGGGGGGCAACCTAAAATTAAATTTGATATTAAAAACTATCATGAGTATCTTAAAGGGCTTGTGGAAAGAACCGAGAAGAACTTTGATTTCAAGGTACTGTTAAATACAAGGGCAGAAACAGCAAAACTTAAGAAAGAAAAATTTGACACTGTTATTTATGCATGTGGAACAAAGGATATTGATTTAAAGTTGCCAGGACATGAAAAAGTAAAGAGGGTACAAGCAGCAGAAATTTTAGAAAATCCTAATCTAGCCAAAGACATTAAAAAGGTTGTGGTAATAGGAGGAGGGGTTGTAGGTTGTGAAGCTGCATTTTTCTTAAGCAAGGAGCATAATAAGGAGGTTACCATTGTTGAAATGACCCCCTATATTATGAACCATACTTGTACAGCAAACAGGACATACTTAATCCACTACTTAAAAGAAGCTGGAGTTAATATTATGAACTGTACCAAGCTTATGAGTTATGAGTTGGGAGGGGTTAAGGTTTTGAAAAATGTATCTAAAACTGTTCCCAATCCCTATATTACATGGAGCCCCATTTTGCCAGAGAATATAATAAATCCTTTAGCTAAGAAAATTAAGGTTGAAGAAGAAGAGCAATTTATTGATGCTGAAATGGTTGTAATGGCTGTAGGTGGAGTCAGTAACGATGACCTTTTCTATGAAATACAAAAAGAATTAAAAGAAGCACAAGTCTTTAATATAGGTGATTCTTTTAAAGGAGGTAAGGTTTTCGAAGCCACCAAGGCTGGTTATGCAGTGGGATTATCCATCTAAAGGAGAAGGACATGAATTACAGAATGCAACTTACAAAAGAAGAAATAGACATATTAAATGGCTCTCAAGGTGAGGTTATGGCAAAGATTATGAAGTCTTTGGTCATGTATGGTGATGTTTTTAATGCAAGCCGTATGGTAAAGATAAATGCTCCAGCCCACTTTGTTACAAGTTTTGGTATATCTTTAATGACAGCGGTCTTTGACATAATGGATGAGATTAATCAATCTGGCATTGAAACAAAAGAAAAGTTTACAGTAGATCCAAGACCCATAGACTATGAAAATGTAAAATGTAATCTTCTAGAAAAGATAGTTTTTGGAATAATGTATGGAAAGCAAGAAGATTATGAAGAGCAACTTAAAAAGGTTGGTCTTAAAGATGACAAAGCTTTTTCTTGCACCTGCTATATGGAAGAGGTGGGAAATATTCCTAAAAAAGGAGATATCTTGTCCTGGGCAGAGTCATCTGCAGTTGTTTATGCCAACTCAGTTATAGGAGCTCGATGCAATAGAAATTCAGCTCTAATGGAGATGTTTGGAGCTATTTTAGGGATTGTACCAGAATTTGATTTGTTAACAGACCAAGGTAGAAAAGCCTCTTGGGTTGTAGAAGTAAAGACCAGTAAAAAGCCAGAAGCACAAGTCTTAGGAAGTGCTATAGGTATGAAAGTTATGAGTGATGTTCCATATATTAAAGGTTTAGACAAGTTTTTAGGAGATAAGCTTGATAAAAAAACTAAGGACTATCTAAAAGATATGGGAGCAGCTACAGCATCAAATGGAGCTGTTGGCCTTTATCATGTGGATAATTTAACTCCAGAAGCTCTTGAAGAAAAAGAATCTTTAATTAAAGATAAGGCCAAAGTATATGTAATAGATGACCAAGAAATAGAAAGGGTAAAAGAAAACTATCCCATAATGTGGAGCAAGTTGGATAAAAAGCCCTCAAAATGCTTTGTTGGTTGTCCGCATCTATCTTATCAGCAATTGTTAGACTGGACTGACAGGCTTGAAGCTCTTCTAAAGAAAGAGGATAAAAAGAAAATTTCCATAGATACCGTCTTTACAGCTGCACCTGATGTGGTAGAGCGGTTTAAAAGTAATGACCAATACTATAGCAAGTTAAAAAGCTTTGGTGTGAATATTTCTTCCATATGTCCTTTGATGTATATGAATAATCCCATAAGTAGCAAAAGAGCAGTTATAACAAATTCAAATAAACTAAGAACCTATACCACAGCTAGGTACTTTACAGATGAAGAAATTGCAAGAATTATGGTAAGGGGGAAGGTAAATGACTAAAAGAGAGTTTAAGGGTAGAAATGTTGTTGCTGGAAAGATGAAAGGAGAGGCTCTTGTTTCTAAAGAGGGTGTTAACACCTTAGCAACCTTCCAAAAAAGTATTCTAGCAAAGAAAAAGATTGTCCAAGGCAGTGACCAAAACAATCCAGATACCTTCAAAAAGGAAATAACAGGAAAAGTTCTCTGTCTTCCAAGGACCATTGGTTCAACAACAGGAGGTATGGTTTTACAAAGTGCAGCTGCTATGGGACTAGCTCCATCAGCCATGTTGTTTAGTGAAAGCATAGACTCTATTGCTGCAGCAGGAGTTATATTAGCTGATGTATGGACACCTAACAAGATTGTAACCATAGATAACTTAGGTGAAGACTTCTTAAACTATGTTAAGGACCATATGACCATTAGTATTAATGAAGATGGGACTGTTATAGTAGAGGGTTAGTAGTTAAAAACTAAATAATAGATCTAAAACATTTAGCTAGGAAAAACAAATAGTTAGAAGCAAAGAAAAAGGACTTATATGTGATATATAGTCCTTTTTTTGATATCTTTTAAGAAGTTTAGAACTTCTCTAAGAGAATAAGTAAGAGACTGTGAAATAGTTTGTGTATGAATACCCTCCAAGCTAAGGTAAAATAA
>CAZLVL010000023.1:0-25333 GCA_964563155.1 uncultured Clostridiaceae bacterium | reverse complement strand
TCGAATAACAGTTTAAGAGTTTAGCTTGTAAGTTGAATTTTACGGAAACTCAAAATCTTAATAGTTATGTTGCAATACAATATTGTTCTTCCATCTTTCACCTTAACTGATTCTATGATGTTCGTTTTCATTTATCATTAATTGACCTTGGTCCTAAAATACACTTAATATATCACAAAACCAATTTAACTTTACATTAACTCCAAAATACAATTTTATATATTTAGATATGAAGAATATAACAAAAAAATATTAATACTAATATAATTAACTACCGAATACGCTTTTAGGTTCATCGTGGATTTTTATTTTTTATCCTTGGAATAATATTATGATATTGCCTCAATAAGTTTTTCAGAATTTCAATGAAATTTATAAGGTCTTTTCTTGCAAACACTAAGCTGAATATGAATGTAACAACAAAAGATATCAAAAATACAATAACACCATTGGTTGTCCATGTAAGATAATTTTTGGGTGTAGGTAAGTTTATAAAGTATACAATTCCTATAATAACCACAATATTAAGGACTGTTGCTAAATATCTGTATAAAACTGGTAAAAGACTCTGGTTTATAATATTCCTATACACATACCAAGTATACTGTATCGTTCTAAAAAACATTGCTACCATTGTTCCAATCATAATACCGTTAATACCTAATGGCTTAATCAATACTAGCGAAATTGATATATTTAAAATAGCTTCTAGTAATGCCCCATTTCTTGTCTGTTTAAAGTGTCCTGCTGCTTCAGCAATCGTTTGGCAAGGAATTCGTACACAATATAAAAATCCTGTCAAAGCAAACAGATATCCAAATATTAACCTGTTGTAATTTATATCAGTAATGCCTTTAGTGTATACCAGCACAAAAGGGGTTATAAGAATAGCCATACACACAAAAAGTACAATCGAAATAGAGTGCATAAGAAATTCAAACATAGAGAAATTCTTTATAAGAAGCTCTTTTTCATTTTTTGCTATCATGTTTCCAAAAGCGCTGTCGATACCTTTAAATGTTGAAGTAACAGCAGTTCTAACTCCTATATTAACGAAGTTATATACAGTATATACTGAAATTTCTTTAAGTGTAGAAAAGAAAGATAATATTACTAAATCTGTATTAGCATGAACAAAATGCGCTATTTGGTGACCAAATGCATCCCACTTCTGCTTTATTGCACTGTTATCCGGCTCACTATCTTTTATAATTCCATATTTGCGCTTAACATAAAAATGTATCGCAAGTGGATTGAGCAAATATATTAGTGAGCTTCCAAGCCTTATAAGATGAATACCTGCACCTACTTTAATCAATATGACAGCAAGTATTGTATTTATAACAGTAGTGACTATTCTTATAAATGAATCAATATATTGTTTTTGATCAGCACTCAATACCGTTGAATATGTTAAACCAAAAAAATATTGAAAGAAAGTACTAATACCAATAATCATAACCAAAGTGAAAGTAAAAAACCAACTAAACTGATTTTCATCTTGAGTAACAGATTTGATAAACGGATAAAATGAAGCAAAAATAACCAGAGCACCTATAAAAATAAATGAGACTTTCCTTAAAAATTTTTCAGTAGCTTTTACTATTGCACTGATAACCCTTTTATTATTCTCAGCTAATGGTTTGTATAGAGCTGCTCTTGTTACTCCACCAACACCAGCGGTAAGTAGTGAAGCATAGCCTAAGAACTGCGTTATTGATGATATAATACCATTATAGCTCGACCCAAAAGTAGATAATATTAACCTTGGCACTATTAATCCATTAAATATTGCAAAAACTTCAAGCATAAGAGAGGCTACTGTATTCAAGATTGCTTTTTTACTACGCATATATTCTCCATGACATTAAATCATTTTAATTGTTTTTAGGTTAAATTCGAATATAGACTAAGCCTTTCCCTTTGAACAATTAAAAAAATTATATATCACCACTACTATCTATTCAAGCAATTGCCTAAACATGTACATTTTGCTTAAACTCTATATTAGACGTTTGGGATATGAAAAAGTTTTTAAAGTTTATTTGTATAAAAACTCATCTCGCTATTAGCATCTACTTTGTTTATTTTGTTCCATATATTACTTCTAACTACTATCGTCTCTTTATGCTATACTTACCTTGTTCAAATGTATTAAATATTGGGAGGACGCAATGAGTATAGATATAAGGAAGAAGCCCTGGCAAAGCAGATATGGTTGGATATGGTATAACACCAAGGAAGTATGGGATTCAACAGAAGAAGATATAGATAAATTAGTAAAGGGATTTCATGACCAAGGAATAAATATATTAATAGGATTCTCATCAACTCACTTTAGATGGAGCTTCTATAGACACTGGGACAAGATTAATGAATGTATTGGAAGAATAGTTAAGGCTTGTCATAAGTATGGAATCATATATGTAGAACATCATAGTAGTCATTTAACCTTTAATCCTAAAACAGAAGAAGACCTACAGTATATGCATAACATAATGGAAGGAAGAGAATCAAAGGTAGAAGATTGGCCTGGACTATTAGAAGATGCCTTAAATGATTTTGAAGTAGATGGAGTAAATATATCTGAGTTTAGACAAATATCTGGGAGATCTGGTAAATGGGGTATAACAACATACAGAGGATATGGAATGTGCTTTAATAATCCTAAATATGAAAAAGCATATTTTAAATATTTGGAAAGCCTCTATGCCATTGGCATAGATGGCATAATGACAGATGATGTCCAGTTCTTTGGAAATGATGGAATGGGCTGGAAAGCCTTTAATGCCTGTACTTGTGAGTATTGTAGAGAGAAGTTTAGAAAAGAATATGGATATGAACTACCACAACCAAAAGATTGGGAAGACTTTTATTGGGATTTCACTAATCCAGTATTTGTAGCCTGGAAGCGTTTTAAAGATGAGTCTACCCTAGCCTTTGTGTATAGGGTTAAAGCTCATTATGAAAGTATAGGGCTAGAACAATTTAGACCTAACTACATATCTGAAATATTGACAACCAATAAGACAGCCTATCCATTTGAAAGATGTGCTGATGTATGGGACTGTGTATTCCAAGAAAACTGTACAGCCAATGTTATAAAAGAGTCATACTTAAGCTTTGCAGTAGAAGCAATACATAGATTTAATATGGCAAGGAGTAATAAGGTACCTTCTATGTCCATGTTCTACCCTGTTAGAAGAGATGCCCTTTACTTCTCTTGGGCTTTAGCAAAGACTTGGGGACAACTTTATACCAACTGTGGTGGAGAAGGAACAGAAGCTAACTTTAATGAAAAATGGTTAAGAGACTTTGAGATAAAACATATATCTTCATATACAGCCCCCAATAAAGTAACAGATCTAGCCTTTATGCTATCTCAAGATACTAGAGACTACTCTGTAGGTTGTGAGACCCATCAAAGCAACTTCATTAAATGGCTACAAGCATCATACTTAAGTGGTATAGCTACTGATATGGTATTTGAATATGAGAACTACAGAGAGTTTGCTAAACACAAAGTAATAGTATGTCCTCATACAGTAATGCTAGATGATAAGGTATTAACAAAACTAAGAAGATTTGTTAAAGAAGGAGGGCATCTAATAACTATAGGTGACTTTGCTAAATACAAACCAGATGGCTCACTAAGAAAGAGAATAACTCTAGGTAATAAAAATGAAAGCTTAGGTTTAGGCAAAGTAACAGTATTAACAGATGACCAATGTCATCCTAATTTCCATTGGACAGTGAATATAAATAGGTTTGATAAAGACCTAGATAAAAGATACAAGGATGTACCTGAATACTCAGTAGACAAGCTAAGACAAACTGGTGGTAAAGCTCTATTAGAAGCTATAGATAACAAGACAGTGTTAGAAACAAAATCTACTCAAGATATACATGCAACACTGTATAAAATGAGAGGACACTATGCCCTACACTTAGTTAATATAGAAGATACAATAAGTAAAGAAGGTAAATCTAATCATTATGATCCAATCCCCTACTACTTAGAAGATGCTAAACCAATAAAGCATGATATAGATGTTAGAATTAAACTAGATATACCTGTTAAAAGTGTAATGTTATACTCTCCTGAAAGATCTAGAGCCTTGAGGGTAGACCATAAAGTAGATAATGGTACCATTACCTTTACCATACCCAAGAAGACCTTTGCTGGGTACTCATTGGTGAAGGTAAAGTAAATAATAAATAGTACAATATCCTAATTAACACTAATCCTCTCCTTATATGGGGGAGGATTTTTTTGTCTACTTACATTGATAATCAATTAGTGACTGCCTTCTATTACTCTTTAATCCATGCTAGTGTATCTATTGGCATCATCATTATTTTCTTTATCACTTTTTCCATAATAGATAGAAAAAAAGTTACTACTATGGATTTTATTATTTTTTATACCTTTACATATCTGTGCCATAGAACCATCTGTTTATTAAGCATGCTCGGTCTTAGATAGACTATTCTTTAATAGGGCAACATCTTTTCCACTTTTTCTTGGCTTTATGTTCTCAAGTATTTTTTTCTCTACCTCTGGTGTCCAATAAATCTTCAATTTTTTCCGAGTGCGAGTTATTGCTGTATAAAAGATATTATGGGTTATTAGTTCATCAACCTCGTTATTAATAATAATTTTTACTGATTCATACTCTAAGCCTTGTGATTTATGCATAGAAATAGCATATGCAATTTGAAAAGGGATAATGTCATCACGTGAAGAGCGTGGTCTTGTATCATCTTCATCAGGATTTCTACCTTTATACACTCTAAAACGAATTAAAGAGTTGTCATTTAGCTTGTTCTCAAGTAACTGGAAATCATATCCTTTGACATCCATTCCCATTAACACTGTATCTAGCTCTATATCAAACTGGATATACTCTTCTATCCCAGCATTACTGTGTTTTACTTCAATACCTCTAATTATTCCTTTCATATTGTTATATATTAACGGTGCAAAACGATCTAAATCATTGAATAAAATCCGATCATCAACTTTGAATTGTTGGATTCCCCATGAGATTGCGGGATTAGGATTAGATTCTTGCAAAAATCTATTAATATTATTAATGCCATACAGCCCATCATAATTAAGACATAGAATTATTTCATCTTCATCTGTTTTTGAAAAAATTGAGTCATCTAAGTTTGACGTATATCTATAGCGCGTTAAACATTCAAGAATATCATTATCCATATTCCTTACTCTTTTCCATAGTTCCAAGAGTCCTTTATCTTCACTTCTATAGGGTATTGTTAACTCACAGATTGAGCTTGTTGGTAGAAATTCTCTAGCTATATCAAACCAATTTCCAAACTCTATTGACTCTATTTGGTATGTGTCTCCAACTAAAACTAGCAATTTATACTTATTTGACTCAGTAAATAGAGAAAAAAGATTTAAAAGTATACTCATGTTCTTATTATTGACTGTGCTACATTCATCAATGAATATTATGTCATAGTTCTCAGTTCTTCTATTTGATTTTAATAACTTTTCTATAGTTGAAAAAGTACAGTTTGATGCTTTAACACGTCGTTTTAAGTTATCTACTGCAGGGTTAGTGTGTGCTAGAAACAGTTTTTCTTTTTCATTGAAAAACTGGGCTATATGATTTATTAGTGTAGATTTTCCTGTACCTGCAGACCCATATATTAAGGCCACCCTAGATTTTTCAAACATCTGAGTAAGTGCTTTCTTTTTTTGATCACAATCAACACCATGATTAGGCCCATCAAGCCACGCCTTAACAGCCGCTGAATAATTCTGAATTCCTTCTCCAGTAAGTCTTTTCAGGTTCCTTATGATAGATTCAACATCTCTCTTATAACCACTAATAAAGATATGGTCATTTTCTATTATTAGTTCACAGTCATCACGGTGGCCCTCATATAATACTTTCCAATATTTCTTTATCAGAAAATTAATATTATCCCCAAACCGCTTCTTAACATCAGAAACTGGTGTAAAAAGAGTCCCCTCAATTTCAGTATTATCTTTAACATATCTAGCAAGAAATTCGTGTTCACGTCCTTCTGGTGAAATACAAGCAAACACATCACGAATTCTTACTTTGGTTTCACGGGGATTGAAATTATATGGTATGTTGTTGAATGGAATAGAGCGCTTATTAACAAAAAGACCTGATAGCTTTAAGTTCGGACTCCCTTCATATTGTGCTTTTATTATTCTATTATTCAAATTTAATAGTAAGTAACGTAGAAGAGTGCTTCCAGGTGCATTTTTCAATATCAACTTGCGACAAAGATCCAGATCTTCAAAAAAGACTATATTTCTTGTTTTATGTGTTGCCTCGTTTCTAATGCGATTATAATCCTTATCAGAAAATTCAACTAGTTCACTTAAATTAATACCTTCTTCAGTTAAAAATCTCGAAATGCCTATTTGTTCTGTATTTGTTGTTGTAATCATTCTTCCTCTTACAAGCTTAGTAAAATTATAGAATTCGCAGTTTCGTATAGATACTTCCCATTCATTTATTATAAGAATAGGCATTGTTCTACCAAGCATATCAATACTACTTTTGATAAAAGAAATTTTCACAGCATAAAAATCAGTGATTTTCTTATCAGTAAAAGCAATTATTCTGTCAAACTTACTTGCATGATCACTAGCAAGAGTAAATGTAACCTCATAATATATTTTTCTTTTAGAATAGAATGTCTTTATTTTCTTAATGTAGTATTTATTATGAATAGGATTAGGCTCGTATTTGACTGTTTCTATCTTTCCAGCAATTTTGTCATAAAACTCTTGCATAGCATTATCTGTGTCTAAAGGGAACTCATCCAAATTAGCTAAAACATCAAAAGAAAATTTGTCATACATCATCTTTTTTATCTCTTTTAAATATGGATAATATTTTAGCATTAACCGCTCTGAGTTTTCTTCATTAGGTGTAGTATGTGAGACTGATTGTTGAAGTAACTTATGAAACCTAGAAATATCCAGCCACTCTGAATATCTATTTATATACTTTATGCCTTTCTTCATGTTTACCCAACTATATTCCAAATCTTCCCTCTCGTCATAAATTTTAAGAGCTATGTTATCAACAAGATCTCTTAAATTTTTAAGAGCATCCTGAGAGGCTATTGGTCTACCAACCTTTTTCGCATTGCCAATATGTCTGCATATTGCTTTATCAGCAGTAAAAATTTCTTTATCAACCTGGCGCATCAAAACATCCTCCTTTTAACAAGAAATATTTAGTTTCTTTCTGTATTTCACAATCTTTTTAACAATAACTCAGTCTTTTAAGGTGTTAATCTTTTCAATTTTTATTTCTATAATAGTTAAAAGAAAATAAAACTAACTTTTTTGTTTTTACAAATAAAAATCTAATCAAACAAGTCCGACAGTTTAATAACATCTATATCGCTTAAATAACTAAATCTCTTTTTTGCTTCTTTCTCAATCCATGCACCAACAGTGCTTTCAGTTACATAGACTTTAACATATGGTAGAAAAGATGCATTATATGCATCAATTATTGAATTTTTCCCAATGTCCTTTGGTTTATTGGATATAAACATGTTTTTTATGAAAGCAAACATCTCTAAACTCTTATACCTACCCAATTCAGTAATAGGAAAATAGTTTTCTGCTAGTCTAAAGCTTTCATTCATTGATCTTAATAAATTTTTATCAAAGTTTTGAATCCATTTTCGGTCATACCCAGTATACTTCCACAGATTTATTTCTTCTTCAAAGTTAGCATACATTTGCTTCTTTGCTTTTAGCAAGTTAGGATCAGTCTCCATTGCCATCAACAATGTGCTGATTTGGATTTTTAGTATTTCTTTTATTCCTGTTGCTGCAATAATCATTTCTTTATCAAACTCCGAAGAAATTTTTTCAAATTCTATAAGCTGCGGATATGTGTAACTAATCAACAATGGAATAACATCAAATGTTTTTATTACAGATTCTCGACTCTCTCCCTTTGCTCTTGACAATTCATATATATTAAAAAGGGATGTTACAAAAATAAATTCTCCACTAATTGCATATTTCATTAAAAAGTTTCTTGCTGTAGCCTGTGTGTTTTTTGAAATCCCATTAATAATATTTGTGTCAATATATACAAGCTTGTAAGAATGACCGCTTGGTGTATAAAGCATTTTTCCACCTCTTCAATTGTAATTATAGGTTTATTATATGACTCTAGAACCTAATTAACAACTTAAGCGTTTTTATTAAGGTAAATATGCTAGAAAAAAAATTAGGTCATTCAATATGTATTCCTTTTAAGTTTATGTTGTTTTATGCTAAGATGAAGGTATAACAAAAATAATAATATTGGCAATGTGTTAAAAATAACTCGTACCTAAATAAATAGGAGGTCTTGTTACATGAAAAACAACTTATTTTCTTATGCAACTAGTGAACTATCTCAAGATGCATTTATTTGCTATCTTTTTTCTTTTGCTTTTCCAGAGTATGAAAATAATGATACTGCATTAGCAACCTGTGCAAAAGAACTGCTTGGCCAAATGCTTAAAACAGATAATTACAATGGCCTAAAAGTAACAGACATAAAACGTCAGTACAAAAGAATTGATATTCTTGTAATAGTAAATAATAACACCTATATTATTATAGAAGACAAAACCTTTACCGGACAGAAAAAAGACCAGCTAAAACGCTACAAGAAAGCATTAAAAGACGAAGGAATAAATGAGGAGAATATTCATTGTGTTTTCTTTAAAATAGTAGAACAAGCTTTCCCAGAAGCAAACGTCGTAAACATCACCCGTAAAGATTTATTAAGATTATTCAATAAATATAAAAGCAAGAATCAAATATATAATGATTATAAGTATTACTTGGAGCATATTGAAAAGGATGTTGCAAGTTTTGAGCATCTCCCTATTGGAGACTGGAGAAAGCTAACCAGCCATGCTTACAGAGGCTTTTTTACTCATTTAGTAAATAAAAAGATCATTGATACTTCAAAAGAATATGGCTGGAATTATGTCAATAATCCAGCTGGAGGATTTTGGGGTCTATGGTGGTATTACTTTTCACGAGATGAACTCAATAGAATAGGCCTTACTAAGGAATATGTAGATAACCTTTACCTACAGATAGAAGATAATCGAATAGCTGTGAAGCTTAGTGCAGAAAAATCTGAAGATAAGAACCTTACAACTGATATGCGTTGGAAGCTATATTCTTTCTTCTCCAAAACAGTAGAGGGTTTTCAAAAGCAAACATATAGAAAAGGAAAATTTATGACAGTAGGCAGTATCAATTATGATATGAGTAATTACAGAGAAAAAATAGAGATTATGGAAAATGCTTTTGATATCTTAAAGCTTACTTCCCTTTAATAAATATTGAGTTATTTTTCAATAAGGGACCAATAGACTTTAAGTATATTAATTAGAATATTGCAAAACACATGGGTCTTTCCAATTTGAATCATTTGGTGCACTGTAAGGACAAGTACTAAGAATTTCAAATAGTAAATAGATTGAGAGGTAACTAGTCATGAATTATAAAGAAGCGCAAAGAGCACACGTTCAGAATCTAATTAAAAGCAGTAATATCTTCTATGGTGATAGGGGCAATGGCACATTTAGAAAAACTACATATCCTTTTGTCTTACAAAAGGCTGATAACAATCTATATGCTCCAATTCTAGATTGTGTAAAACAGTATTTTGAAAAAAACAATATTACATGGTGGAATGGTGGGGTTACAAATCATCCCCTTTCATCGCAGATTGCATGTATAAACCACTTATTTCCAATAAGAAATGATAAAGATGTAGTTCTTAAGATTATGAAGCACTTCAAACCAGACCTCAAAGAAGTCTTGCAAATAGACTCGGACACATATAATCCTGCATACATTCAGTTTGAAGCTGTAAGTGATAAAGATTATCTTAAAGAGAACTCATCTAAAAGAGGTAGTTATTGCACATCCATTGATGCCTTGGTTTATGGAATTTTGGAAGATAGTAAAAAAATAATCTTCCCAATAGAATGGAAATTCACTGAAGTTTATTATAATACTGATAAATCAGAAGGCAGTAGTGGAGACACTCGTAAAAAAAGATACACATGCTTGATAAATCATTCAGCTCAATTAAAAGATGCAAACCATAGTTTTTTGTATTTTGAACCCTTTTATCAGTTAATGAGACAGACTTTATGGGCTGAACAGATGATTGCACATAAAAATGATGAAACCATAAAGGCAGATGAGTATTTTCACATACACGTTATTCCAGAAGAAAACAAGCAACTATTAAATAGGACATATAAGTGTAGTGGGAAGAACATGAAAAATACATGGCACTTATGCATAGGAGATCAAGATAAATATATAACAGTTACACCTAAAGAATTTCTGTCAGAGCTACCTTATGAAAAGTATAATGGCCTTTTAGAATATCTTGAAAATAGGTATTGGTGAGATATTGATAGGACTCTGTATCAGAATTCAAATTTCTCTGCTAGCAGATTTTTTTAGTTAATATAAATGTTGTCCCAGATTATATGCATCTTAAATATAAACTAAGCAATCCATCAGTTTTTTAAAACAATAAAAAAACTAATATAGAAGTTGCATGTAAACCTATACATTTTGATATAATCCCCATAGGAGTACCTCATGTCAGACTTGAGTAACCGTATTGAACTATTAAAGGAATTTATAGGCTTATCTATAAATATAGAAGAAGTCTCTTGTATAAGTGATAAAAGATTTGGTTGTGACATTATTGATGGAAATACCTTTCTTGTATATAACCTTTCTGATATGCGTCTAGTTATAGGTCCCTTTGTCTTGTCTTCTTCTAACTTAACTGGTACTGATAATACCTCCCTTATTACCATAACCGAACAAAGGCTAGATGCTATTATTAAGCTATGTGATATTGTTTTTGCTGATTATTCTCATGAATCTTCTGAACTTCCCTTCTTCTTCTCAACAGTTGAAAAAGCCATTGCACAAAGAAGAGCTGCACAGTTACCTGCATATGATTATGAGGCTATAAAGCAGTACTTAGCAGATGCAATGTTCTCTGGTCCAGACAAGATTCTTGTAGACTATATGCATCATGTATTTGAATATAATATTCCTGATGTTATAAGCTCAGACCCAGTACATACAAGAAAGATATTATCCTTTACCTTTTTATCTATGCTTACAAAAACAGCTATAGAAGCAGGTATGGATGTTATAGAGGCATTTGTAATAAATGATTTGTATTTATCGTTTCTGGATAAGGCCAATGACATTAAACAAATGGACAAGCATTTGTTTAATGCCATTTGTACCTTCTCTTCTAAAATGAGAAAAAGCAAAGCAGTAAAATGTGGAAGATATGTATCCCATTGTATAGCTATTATCACAAACAATCTCTCTCAACCCCTAAAACTGAAAGACATGGCTTTAGATCTTGGTATATCCCCTGAATACTTGTCACGTCAGTTCGTTATTGAAACAGGTAAAACATTCACTGAGTATTTAAAAGCCTTTCGAATGGCTGAGGCAGAAAGGCTTTTAAAATACACAAATGAAACATGTGCCAACATTGCATTTCTTACAGGTTTTTCATCTTGTGCCCATTTTTGCAAAGAATACAAGAAATACCGAGGTGTGAGTCCTGGCAAATCAAGAGCTGTTTAACTGCTATTAATACTCTATCCTGATAATTCCTTAGTTTAAATATTGTTTTTTCTTTTTAGAATAACACTAACAACACTAACAATTTGTTTTATTTACTTCTTTCTAATTGTTTACTTAAATAATTTCTAACTCTTAAGACATCCTCATAACGAGGAGCAGTACCATTAATATAATTTGATAAAACGACATCACTTTTTTTAATATCATTTCTTGATACAAAGTCTGAATAACGAAGTATTTGGCAAACACCTTTCTTCTTAGTCAAAAGATATATATTGTCCTTTCTATCAAGCATATCTAGTATTTCAGGATAATGGGTGGTAAAGATTAAACAGGCTCCATTTTTATTTATATCCTTATCTAAAAATAGTTGAAGTATAAAATAGACAAGCTTTTTATTCATATGCTGTTCAATCTCATCGATTACAAGATATCCTCCATATTTAAGAGTGTTTATGAACTTATTAAACAGCTGTATGCCCTTTATTGTTCCTGAAGAAAGAATTGAAGTAAGATTATCCCCTCTTATTAATACAGAATCCTCATTAGCCTCTTCTTCTGCTCCTTCTATATTTAAGTCTCCATCTTTTATATAAGTTTCTAAAATATTATTATCAAATAGATTTAAGATACTGTCATCTATATATCCAATACTCTCAGGTATTTGGTTAAGTATGGGATCAATCATATCTTCAAGAAAAATAGACTTATTCTTTGTGACATAAGCAATGATGCTTATGTCATTTGCTAAAAGAGAAAGTTCATTTCTCTTTTCTAACTCACTTCTTTTTATCAGTACATTGTCTTGTTTATACTCAAATACATCAGATTTTTTCTTTAATGAAGATAGCTTTTTTGAATAAATTATTTCCTCTGAAAAGAAAAAGCATTGCTCATTATTGTCCATCCTATTCCTATTATTTGTCCCTATATAAGATTCCAGTCTATATAGTTTCTTATCAGTAATAAAATCAACTTGGATAATACTTCCCTCTCTTAAGACAGGATATGATTTAAATTGAGTATTCAGGTTCAAGCTTGTGCTTTTGACCAATAGGTCCACTACATTCACAACAAGTCTTAAGACTGATGTTTTTCCTGAAGCATTTAAACCAGTTAATGCAATAACATTCTGACAACTTAACTTATCATTTATCTTTGTTACAGAATCTTCATTCATTATTCTATCAGCTGCAGTAAAGTCCATTTCCAAGCCTTCTGTAAAGATATTGATATTTTCTAGTTTAATCCTTAATAATTTCATCTTTCTACCACCTTTATATTAATTATGAAGCAATAAAATGGTATTGTAAACAGATTTTGCGTTTATATTATCATTTATCTTCTAGATTCCACATATTCTTGGTGATTTAATCTTATTTTACTTATATCCATATACCTCTTACCTTATAATACCCTTTGCCTAGAACGTTGGCTAATCAATTTCCATAATACATATATTGCCTTTAATGTTTCTTAATAGAAATACCAGGCTTTCGCCTGGATATTCCTATTTCCCCCCATATCTAATCGTAAAATGTTATTGAGATAATCTATTCTATCTTTTTCTTTTTATAACTTTCTTTTCTTCTTACTTCTCATCTAATATTTTCTTTTCTTTGTTCAGTCATTTTTTGTTTTTCTTGCTATTTCTCACTCTTCTCTTACATACCTCACTCTACAGTCTCTTCTAGCTCACTAAGAATCTTCTTATGAAGGTTCCTGTTGAGGTTATAAGGTAGGAAGAGAAGCATACCAATTATGACAAGACCTACAGGAATGATGGTTCTAAGAGCAAGCATAGAGTTAAGGACTACTTGTGGTTGAGCTTGATTAGCTATGAAGCCAGCACTATCTAGCACCACCCCTATAAGCCAAGCTGCAATAGCCATACCTGCTTTTTGAGTTGCAGTCAACGCCGATATTATAAGTCCGGCTGCTCTAACTCCACTTTTCCATTGACCATACTCAACTGTGTCAGGTAACATGCCAATGAAAAGAGCAAAGGGTACAGACATAAATAAGTAGCTACCCATAATACCTACAAAGGAAATGGTAATGTTGTTAGGTATAAAGTACATAAGAAGAAAGAAGAGACATCCTACTACCCCTCCACTTAAGGCAGCATACTTCTTATCCATAAGCTTAACAATTGCTGGAGTAAATACCATACCGACAGCTGCACAAAGACTTCCCGCTAATACAGCTATTGTATATAGCTCACTTCTGTCAAGGACATATTTAAAGTAGTACATCTCTACAGAACGAAACATACTAAATGCAACCTGAAAGAAGATAAAGAAAAGAATTAAAGAAATTAAAGGCCTATTGGACCATACTGCTTTAAATTGAATCTTTAATTTAATCTTCTCTTTCTTTTGAGGTATTGCCTTTTCTTTAGTATTGAAAAAGCAAACTAGAAAGATAGCTACTGCTAGCACTGCAAATATGGAATATGTGTAGATATAGCCTTCTTGAAGGTTTTGTCCTAAAGCCTCTGTCATAGGCTTTGCAAGTACCACTACAAGCATTGCCCCTATAGCTGCAAATATGCTTTTAATTGAACCTAAGGAGCTTCTCTCTTGAGAATCTGTGGTTAGGTTTGCCATAAGTGCATTATATGGTACTGCAATAAAGGTAAAGGCCATCCCCCAAAGATTAAAGGTAACCGCTGCCCATACTATCTTCCATGTATAACTTACATCAATAGCCATAAATGCAAGCACAGTAAACAAAGCAACAGGTATAGCACCCCATAGGATATATGGGCGGTATTTACCATGTTTACTATTTGTTCTATCTGCAATCATACCCATTAGAGGATCATTGACTGCATCCCATATTCTTGAGAGCAGTAATATTATACCTACTGCCCCTGCCCCAATACCAAATACATCAGTATAGAAAAAGAAGAGATAATTTGATATGCCCCCTACTAAAAAGTTAAGAGCAACCTCCCCTATCCCATATCCGATTTTTTCTTTGAATTTCATTTTAATGTTTGTTTGCAAGTTTTCTATCTTTTCCATCTTTTATTTCCCCCCTAGGTATATGGTTAACTTGTCTTTGTTATTAAGTACTGCAGTTTCTTTTAACTTGATACTTCCATTCTCATGAGTAAACTCTAAATCATTCTCACTTAGCCTTACCCTTATAACCTTTCTATCCTTAATTTCTTCACTCTTGAATATATCTATTTTAAGCATACCCTCAAGAACATTTACTACCATTGTCTTTTCTTCATTTTCTATTGTTCTAAATTCAAATGTCCCATATGCTTCTTGTAATGACCACATGGCTTTAAAAGGGTCGTCTTTTGTTATTGGGGAAAAACCAATCATCTTGTCTGCTCCATGGTACTCAAGACCTAAGAAGGTATTTAAGAGGGCATAACTGGCCATAGAACGAACATAATTAGTGCCACTTTCAAACTCTCCCCAGGGATTTCTTTTATAGCCATCATATCTATCTCTAACAGCTCTAACCATTTCAAGCCCTTTATCTATTTTCCCATTTTGTATCATGTGACATGCTGCTTGATACTCCATACCATGAAAGGACTCTTGAGAATAGGGTGCTGGAACATGAGGCTTATCTCCTTTAGGCCATTCACAATTAACTGTACATGCTTCATCATATAGGGCATATACCCTATGGGTATTAGCATAATCTCTCATACTCTTTTTAAAGTTGTATTTGTAGATTGAATCTAGGGCTTTATCTACCTTATCCTTATCTAGTATTTCACCCAGCCCCGCCATGTTTGCATGCCATTGAGCAGCAACTTGGTCAATATAGCAGCCGGTGCCCAGTTGATACTTAATTTGTCCACTTTCAGGGTTCCAATAACTCCTGTCATAAGATTCTCCATACATTGTCCAACAATAGGGATAGCCATCCAGTAGATTCCTATCAGTAATATCTATCTTTTGGATGTAGTAATCCCCATTAAAGAGATTTTCATCAGTCCACTTTTTTCCCTTCTCAAAGAGTTCTCTGTATTCTATTTCTTTTTTCTCATCACCTAAGGCTTTTGCCATTTCTGAACAAGCTTTAAGGGCAGCTAGATAGTAGGCATTTAACCATCCATTGGGGCCAAATAGTTCCATATCCAAGGTATGATGTTGTGCACCCTCCATTACACCATCTTTGTCATAATCCCATTTATCAGGATTATGTTCTGACCAAGCAAACTCTAAAGAAAGCTTTACTTTATCCCACATACTTTCAAGCCACTTGGTATCTCCTGTTATCTTCCAGTCTCTATAGACTTTAATAACTGTACCAAACTGACCATCTACACATGCTCTAAAGGCCCACCTAGGAGAACCAAGAGGAACACTGATCCTAAAGGTCATAGCACCGCTTTTCCTTTGATTATACTTATACTCACTATCTCTTAGGGTTCTTTCAAGTTTTGGGTATAAAAAAGGTAAGGCATATGCATAATTTAAAACATGGGTACATGAACCCTCACAACATCCTGTAGTGCTGTTGCACCCTTCAAAAAAGTACATCTCTCCATTTGGTAATCTCAGTACTGCAGGGCTTTTAAGAGTTGATAAATTTGCAGATACTGCATCAATCACCTCAGCTGGAAGAGTTGAGTTGAAAAGAGCATTCTTGAAGCTTTCTGTTTTTCTTAAAAGACTGCTAAAGTGTCTCATAGCATAAAGACCTGCACTTTTTGAGTCAGAGTAAATTGTTGCATAATGGTTTTTCCATACTGGGTCTGGCATTACTTCACCTTCAGCTAAGGGCTCAGATGGTATCTCAAAGGGCCTCCAAGTGTTTGTCACATTTGGAAAGTACCATGACAGAACAAAGGGAATCTTTCCGGTTTTTCCTGGCTCTACAGTTATACTGGTAGCAATAGTTGCTGTATCTGATGCATGTACCATATTCCCATAAATAGTTCTTGTAGCAGGATTCTCTTTGTACTCTCTGTCAATAAATTCCTTTTGTTCATTAAACTCTCTCCAAAAGGTAGTAAGTTCATCTGCAAACTTTCCCCTATACCAATATCTTTGGTGTCCCCCGTCATCACCAGTTGTTACCATGGTAAGATTTCCATACTTTGTTGATTTCTTATCAGACATATCTGTACCTAGTTCCATATATCTATATTTACCTTTATTGGTATAGGTATTTACAGATGTGCCATCAGTAAAGGGATTTTTACATGAAAAAGCTATAGTGTACTTTAATGGTACATCTGTATCATTTTTCACTTTAAATTCAAACATTGCTGCTGGTATGGAAGAGTTCAAGTCATCATGGGGTATAAAGGGGTTAAAGGCCTTTAATGATAATCTTCCTGGAAATCCTTTTGCCTTGTAATTAATGGTAGCAATAGGAAATTCTCCCTTAAAAGACCAATCAGGAAAATTAGGCAATCCTGTCATTCTTTCTCTTTTTACTCCATGGCCGTAGCCTTGCAATAGTGCTGTTAGCTCTCCAGCATATGGAGGCATATAGTCTCCTGCTATTACACGACTGTCAATTATTTTTTCATCTTTTTCAGTTTTAATGGCAAAATGAGTAAAGCCATTATATGAACCTTTATTAGGGCGGTTAAATATTTCCCAGTCTACAAGCATGCCGTTACCACCAAGGCCAATGCTTCCGGTTCCTATTCCACCAAGTGGAAAGGAAATTTGGGAGGTGTATTGTTTGACATATGATTTTTTAGCCAATTTAATCACTCCTTTCCAATATTCACTTTTTCTTTTGTTATATCTATATTTTATTTCAATCTACCCACTCCCCCTTATACTTTCATGACTTTTATTGTATTTTGATGACCTTAATATTTAACAGCCAATAATAAATCCTTAACAGGTACATAGTCACAATTTGTCTTATGTAACATTAATTTACAAAACACTTCGTTCACATTACTTAACTGAATTGATATATTTGCTTTGCAGTCAACAAATGAAATTAAGACAAGGTCCTAGTTAGAGTGGAAAAAAGAGAAATAATAAAAAAGAGAAAAGAAATAGAAAATATAGCTAATGTAAGGAATAAAGGAATATTTAAATGGATAAGACAGAATTTGATAATAAAGTTATCTCTGAGATTAAAGAAAAAGCACTTAAAAGCCTAATGAACTATGGTAAGCAAAATGATGTGCTAGGTAGCCAAGTATTTAGCATACTAGAGCAAGAGGCTACTGTGTTGTATTATCCTGTACAGGATAATAATATTTGGGGATTCACAAAAAAGATTAAAGACAAGGTCTTTGTTTGGATAAATACAGCTATAGCTTTTGAAGATCAAGTATTAACAGCAGCTTACGTCTTGTACCATACATGGTATGACAATAAAGATGGGATAATTATGGAAAGAGATGAAAGGTTGCCTAATAACGAAAGAGAGACAATAGCAGAGCGCTTTGCTACAGAGTTTTTGATTAATGAAAACTTATTAGAACAACAAATAATCACATACCACATAAATACTGAGAATTTAAGAATACAAGAGATCCTAAGATTATCAAATATATTTACAGTCCCTTATGACACAATGGTAAGAAGACTTTATGAGATAGGAAGAATAAATAAAGAAGTATATGACCAACTTATATCATTCACAGAACAAGAAATAGAAATCTGGAGAAACAGACTTGGTTTTAGAATCCTATCAGCAGAAAATGATATAGCTACTGGTAATCTTGTTGATTTAGCACTTAAAGTCTATGAGGAGAAAATTATAACTATAGAGAGGCTTGAATACCTTCTTAGTCTTGCTAACTTTAAGTTAGAAGATATGGGTATTGATTATACAGATACCAATTCTTTCCCAACTCATGAAGAGCTTGATGAAATAATGAATGAAAACATATAAATGGAAAGTTTTGATATCTTAAATATTACTAATCATTGATAACTGAAATATATATATCTTCTACTCACAATCTACTCTGATAAATTCCTTGATATCCTAGGTCTTTCTTTTACCATGTTTTTAATGAACTGAACAAACTCTAAAGAGACCTTTCTGCTAAAGATAAGGTTAAAGATAAGAGTTAAACCTAAAGCTATACCAAACACAATGAAGCCATTTACTATCCAAGATAGATAAGTATCTGGGGTAGGTAATTTTAGAAGAATAATAGAAAGAACTATAGAAGATATAATTATAATGTTGAGACAGAATCTTAATATGAGAGGTCTCATACTCTCTTTTAAAATGTTTCTATGTACATAAACTGAATATTGAACAGATCTAAATATCATAGCTACTAAGGTACCTATAGTAATACCAACAAGACCATACTTTTGTATTAGTATCAAAGATAAAACAATATTAATTGCAGCTTCAATGATAGCCCCATTTCTAGTCTGCTTGTAGTGTCCCGCTGCCCTAGCCACTGCTTGGTAAGGGATCCTAATAGATATGAAAAAGCCTACAGCTGCTAATAGATAACCAAATAAAGGTCTATGGTAATTAACATCAATAATACCCTTAGTATATACACCAACAAAAGAAGTAATTAATAATCCCATAGAAGAATAAAGAACAACAGCTATACCTTGCATTAAAAATTCAAAAAGATTTAGATTTTTACTTACCTTATCCATTTCGCCTTTGGCAATCATATTGCCAAAGGCAGCCTCTATACCAGTTGAAACAGAAGAAACTAAGGTACTAACACTAAAGGCTACCATGTTGTATACGGTATATACAGAAATCTCTTTTAAGTTTGAAAAGAAGGAAAGAAAAACTAAATCAGTATTACCATGAACAAAAAAGGCAATCTCATGGGCAAAGGCATCCCACCTTTGTTTAATAGCATCATTATTAGGCTTAACAGAAGAATCAATCATATACTTCTTCTTAGTATAGATATGAACAATTATGGGGTTAAGCATAAAGATTAAAGATGCTCCTAACTTAATGGCATGTATACCAGCTCCAAACTTAATTAAGGCATAAGCAATAACTGTATTACCTATGGTAGTAAAAATTTGGATAATAGTATTAATATATTGTTTTTGGTCAGCATTAAGAACCAATTGATAGGTCATACCAAAGAAATACCTAACAAAGGTACCTAGGCCTAATATTATGACTAAAGAAAAAGTAAAGAACCAAGAAAAATTCTCTTCATCCCCACTAACAGATCTTAAAAAAGGATAAAGAGAAGCAAAGATTAAAAGAGCACCAGAGAAGATTAAAGCAATACGCCTTAAAAACATTTCAGTAGCCCTAACAATAGCACTTATCTCTTTATAGTTCTTTTCAGCCAATGGTTTATATAGGGCTGCCCTTGTTACTCCACCAACACCTGCTGCTAATAAGGTAATGTACCCAATGAACTGAGTTATGGAAGAAGTAATACCATTATAGCTAGAACCAAAAGTAGATAGAATAAGTCTTGGAATAATAAATCCACTAATTACTGAGACTAATTCTAGCAACAATGAAGATGTTGTATTAATAAGGGCTTTTCTACTTCTCATGAAATACTTATACTTTCTTTGTCTTTTCTAACATTTGAATTATACCATAGTTGAATTGCAAAAAAAGAGCAACCTCAGGAGCTGCCTCTTTTTACAATTACTATCCCTTAACAGTACCTAGTTCTATTAATCAATGAATTTCCTTCTCTACCTACTAATACTTAGTCTCGTTAACTATTGATACCCAGTACTATTAATAGCTTCTCTGGCTTTGATTCTTTCCGTTAATAGTACTCAATACTACTAACTACTAGTATCTTGTCCTATTAACTATTAGAATTTTGTACTGTTAACTATTAATATCTAATCCCATTAACTACTAGTATCCAATCTCATTAACTATCGATACCCAGTCCCATTAATAGCTTCTCTTGTTTTACTTCTTTCTGTTAATAGTATTTGGTCCTACTAATTATTAGAATTTTGTACTATTAACTACTAATATCTAGTCCCATTAACTACCAGGACTAGTCTCACTAACTATTGATACCCAGTCCCATTAATAGCTTCTCTTGTTTTACTTCTTTCTATTAATGGTATTTAATCCTACTAACTATTGGTACCTCGTCCTGTTAACTATTAGAATTTTGTATTATTAACTATTAATATCTAATCCCATTAACTACTAGTACCCAGTCTCATTAACTATTGATACCCAATACCATTAATCGCTTCTCTTGTTTTACTTCTTTCTGTTAATGGTATTTAATCCTACTAACTACTGGTACCTTGTCCTGCTAACTATTAGAATTTTGTATTATTAACTATTAATATCTAATCTCATTAACTAATAGTACCAAATATCATTAACTATTAAGACCCAGTACCATTAATAACTTTTCTTTCTTTGTTCCCTTCTGTTAATAGTATTTAATACTACTAACTATTGGTACCTCGTCCTGTTAACTATTAGAATTTTGTATTGTTAACAATTAATACCCAGTCTCATTAACTATTTATGCCCAGTACCATTAATCGCTTCTCTGTCTTTGTTCCCTTCTGCTAATAGTATTTCATCCTACTAACTATTGGTAACTTGTCCTGCTAACTAATAGGATTTTGCCTCATTAACTATCAGTACCTTATACTATTACCTACCATTAATCCCCTCCATAAAGGCTTCCCTACCAAAGAAAGATGTTGTTGTCTTGTATTTCGCTAAGGCTTCTTCATGGTTTACTCCATTTGCAACTACATCTTTGATGTATGTAAGACTAGCTATAGACCATTCATAGGCTATAAAGATATATAGGTCATCATCTGGTTCTAGGTAGTTAGCTGGTAGGTAATAGAGTTTATCCTGGTATTCATTAAATATCTCATACCTTCTTACTAGATCTTTATTATTCTCTTCTTTCATATAGTTGTCCCATATAGGGTTACCTGAATTATATGAAGAGCTGTAGTTAAGGCTACCTACATCAAGGGCATAATCGGGATGACCTGTAACTAGGTTAGGAATTCCTTGGTTTGCTACTTCCTTTGTGTTTTGATCATATTGATAATAAAGAAGGTAGACATTCTTAGAATCTAGGTAATACCCATTATTAGCCTTTATATTATCTTGCCTAATACCATATCTGAAAGTATAGAAAGATTCTGGACTACCAAAGGCTAAATCAATATAGGCATTAATAACTTCTTTTGGCTCTTGTGTATAGATACTTAAAACATTAGGATAACCAAAGCTTAGTTGGTAGTAATTTAAGTTAGTAGATAAATAATCTGATGTTAAGGCTCCTACTCCTACCATGTAGGCTGAAGGTGTTTGTTTTTTTAATTCATTCTCCCAAGTTATTAACCAGGTATCCCAGTAGAAGCAAGATCCTATATAGCCTTCAGATACTAAGCTTCTAGCTTGCGCTGTATTTAATACAAAGGTATCTGGATGCATAAGACCTTCAAGGTAGCATTTACGTAAAAAGCTAGTGGCTTCTGCCATTCTTGGTTTGACTAGGGAATCCTCCCACTGTCCAGTGTGAGGATTCCAAACAGGTAGAAGGTCCCCTGCATGATTAGTCCTTACATCATAGGCTTGAAAGATATCTTGTAGCATATATGTGTTGGAAGAAACAAAGCCAAAGGTATCTAACTTACCTGATTGATTAGGGTCATTTAATACAAAGGCCTTAGATACTTCATAGAAGTCAGATAAGGTACTAGGTTTTTCTAGATTTAAGAAAACTAACCAATCCCCCCTTATAGACCTTACAAACCAAGAAGGAAGATTGTCAGAACCTTTAGGTAAAGCCCATACTTTACCATCTTTAGTATAGAGGTCCTTCCACTCTTGAGGAACTATATTAATCCAAGTTTCATTGTCAGATAAGAGAGCATCTAAAGAGTATATATAGCCCATATCAGCCCAAAAGAAGACTTGTTCTCTGTCTAATATGGATACTATACCAGTTAGGTCTTTACTTGCCATTTGGGCTGATATGGTGGCTGTATAGAAAGCTAGGTCGTAACTATTGATACAAAATTCTATTTGGTACTTATCTGATAAGTAGTCTTGAAAGTTAAGTTTCAAATCTAGATTATCATTAGCTTTACCATAATAGTCTAGGGTAGTTATATCTATCCTTTTAGGGATATTATAATTCTTCCCTAATACTCCGCTTCCTTTGTCATCACTTCCATCTCCATTATTCCCGCTATCATCTTCATTATCATTCCCAATACTAATAGCTGGTCTATATAGGTTGTATTGGCCAAAACCTAAGATATTGCCATCTTTGTCTTTCGGATTTATTCTTACAGATCTGTCTACTATGGTATTCATAGGCCTAATACCAGATATAACTAAATTATCTGTATTAACAAAGCAGTATTGAATAACCTTACGATTATATATATCTGCTAGGGTATTAATATGAAGGTTTCTAATATTCCCATAGTTATATATCTTACCTTCAATCTTTTCTAATCTATTCCCCTCTATATCTCTTTTTATCTTATCTATACTCTCGTCTCTACTACCTTCAGTTTCCTTATCACCTTCTAGTATTAGGTTTTTTATAGAGCTGTTAGGGCATAAGAAAAAAGACTCCCTTAAGGTTGT
The DNA here is from genome assembly GCA_964563155.1 of uncultured Clostridiaceae bacterium. Classification (GTDB taxonomy): domain Bacteria; phylum Bacillota; class Clostridia; order DUPQ01; family DUPQ01; genus DUPQ01. The sequence continues at coordinate 2,112 of CAZLVL010000023.1, read as the reverse complement.
TTTAAGTATTACCTCTTGGAAGTCTCCTTCTAATTTTAATTTAGTGTCACAGGGTCTTATGTATATACTCTTTACATTACCCCCATCACATGTGACCTTAAACTCTTTTAGCTCTTTATTCTTTCCTTCTAGGTTGATATGGAGCTTATTTATCTTTACACTGCTACCTATACATATGCTAGTAGCTTCTTCTATTACTAAACACCCATCCACCTCTATATTCTCTAAATAGATACTATCTCCTCTTAATATGATATCCTTCTCTATTTTTAATGTAGTTCTACCTAAAAAACCTGTAAGGCTTAAAAAAAGCAAAACTAAAAACAAGAGAACCAAAATCCTTCTCATAGACGACTCCCTTCTTCTACAATATGTTTTTCTTCTTTTGTACAATTCAAGTCAAAAGACATCTTTTTATTGTTACATTATTCATGATCTGTAATGTTTTAAATTATATTGAAAAAATATATAATATGCAACAATATTTTTACATATATTTACAATTATTCTTAAATATTTATCATTAAATTATCCTTACATATATTTCCATTAAATCCTTTACCTTTTAATACCCAAACAAGTCTAGTATTCTACTTCCTTTCTTCTCTTCTCTTTCTTTATTTCTTTCCTTTTCCTTTTCCTCTTTTCTTCCTCTTTTGGTTTCTTCTTATCTTCCTTTTTCCATTCCCTTCTCCTCCTCCCCTATTCTTTTGCTCTCTTTTCTTTTTTTGTTCTTTCTTCTTTTTATCACTACTAGCCAAAACTTAGTATAATGGAAACAGTAAGATATATTGCAGCATAAGGGTTTATGGCAGTATAGATTAGCATGAGGCAGTATAGTTGAATGAGATTATAAGAAAGAAGGAGGAGTGTAAACAGCTAAGGGCTGTATTATGCAAAAGGTGTTATGAAATTTAATTGGGTAACTTTAAGGGTAAGAGATATGAAAAAGAGTCTAGACTTTTATCAAAATGATTTAGGTCTAGTATTAGATAGAAGATTTGGTCAAGAGAATATGGAGCTAGCCTTCTTAGGAAGAAAAGACCAAGCAAAGGTAGAGTTAATATGGGAAAAGGATTTAGTATTGGATAAGGTAGGACAAGGAGTATCTATAGGGTTAGAGCCAGAGAATTTAGAAGAATTAGTAGAATCATTAAAAGCTAAAGGATATAGCTTGATAGGGCCCATATCTCCTAATCCACATATAACCTTCTATTACATTACTGATCCTGATGGCTATACTATTCAGTTATCTAAGAGTATATAAAGGGTTAAAGAAGAAACTAAAAAAAGAGGGCAAAAAGATAGTTGAAGGAAAAGAAGAAGTTTTTTGAAGAAGTTTAAAAAAAGAAAACTCTATCTATTCATGATTTGATAGAAGGTGTTAGAAATTAGATGAATAAAGAAATTAGATTATGGGAGGATATGAAATGAAATTAAGTAAAAGATTAGAAGATGCATTAAATACTCAAATAAACTTAGAGATTGAAGCTGCATATACCTATAAGGGAATGGAGCAATATTTCTTAGAAGCAGGTATGGCACAATATGCTCACTTTTTTAATGAACACGTTAAAGAAGAATTAGAGCATGCAGGAGATTTTAAGAAGTTTATAGAAGACGTTGATGGACATGTAGTATTTAAGGCTATTAATGCAGTTTCCACTGAATACGATTCAGCTCAGCATGCCTTTGAAGCAGCTATGGACCATGAGAAAAAGATATCTGCCAGCATTATTGGAATATTAGAAATTGCAATTGAAGAAAAACACTATGCAGCAGAAAACTTCTTAAGAACCTATGTAGATGAACAAGTAGAAGAAGAAGATCTATTTAGAAGTCTACTTGATGCTATTAAACTAGCAGGTGCTAAGGGAGTAGCTCACTACCACTTAAGAGATCTCTTAAAGCATGATGACGAAGAAGATGAAGAGTAAAATAAGGAAATAATTTCTAAACTAAAAGGCCCTAAGGGCCTTTTAATTTAGTCAAAAATATCTATTTGTTCATATTGACAGGTAAGTATCTTAAGATTAGTCTTAACTAAAAATACAAACTAAGAGACTGTGAAATAGTTTGTGTATGAATACCCTCCAAGCTAAGGTAAAATAA
>CAZLVL010000022.1:0-28221 GCA_964563155.1 uncultured Clostridiaceae bacterium | reverse complement strand
AAATAATGGCATCTAAGAGTGGACCCTTTTTCGATTAGAACTGTGGACCCTTTTTGGATTGACAAATACATGCTAAAGGTAATTTCTCAGAAGACAGCGATATAGATATTGCGGTAGTCGGAGATGATTTTGTTGGCGATCCAATCGAAGATACAATGTTACTAATGAGAATAAGAAGAAAAGTTGATAACAGAATAAATCCTAGACCTTTTAAAACATCTAATTTTATCAAATCTAATCCCATTGCAAAAGAAATAATGGAGACAGGGATAATAATATTGTAATCCATGCCTTATTTTCTTAATCTTGTGAAAAAAGCATTATTAGCTTATCTATAATGGAATTAAAGGTGATAATGACGCGATGCAACCTATAGTTGCCAAATAGATGGTAGAACATAAGGGCTTATTACTTTATAATTATAACTGTAATAGCGAAAATGGAAGTATTAAAAATGACATTAGGTAAACGAATTAAAGAGCAACGAAAAAGTTGTGGATTGTCCCAAGAAAAAGTTGCTGATTTGTTAGGGATAAGTCGTCAATCAGTTACAAAATGGGAAAATGGTCAGTCTGTACCAAGTACAAAAAACCTATTTAAGTTGGCTGAAATACTTGGGACAACAGTAGATATGCTAATCTTCTCTAAGGAATCTAGTGAAAATGCAAAGCAGCCATTAAGCGAGCAAGTTTATAATTTATACAAATTGGAAGAAACCAAAAAACGAGCCGAACATTTGAAGGCTATAAAAATATTGATAATCATTTTTGGAATTATGTCATTGGTTTTGTTGATTTCTGCTGGTATTGTTTTTGCCATAGCACAAAAAAAAGCTATTCTCGCTGTAAAAATACAGGCTATAATCAGTATTAGCTTATTTATTACATCAGCCTCATTGTTCTTAGGATATTGTATTGAAAAAAAGCATCAGCAAAGTAATTTGCTTGAACAAGAGCTTGTTATGCCATAGTTACTGCAATAGTTGGATTTGGCATTTTACTTACTTTAAGTTGGTTGCTAATAAGAAAAACTGAACTTAAGAATTAATCTTCTAATGTTTTTTATAGAAGCTCTTTTCTTAAGGTTTCAGAAGACTTATCAGATAGATATGATAAGGGTATATCAAAAACACTAAAGGCTCCAAATTTCCCCTCTTTATTTAGCCTGAAAACAGCTCTAGCGTATGTAAGAAGAACTGAGGCAGTAAATAGGGGATTGTTATCTAGTTTTAGACTAAATTCCATTGCTTGGTTAATACCTTCTTCATTTTTATATGACTGTATTACAAAACCACCATGGGGCATGTGTCTATGGTTTTTATCAAATTCTTCTTGAGATATAAAATTTACTTGTGTATTGTAATCAGCAAAGTAATAGGGCATGGTTACAATTTCATTTTCAATAGCTTGTTTATCTACACCTTCTTGTACTACTAGATAGCAAATTCTGTCATGTTTATCCTTTGTGGTAAGGTCTTTACCTTTCCCATTTTTTGCAAGATTAATGGCTTCTTGAGAGGGAACAGTGTATTGAACAGCATCTTCTACGCCTTTAATTCTTCTTAAAGCTTGAGAATGGCCTTGGCTAACTCCTTTTCCCCAAAAGGTAAAAGAATCTCCTTTAGGTAGTATTGATTGGCTAAGTAGTCTATTAAGTGAAAAAAGACCTGGATCCCAGCCAGTTGATATTAAGGATGTTTTATTTGATGATTTTGAACTTATGTTCATGGTCTCAAAATATTCAGGTATTTTGTTATGGTTATCATAGCTGTCTACTGTATTAAATAATTTGGACACTAGTGGACCTTGATTTGGTAAATCAGTGGCTGAACCTCCACATAGTAGCATTACATCAATCTTGTCTACATAATTTTTTAAGTTATCCATATGTTCTGCTTTAACAGAAGCATTTAAGCTTTTAGGATCTCTTTTTGTAAAAATTACTTCTAAGGATAAATCGGGATAGTTCAAACTCATTTCTTCTATACCTTTACCTAAGTTTCCATATCCAATTATTCCAACTCTGATTTTATCTGTCATTTGTTTCCTCTTTTAAATATTATCTACCTATATATTATATTCTTTTTTTATAACTATCCACAATTTATTTATTTAAATATGTTAAAATAATTATGCCATAAATATTGCCGAATTGTGTAAAGGTAGCACAATTGACTCTGGATCAATTTGTGAGGGTTCAAATCCTTCTTCGGCAGCCAGACTTATTAATGAGATGGATTCTATGAAAGTTAGTAAACATAGTATCCATTTTTTTTAAATAGATTTATTTATTTAAAACCTAGAAAGAAATTGTATCTCTTGGGTCATTAATAAGCAAAAGTCATATATTTGTGGAATTCTAATTAGTTTTTTAAAGACCTTTTTAATTGTTCTTTTGAATCTCTTTTTTAAAACAATCTCTTTAATATCTTGAAACTGTAAAGGACAAATGCTTTTTCCTCTTAAATCAAACTCAACATTAATTGTTTTATTCTTTTCATCTATGTAGGGAAAAAGTGGGAATATTCTACAAGCTAAGGGTCTTTCATGTCTGTCACATACACCTTCACACATTAAAAGCTTAATATTATTAGAAGCATCAATCACTTTATCTATGATTACAAAGCCTTGGCTTTGCATAAATTCATATTCAAAGGGAAAAAGATACATGCCTTTGTTGTCTCCACCACAGCATCTTTTATTACATAATTCTCCACAATCAAAGGGTAGTGGAGTTAATTTATCTAGTTTTTTATAAGCAATTTTGTAGTATGAAAGTGCCTTTTTTTCATGCTTTATTTTATCCATCTATGGATTATAGCATGAATAAGAGCATATTGATAACTAATGGCTAATATGCTATTATAGAGGCATAAAAATATCAAAATAATAAATAAATATTAAAAATGAACTTGCCTGCAAGTTCAGGTAAAGGTTGGTAAATATAATGAGTAAAAAGATTTATCCTGATGAGTATTATAAAAAAAAGGCAGTAAAGTTGGTTGTATCCCATTTAAAAAGAAAGTTAGATGATGCAGAGAATAAAGAAACTGAAATTTTTGATAACTGGCTTTTTGAAATGGATGAATTATTACAAAAGGAAGATTTTGTAATGGTAGATTATGTAGAAATGCGAAGACAGCTTAATAATCTTATAGATAGAATTTACAATGTAGATCTTCGCTATAGAGTGAGAGATTCATGGAATAGCTTCGGAAAAAGTTTGGATAAGAAGGCTCCAAAAAAGTAATCTAGCTTAAATTATCAATATTTTTAGTCTAAAAAGTATAAATTATTGAATTTGTACTTTTTTTATATTATTATAGGGATAAATAAACACTAAAGAAAAAACTATGAAAAAAATACTAAAGACACTTCTATTCTTAATAATTATCTTAATTCCCATAAGTGTATCAGCCAATTCAAATGATATTTATAAGGATGTGCCTATAAAAGTTGTAGATGAGGTTGAATACTACAAGCTTTCTTCAATTGCCTCCATTCATGAAATAAGTTTATTTTGGAATAATTTAGATAGAAGCGTTGAAACAAGTTATCAATCAAAAAGTATAAACTTTAATACAGTTACCAATATAGTCCTTATAGATGGTTTGAAATACTCTTTTGGGGAAATCAAATTAATTGATAATAACACCTACATTCCCAAACAAGCCTTGTCAATTTTTTCCAATGATTATGGTAAGTATTTAATTGGATATAAGGAAGAAAATCCAAATAATAATCAAAATAATAAGCTAGATGAGAATATAGAATATATTCTTTTAAGTGAATTTGCAGCAAAAATTAAGGCTAGGATTTTATGGGATGATTTAAGCTCTAGTGCCTATTTGGAGTATGAGAATAATAAATATATATTTGATAGTAAGTCAAAAAAGATTTATTTCAATGATTTTGAACTAGATAATATTGCCTTTAAATATGAAAATGGTTATACATATATTCCAAGTAGCTTTTATGAAAGCATTATCCAGTCTAATATCTATTACAAAGACTATGGCCATTATGAAAGGGTAATTATAAAAAGTAATAACTACAAGATTAAAAGTAATTACAAGTTAGATTTACCAGATAGGTTAGTGGTAGACATATTAGAGGCTAATAAAATCTCACCTTTGTTTGTAAATGGAAGATCTCTTAAAAATATTAGGATAGTAAATGATGGAAACATCCAAAGACTGGTTTTAGATGTGAGTGAATCCTTTGTCTATGACTTAAAACAAAAAAACACATATCTGGATATAACTATAAGTAAAGATAAAGGTAATTTACCTTTAGATAGTAATAGTAATAATAACAGTGGTGGCAATGATGTAAATAAAGGAAATAATGAGGATTCATCTTCAAGTGAAATGAAAACCAATATAGATACCAGTGGTAAGAACAAGTTAATTGTTACTAGCCAAGCTGATAAGGTGTTTATTAATGTTAGTAGTTATAAGGCTTATACCATAAATAGGATATCTGATCCAAATAGGATTATTCTATTCATACCTCATGCATATAGTGAAGATATACATGTTAAGCCATCAGAAAACTCTAAATATATTAAATCTATAGATGTAAATACAAGTTCTGATGGTGTCTATATTGCTATTGTTCTAAATGGGCAAAATAGATATGAGATTGTAGAAGAAGCTGGTAGGTTAATTTTAGAGATATATACTCAAAAAATTATTAATTTAACCTATAATAACTCATCTCAAAGAAAATATATTTATCTAAATGGTATTGCTTTAGCAGACCAAATGGGTTTTGTTAAATCTAGTGTTAAGGTAGAAAGAACAGGCTTGGTAAATAAGGTAAGTTTTTCAGATCCTTCTTATAGATTAACCTCTGGAGTTTTATATGTAAATGATCCTCTTATTGAAAAAATTAGTATTGAAAGAAGAAATGAAGAGGTTGTATTAAGCATCTATTCTAAAGAAGAAGTTTCCTTGTATATGAACTCTGAAAGAAACACCTATACTAATATTAATATTATGCCCCTTAGCAATCCCTATAAAAACTCTCTTGTAATTGATGCAGGTCACGGAGGTTTTGACCCAGGGGCTGTTTACGACAATGTGTATGAAGCGAATATTAATTTAGGAATTTCGAAAAAAGTTGAAAAGATACTAACAGACATGGGCTATAAGGTTTACATGACAAGAATAAACAATGATTTTGTAGGACTTTACGAAAGAGCTCATTTAGCCAATCAAATTGAAGCAAAAGTATTTGTTAGTATACATTCAAATGCCTTTTTAAATGAAAACGTTAAAGGAATTATGACCTTGGTTTATCCAAATTCTAGTAATATAGTTGGTTTAAACGGAAAAACACTGGCAAAAAAAATCCAAAGCAACCTTATAATTAACACAAAAGCTATAGATATGGGAATAATTGATAGGCCTAATCTGGTTGTGCTAAAAGCAACAAAAATGCCAGCTGTCTTGGTTGAAAGCGGATTTATGACCAATAAAGAAGAATTAGCCTTACTACAAAATGATGAATATCAGTATATTCTTGCTAATTCTATAGTCAAGGGTATAATAGAAACGTTAGAACATAACTAAAAGGCGAGGACATATGAACTTCTATTTCGATAATAATAACAAGAGACAAAAGAAGCAAAAAAGGATAGCCATAATTGCTTCTCTATTTATATTCTGTATTGTAGTTGCTGTTGTAATTTTTTTACTGACCAATCAAAACTTTAATCCTAACAACCCAAGACCTACTAGCTCACAAGGTGGAAAACCTCAAGCTAGTAATACACAAATAAAAGAGTCAAACAATCCTAATACACAAAGTCCTGATCCAAGTATCCCCCCAACTCCTACTCCAAGACTGCCTAAAGAGTTGGAAATATTCTTTGAAAATGACACCTTATATATTAAAGGTTTTACTTCAGAGTATGAGTTTACCACTGAATTTAGTAATGATAAAAAATTTGTTAGTAACGAATTTAGAAATCCCAATGACCCTAAAAGAACCTCATGGTATGAAATTAACAATGAATCTAAAATTACCTTGTTTTTGATGCTAGATGAATACAATACATACAGCAAGCAAAGAGATACAATCTTTGTAGAAAGCGATTTTATTCATGAAATTGATATAAGAAAAGATAATACTAATACACAAGTAATGATTACCTTTGAAGCTTTAGACAATGTGGTAATAAAAAATATTGAAAATGAAGATGAACTTTTAGCTTTAACTTTTGGTGAATTTAAAAATATTGAATTTTTTAACTTCTCTAATGTATATTCCAGAAAATTCTTCTTTTTATCTAATTATCTTCTTTGTAAACAGTCTGATAGTAGTATTCTTTACTATGAAGACAAGGTGTTTAATGGAAGAGATGACCTATATACCATAAGAATTCCTTCAAATAACAACAATAGAACCTTTAGACTTGAAGAAGAAAAAGTCTATGTAAACGATTCTTGTATGGAGTATTTTGAGGTTAGAGAGGTTGTTTTAGGTAATGGAACATTTTATGAAATAGATTTTCTCTTTAAAAAAGAAATAATACTTTATCCCAACTCTAATGATTGGTATTCAACCTTGACCTTTTTAGATCCTAATATTGAAAACCTCATATTTGTTGACGCTGGTCACGGTGGCCATGACCCAGGTACCTTATCTAGAGAAGAAGATAAGTTACATGAAGCATATATTAATTTAGAAATTGCAAAACTCTTAGAAGTTGAACTTATAAAAAGAGGTCACAATGTTTTCATGTCAAGAAACGAAGATGTCTTTTTGGGTTATGTGCTAGAAAGAGGAGATATGGCTAATATAACTAATTCAATTTTATTTATATCCATACACATCAACTCATATGATGACACAAGAATAAATGGTATTACAACCATTTGGAGAGAAGATGAAGAAAAAGAATTAGCCCAAATAATTCAAAGAAATGTATCAAAAAAAGCTGTAGCTATTGATAGGGGGATAATGCAACAGATGTTAGCGACCCATGGTCAGTCTGAAGCTCCTGCAATTACCCTAGAAGCTGGCTTTATAACCAATCCTGAAGAAAGTAATAAGTTAAAATATAGCCTTGACTATCAGCAAAGAATAGCTGAGGGGCTTGCCAATGGTATAGAAGAATATTTACAAACTAGACCAAGTGAAAATTAGTTAATTTTACTTTGTCTTTTTGTCCTTTTCCATTTGTAAGTAACTTTTAAAAGTGATAATATAAATTAAGTTAAAAATACTTAACTTGTCTTTTGTACAAAGTCTAAAAATTTTCTAAGGAGAAGAAAATTATGAGAAATGACGGACGGAAAAATGACCAAGTACGAATTATCACTTTGAAAAAGAATGTAATGGACTATGCTGAAGGTTCAGCCTACATTGAGTGTGGAAATACAAAAGTTTTGTGTACTGCCAGTGTAGTTTTAGAATCTATGCCCTTTAGAGATTCTAAAGGTTGGGTAACAGCTGAGTACAACATGCTACCTAGAGCAACACATAGTAGGAATAAAAGAGATATTTCAAGTCTAAAGAAAAATTCCAGAGGAAGCGAAATTGAAAGACTCATTGGCCGATCTTTAAGAGCTTGTACAGACTTAGATGCCTTTAATGATGCAACCATTATTGTAGACTGTGATGTAATACAAGCAGATGGGGGCACTAGGACAGCTTGTATAAATGCTAGTTTTGTAGCCCTATATGAAGCCTTTCAATGGATGATTAAAAAACAGATGATAAAGGATAACCCTATAAAAACCTATTTAGCAGCCATAAGTGTTGGCCTTGTTGATGATGAGGTTATGGTGGATTTAGCTTATGAAGAAGATTTTAGGGCACAAGTTGACATGAATGTGGTTATGAACTCAGAAGGTGAGATTGCTGAAGTTCAAGGAACTGGTGAAGGATATATGTTTAATAGGGAACAAATGAATATGATGATGGATTACTCTCAACTTGCTATCATGGATATTATAGAAATACAAAAAAGGTGTATAAATAGCTTATGAATAATAATAAATTACTTCTAGCCAGTAACAACCAAGGAAAAATGAATGAAATCAAGGCTGTTTTACCTCAATATGAAATATTAACTTTAAAAGACTTAAATATAGATTCCGAACCAGAGGAAAATGCCTTATCTTTTGAAGAAAATGCTTTAATTAAAGCAAGAGATGCTAAAAAATATACAGATTATAAAGTAATTGCTGATGACTCAGGTTTAGAAGTGTATGGTTTAAATATGCTTCCTGGTGTTTATTCAAAAAGACTTTATAACTATATTAACCAAAATACTGTTAATAAAGTTCCTAAAAAATATATTGATAGATACAACAATGAAGCCTTATTAAAGTTGATAGATAGAATAGATAACAGGCCTATACAAGCCAGATTTGTAACAGTAATTGCCCTAATAGAAGAAGATGGATCTGAAAAACTATTTAAGGGCATTTGCAAAGGACATATAGTAAGAAAACCCCAAGGAGAAAGAGGCTTTGGATATGATCCAATCTTTCAACCTTTAGGTTTTGAGAAAACATTTGCCCAGCTTTCTGATTTAGAGAAAAACTCAATTAGTCATAGGGCTATGGCAATCATTAAGCTTAAGGAGTATTTAAATGCCTGACTTTGTACATCTACATGTGCATACAGAATACAGTCTCTTAGACGGTTCTACAAAAATTAAAGATATGGTAAAAAAAGCCAAACAATTGGACATGAATGCTGTAGCTATAACAGACCATGGTGTAATGTATGGCATATTAGATTTGTACAAGGCTTGTGTAGCTGTAAATATTAAGGCCATTATAGGGTGTGAGGTTTACACCGCTAGAAGAAAAAGAACAGATAAGGTACATTTAACAGACTCTAGTCAAGGTCACTTGGTGCTTTTAGCTAAGAACAATAAAGGTCTAAATAATCTTATGAAAATTGTAACCCAATCTTTTGTAGATGGTTACTACTACAAACCTAGAGTGGATATTGAATTACTTAGACAATACCAAGGAGATATTATAGCCTTAAGTGCCTGTTTGTCAGGAGATATACCAGAGGCTATTTTGAAAAATGACTATGAAGGGGCTAAGAAGAAGGCCTTAGAATTTATTGATATTTTTGGCAAAGAAAATTTCTTTTTAGAGCTGCAATACAATAAAATACCAGAACAAAATATAGTTAATCAGCAACTTATAAAATTAGCTAAAGATTTAGATGTGAAACTTGTTGCTACAAATGATGTCCACTATTTAAATAAAGAAGATGCAAAGGCTCATGATATACTTTTATGTGTTCAAACTGGAAAAACTGTGGATGAAGAAAACAGGATGAGATTTGCAACCGATGAGTTTTACTTTAAATCCAAAGAAGAAATGCTAAATGATTTTTCTTTTGTACCAGAAGCGGTAACCAATACCCAACTGGTAGCGGACATGTGTAATGTCAATTTCCAGTTAGACAGTATGCATTTGCCCATCTTTCCCTTAGAAGACATGGATCACTTTGATTATCTGAAAAAGCTTGTTTACGATGGTTTGAGAAAAAGATATAAAGAAAATCTAAAGCCTGAGCACATAGAGAGAGCTAATTATGAGCTATCTGTTATAAACAGAATGGGATATGTGGACTACTTTCTCATAACAGCTGACTTTATAAAATATGCTAGAGACAATGATATTCCAGTAGGACCTGGAAGAGGTAGTGCTGCAGGTAGTATAGTCTCTTATGCTATGGAAATAACCAGTGTAGACCCCATTAGATATAATCTTTTGTTCGAAAGATTTTTAAATCCTGAAAGAATCTCCCTACCTGATATTGATGTGGACTTTTGCTATGAAAGAAGGGGAGAGGTCATAGAGTATGTTAAGGATAAATATGGCCACGATAAGGTAAGCCAAATTATTACCTTTGGAACTATGGCAGCTAGAGGAGTTGTAAAAGATGTGGGTAGAGCCCTTAATTTACCCTATGCTCTATGTGACAAAATCAGCAAAATGATTCCCAATGAGCCTAAAATGAAAATTGATAAGGCCTTAGACATTAATCCAGAGTTAAGACAAGAATATGAAAATGATCCCACAGTTAAAGAGCTTATTGATATGGGCCGTAAGCTAGAGGGTATTTCTAGACACACAGGAATACATGCTGCTGGTGTAGTTATTACAGACAAGCCTATAAGGGAGTATTTGCCCCTTCAAGTGTCTGATGAAGGCTCTATGGTTACCCAATTTCCTATGGAAAATTTAGAGGCTATGGGCCTATTAAAGGTGGACTTTTTGGGCTTAAGAACCCTTACAGTTATAAAAGATTGTATTTCATTAATAAAAAAGAACCATGGAAGAGAAATTGATTTTTCCAATATGGAATATGATGATAAAAAAGTTTTTGAGTATATATCAAAGGGAAAAACAGCTGGTATTTTCCAATTAGAAAGCGCAGGTATGACTGACTTCATGAAAAGATTTAAACCTGAATCTATTGATGACATTACCTTTGGACTTTCTATATATAGACCAGGTCCTATGCAGTTTATAGAAATGAGTTTGCAAAACAAGAGATATCCTGAAGGGACAGTTTACCAACATGAAATACTCAAACCAATTTTAAAAGATACTTATGGTTGTATGATTTATCAAGAGCAGATAATGCAGGTTTGTAGAGAGATGGCAGGCTACACCATGAGCCAATCTGACTTTGTTAGAAAGATGATGTCTAAAAAGCAGATGGATTCACTATTAAAAGAAAAGGATAACTTCTTAAGAGGAGCAAAAAAGAATAATATCCCTGAGTCCATTGCCAATGAAATTTTTGAAGAGATGATAGACTTTGGTAACTATGCTTTTAACAAGTCCCATGGGGTTGCTTATGCATACATCTCTTATCAAACAGCCTACTTAAAGACCTATTATCCTGTTGAATTTATGGCAGCAACCATGAATAGCTTTTTAAACTCTAGAGATAAATTAGCTGAATATATTGAAGAGTGTAAAAGCATGAATATTGAGGTTTTACCTCCAGATATAAATAAAAGTGATATAAAGTTTGCTGTTGAAGGTAAAAATATTAGATATCCACTAGCCTCAATAAATGGCGTTGGCCTAAAGGCTTGTGAGTCTCTAGTTTTTGAAAGAGATAGTAATGGAGACTACAAAGATTTTATTGATTTTCTAAAAAGAAGCAATAGAAGTGATATTAATAAGAAGTGCTTAGAAGGCTTTATTAAGGCTGGGGCCTTTGACAGATTGGGCAACAATAGGTGTGAGCTTCTTTCAGCCTATGAAGACCTTACAAATGCAATAAATCTACAAGAAAAGAAGAATCTAGAAGGTCAAATTTCTATATTTGATTTAGGGGATGAAACAAGTAAAGCTGAAGAATTTGAATATGAAATACCCAAAAGAGAAGAGTATGACCTAACTAAGAAACTTAAACTTGAAAAAGAGGCTTTAGGTATTTATATGACTGGAAATCCACTGGATGATTACAAGGATATTTTGCAAAAAATGGATTTGGTTAAGTGTAGTGCTTTTAATAGCCATAATGAAAGTGCAAGTAATAATGAAGAGATTTTAGAAGATGGGGAAGTTGGAGAAGAAAAAATCCATATAATCCAAAGACCTTTAGAAGATAGAAGCAGAGTAAAGGTGGCTGGTGTCATAAATATTGTGCAAAAGAAGCTGACAAAGAACAATGAAATGATGGCTTTTTTACAAATTGAAGATTTATATGGTTCTTTAGAAATAATTGTTTTTCCTAGGGTTTTAGAAAAATATGCGGATTTATTACTGGTTGAAAACAAGGTTGTAGTAAGTGGAAGGGTTAGTTTAAAAGATGATGTCCCAAAACTTTTGGCAGAAGAAATTGAATCTTTGGATTTACTTAAAGAAAATGGGTATAATACTAATAATGGAAATGGCATTAATAACAAGGGGACTTCTAAACAGATAAATGGCAATATGGAAAAAGAAGAAATCCTCTATATCAATGGCAATAATATTGATTTAAATAGCTTTGAGGCTTTTATTAAGTATTTTTCAGGTAATTCCCAGTTGGTAATTATTAAAAATACAGATGGAAAGAAAATGATAAAAACCATGTATTACAAAAAGAGTAGTGAAATCTTATATGAAATGCAAGATGAATTTGGAAAAGAAAATATGGTTTTTAAATAAATATATTAGGAGATTGTAGATGAGAACGATAGGTGTTTTAACAAGCGGAGGAGATGCCCCAGGTATGAATGCTGCTATAAGGGCGGTAGTAAGAACTGGTATAGCAAACAATATGATTATATACGGTATTTCCAGAGGCTTTGAAGGCCTTATAAATGGAGAGTTTGAAAAGCTTTCAGCAAGAAGCGTTTCTGGTATTTTACAAAGAGGGGGAACAATTCTAAGAACAGCCCGCTCTGAAAAATTCTATCATAAGGAATACAGAGATAGGGCTATGGATATGTGTAAAGTATTTGGAATTGAAGCTCTTATTGTTATTGGTGGAGATGGGTCCTACAGGGCTGCTCAGGACTTTTCAAATGAAGGTATGAAATGTGTAACTATACCTGCTACCATTGATAAGGACATAGCATCTACAGAATATACAATTGGCTATGATACCGCTCTAAACACTGCTTTAGCCGCTATTGATAATTTGAGAGATACGGCCTACTCCCATGAAAGAGTTGCCGTAATTGAGGTTATGGGACGTAATGCAGGCTATATAGCTCTTTATGACGGTATAGCTGGTGGTGCAGATGCCATAGTTGTGCCAGAAATGGAGTATGATTTCCAAAAAGATATTATAAAGCCCATTATGGAAGGCAGAATTAGAGGAAAAAGAGACCACGCTATTGTTATTGCCGAAGGGGTAGGGGACACTAAGAAAATTTGTGAAGATATTGAAAAGGTTACTGGTATAAGGACAGTTTGTACAATTTTAGGATACATACAAAGAGGGGGCAGACCCACTGCTATGGACAGATTAATGGCCAGCAGAATGGGAGCAAGAGCTGTTGAAATAATAAGAGATGACATTTACAACAAGGCTATTTGCATTGAGGGAAATCAAGTTATAGAAAGAGACATTGTTGAAGCTATTAAAATGAAGAAGATTCCTTTTGATTATGATATGGAATTAGCAAAGATTTTGGCAATGTAGAGGTTTTCATGAAAAATATACCAAATATTATAACAATAATAAGATTGCTGCTGGTTCCAGTTTTTTCTTATTATCTTTTAAAGGACCAAGATTTAGTAGCAGGCATAATTTTTATTGTAGCTTCCTTATCCGATGTTTTAGATGGCTATTTAGCTAGAAAATTAAAGGCCGTTAGTAATTTTGGCAAATTAGCAGATCCCTTTGCAGATAAAATAATGCAGATTGTAGCAATTATTATATTAGTTGTCTTGGGAAGATTAAATGTATGGATTATGGTATTGCTTTTCGTAAAAGACTTCATCTTAATGCTAGGTGGTCTTTTGATGTTACTCATATTTAAGCTAACTGTTTTTTCCAGATGGTTTGGAAAGGCATCAGCAGTTCTTTTAAATGCCCTTATTGCTGCTTCCATTATTTTTAGCCTAAATCCTCAAGTTATAAATGTTTTAATGATTATAGCAATGGTAACTCAAATGTTAACCTTGATTGCATATGCAGTTATAGCCATTAAAGAGATTAGGCTTACAAAAAACAAGGAAATTACTAGCTAATGATTGGATACATAAAGACATATCAACCTGAATTAAAAATGAAAGACCTGGTTAGATACAATGCCTATTATTGTGGGGTATGTCATGCTATAAAAAAAGATTGGGGGCAAATCCCTAGACTTACTCTTAACTACGACTGTGTTTTTATAGCCCTTTTTATTGATTCATTCAAACAAGAGCAACTTAATTATGAAAACTTCAGATGCCCAGTTCATCCAGTAATTAAAAAAAAGAAGCTTTTGTACAATGAAAGCTTAGAGTTTACAGCAGATATTAATGTATATCTAACCTATTTGAAGTTTTTAGATAATATTAAAGATGAAGGTGGCTTTAAGTATAAAAGCGGGGAAAAATATTTAAGAAAATTAGCTAAAGATATTGAAGGGAAATACCCTGATCTTGTAAGCACGATTAAAGATTACATGATAGAGCTACACAGCCTAGAAGAAAGTGGATCTGACAATTTAGATGAAGTATCCCATTGTTATGCCCAGATTGTTAGAGATATTTGTATCTATCAGTTAAAAAAACTTAATATTGAAAGTGATATTTTATCCTTAGCTGGAACAACAGCATATAACTTAGGTAAATGGGTTTATACAATAGATGCTTATGAGGATATGGAAGAAGATATTAAAAATAATAGTTATAATCCTTTTTTGAAAAGATTTGATTATACAAAAGAAGAAAGTTTAGAAGATTTCAAACAAAGGATATTTGACAGAGCAACCTTTATACTTTATAGTCCTTTACAAAATGCTGCTACTTCCTATGGTGAAATAGAGCTAATAGATGACACATACATAGATCCATTGTTACAAAATATCTTGTATGAAGGTTTGTACAGTGTAACCGAAAAAATTTTAGAGGGAGAAGAAAAAATTGGCAAGAAATGACCCATATAGCATTTTAGGTGTTAATAGAAACGACGATGACGAAACTATAAAAAAAGCATACAGAGATTTGGTTAAAAAATATCATCCAGATAAGTACTCAGATACAGATTTAAAGGATTTGGCTAATGAGAAACTGCAAGAAGTTAACAAAGCTTATGATGATATTGTAAAAATGAGGAAAAATAAGGATTTTGGTTATTCCTACGACCAAGATACTTATTCAGGTAGTTTTTCCCAGGTAAGAAGCCATATTTCAAGAGGTGCTTATCAAGAGGCTGAAAACATATTAAGGTCATCTTCTAATAGAAATGCTGAATGGTATTTTCTAAGAGGAGTAATTTTCCAAAAACAAGGTTGGTCTGACCAAGCCTTTTCATATTTTGAAAGAGCCTATCAAATGGAACCTAGTAATATGGAGTATTTAACAGCCTACAACCAGATGAAAAACACTGCTCGCACCTACAGAAGTAATGTTTATGGCAGGGGATATAGTTCTGCCGATGAAGATTTTTGTAGGCTTTGTCAATGTCTATTATGTACTAGTCTTTGTTGTAGATAAGATTAAGATATGATGAAAGAATCAAGTAAGAGATTAGCAAAAAGTGGAATAATGTTGGCAATACTGATGGTCTTACTTTATTTAAAGACCATCTTAAATGTCTATCAAATTGCCTTTTATTTCATTGCTAGTTTAATACCTATGATAATAATTTCAGATTCAGGTTATAAAGAAGGAATTAAATTTATAATTGCCTCATTTGTTTTATCTCTTGTACTTCCAGTTGAAAAATTAAGTCTACTCTTGTTTTACACCTTATTTGGTATATACCCCTTAATCAAGTATTTTGTAGAAAAGATTAAATCTTTAATAGTTTTAAACCTTGTAAAGCTTGTATATATTAGTCTAGTATTCTTTTTAAACTACTATTTAGCTTCTATGTTTTTAAATATATTACCTAAAATAATGTTAGAATATAACATGTGGCTAGTATTTGGATTAACCGTTATTGCATTCTTTTTGTATGATTATGCCTTAACTAGGTTTTTCACCTACTACCAAAAAAGAAAGAAAGGGTTTTAAGATGAAGAAAATTGGTCTTAATTCAGTTACATTTAGGCAATTAAATGTAGAAGAGATAATTAATCTTGTAAAAGAGGTTAATATTAAGCACATAGAATGGGGTACAGACATTCATGTTCCAAATTCAAATAGAGCAAAGGAAGTTTATGCTTTATGTAAAAAAGAAGGAATTTTATGCTCATCCTTAGGCTCTTATTACAGACTAGGTACTTATGGCAAGGATTATGAAAAGCCCTTTAGAGAGTATTTAGAAATAGCAAAAGAATTAAAAGCTAAAACCATTAGAATTTGGGCCTATAATCAATCCTCTTTAGATGTAAAAAGAAATAGTGATATATACCTAGAAATTATAAATGAACTAAAGGATATTGCTGATATAGCAAAAAAAGAAGGCATTAGTGTATCTTTTGAGCATCATCAAAAGACCTTAACAGACCATGCTCATAGGGCTATAGAGTTAATAGAAGACTCAGGTTCTAATAATGTTTTCATGTATTGGCAGGTTCAAGTGCCCTTGACCTTTGAAGAAAATAGACAAGCTTTAAGATTATTTATACCTTATTTAAAAAGATTGCATATTTGCCATCAAACACCTGCTGGATACTTAGCCCTAAAGGATTTAAAAGAAGACTTTAGTAAATACTTTGCTGAGATTGATGATGTGGATAAGAATTTGGATAAGGACCATGATTTAGTGTATCTAATAGAGTTTGTGCAAGATGCAAAAGTTGAGGCCTTTGTAGAAGATATTAAAGTATTAAAAGATTTATTGGATATAAAATGAGAGATGATTATCTAAAGAAAATTGAATATCATAAAATCCTACAAATGCTCCATGGCTTTGTAGATTCAGATTCGGCCAAACAAGAAGTGCTAAATTTAAAGCCTATGACCGATTATGATCAGATTCAAGATGGTTTAGATGAATTAAGAACCACAATGAACTTATGCAGGACCTATTCAAAACCTTCTTTTACCGGCCTTTATAATCTTGACTCTATAGCAAAAAGACTAAGGGCAAAGGGTGTTTTAAACAATGTAGAGCTTTTAAGAGTTAAGGATAATTGTTATTTATCCAAAAAGGCCTATGAGTACTTTACTCAAATTGATAAAAGCATTGATAATTTAAATCAATCCATAGTTGATAAGTTTAAATCTATTGTACCTTTGTATGATCTTGAAAGAGAAATCAATAAATGCATTTTAAATGATGAAGATATAGCTGATGATGCTTCCAAGGAATTACTTAGAATTAGAAAGGCTATTTTTAGAAGTAAAGAAAGTGTTAAAGACAAATTACAGTCTTTTATAAAAAGTGAAAGAAATAAAAAATATCTACAAGATACTATAATAACCATGAGACAAGACCGTTTTGTAGTTCCTGTTAAAAATGAGTACAGAAATGAAGTAAAAGGTATTGTCCATGATATTTCTCAAACCGGCTCAACCTTATTCATTGAGCCTATGGAAATTGTAAATATTAATAATAAGATAAGAGAATTACTGGTAGAAGAAAACAGAGAAATTGAAAGAATCTTAAAAGAATTATCCTACATGTGTGCCAGTGACTTAGATGAATTAATTCACAACTATGAAGCTTGCTTGTATTTAGATTTAGTATTTGGTAAGGCTCAATTTGGGCTTTCATATAGAGGTTCTGTCGCTAGTATTAATAATAGGCAGTATATAGATATAAAAAACGCAAGACACCCCCTTATACCAGACAAACAGGTTGTTCCTATTGATTTTTCCATAGGTGACAACTACAAAATACTTGTAATTACAGGCCCAAACACTGGTGGTAAAACTGTTTCACTAAAAACAGTGGGTCTTTTAACAGCAATGAATCAATCTGCTATGGCAATAAGTGCAGATGAAGGCTCTCATATGGGACTATTTGATGAAATATATGTGGATATAGGCGATGAACAAAGTATTGAACAAAATCTTTCTACTTTTTCATCTCATATGACAAATATTATTGGCATTTTAAAGAAGGCAGATTCTAAAGGTCTTGTTTTATTAGATGAATTAGGAGCTGGAACTGATCCTGTTGAAGGTTCAGCCTTAGCTTTAGCAATAATTGAGACCTTAAAAGAAAGAGATATAACATCTGTTGTAACAACTCACTATACAGAATTAAAGACTTATGCATCCACAAGAGAAGGAATTGAAAATGCTTCTTGTGAGTTTGATGTAGTAACCTTAAAACCCACCTATAGATTACTTATAGGTATACCTGGTAAAAGTAATGCCCTATATATTTCAAAAAGATTAGGTCTTAGTAATGACATAATTGAAAAGGCCAAAGAGTCTATTGATGACAAGAATACTGATTATGAGAAAATCATTTTATCCTTAGAAAAGAACCGTCAAAAGATGGAAAAAGAAAGAATTAAGGCTGAAAATAGGACAAAAGAGATAAATGAACTTAAAAAAGAACTTATAAAAGAAAAAGAAGATCTTAAAAAGAAGCAAGATGATATTTTAGATAAGGCTAGATTAGAAGCAGATAAGATTAAAGAAAAGGCTTTAAAAAGAGCTGAAGACTTAGTTAATGAAATTGATTTACTTAAAAAGAACAAAATTAATATTAATGCAAAAACAGAGGCTGAGTTTAAGACACTCTTAAGAGATTTAAAAGAAGAAGCCTTAGAATCTAAAGATAGAAAAGTTGAAGAAGGATTTGAATCTGATGAATCATACGAATCTGGTCCCTTTGATTTAAAAATAGGTGACAGGGTAATGATAAGAAGTATGAAAAAAGAAGCAGATGTTTTATCTGAACCTGATAAAAACCAACAAGTAAATGTACAAATTGGAATTATAAAGATGAGTGTTGCCCTAGATGATCTCTATCCAATAAATCAACAAAAAGATATCAATAAAAGACTTGCTGCCAACATAGCATCGGTTAAAAGGACACCCTTAGCCTCTATGGAGCTAGACATTAGAGGTGATATGGTATTTGAAGCAGAATCAAAAATCTTTTCCTTTATTGAACAAGGCTACCTTTCTGGTATGCATGAGCTTTCCATAATACATGGAAAGGGAACTGGCTTGTTAAGACAAGGTGTTCATGAAATTCTAAAGGAAAATCCCTATGTTAAAAGCTTTAGATTGGGAAAATATGGTGAAGGTGAGTCTGGCGTAACCATTATTACTCTTAAAAAGGCCAAGTAAATTTTCTTTGACACATAAACTATATTGATGTAAAATAATTTAAGGATTTTTAGAAAAGGAAGTGAAAAAATTGGAATCGCCCTTACCGGACAGTACAAACTATGACCAGAAAAATTAATATGTTAAAGGGTGATTAAAATATTCTCTTTAACAGAAGGGAATGTTATGATTGAAAAAGTTTTTGATTTACTTGGAGAGAAAAATTATAAAGATCTTAAAGACTTATTAGCAGAAGAAAATCCTGCTGATATCGCTGAAATAATATCTGAATTAGATGAAAACGATGCAATATTAGTTTTTAGGCTCCTAACCAAGGATGTAGGTGCTGAAGTGTTTGCCTTTATGGATAAAGATACCCATATAGATATTTTAGAGAACATTAATGAAGAAGAAATTTCATATTTAATGAACAATCTATTCATGGATGATACAGTAGATATTATTAGTGAATTACCTGCAAATTATGTAACAAGAATCTTAAAAAATATACCAGAAGATAGAAGAAAATTAATTAACCATTTCTTACAATATCCAGAAGATACTGCAGGTTCTATTATGACCATAGAATATATGGACTTAAAACTAGGAATGACAGTAAAAGAGGCAATAGATAGAGTAAAACAATTTGCTGTTAAAAAAGAAACTGTTAACAATTGCTACTTATTAGACGAAAAGCGAAAATTAATTGGTGAAGTGACCCTAAAAGACCTAATCCTTGCTGAAGATATTGAGCTAGTTAATAACATAGCAAATGAGGATGTTATAAAAGCTAATACCATGACCGATACTGCTGAGATAGCTCAAATGTTTACCAAATATGCTATCTTGAGTTTGCCTGTAGTGGATGCGGAAAATAGATTAGTAGGAATTATTACCGTTGATGACGTAATGGAATTAATTGAAGAAGAAACCTCTGAAGAAATGGGTAGAATGACTGGTACAGCACCTTTAGAAAACCCTTATATGAAAACAAGTGCCTTTAAGTTGGCTAAAAACAGGATAATTTGGCTTTTAGTGCTTATGATAGGTGCAACTATTTCTCAGCTTATAATTGGCAAATATGAGGATTTCTTGACATCCTATGTAGTATTAGCAGGTTTTATGCCTATGTTAATGGATACAGGTGGAAATACCGGTTCTCAAACGGTTACATTAATCGTAAGGGGATTGGCAATTAACGAAATTAAGGCAAGCGATGTCTTTAAAGTATTATTAAAAGAAGTAAATGTTGCTTTACTCATTGGGTTTTCCCTTGCTTTAGCAAATTTCTTAAAACTCTTCTATTTACAAAATATTAGTTTAAAGGTCTCATTAACTGTTTCTTTAACCCTAATTTTTACAGTCTTAATATCTAATATATCAGGTGCAATACTACCATTTGTAGCAAGAAATGCAAAAATGGACCCAGCTGTATCAGTTTCACCACTGATAACTACAATTGTAGACGCATTTGCTATTTTAGCTTATTTTATGATTGCTAGACTTTTATTGGGATTTTAGAAGATTTATTTGTTTTTAATGTTAATATATATTAAAGCTTATACGAAGATAAAAAAATGGAAATAAACTGGAGAAAATGAAATAAATAGGAGAATATATATGAAAATAGTACTAACAGACTCAGTTTCAATTGTATCAAAAGACATAGATTTGAGTATATTTGAGCAATTTGGAGACTTTATTATATATGAAGATACATCTAAAGAAGAGCTTTTAGAAAGAGTCAAAGATGCTAATGTAATACTTTGTAATAAGACATACATTGGTAGAGAGATAATTGAAAGTTGTAAAAACCTTGAATACATAGGTATTTTTGCTACAGGCTTTAATAATATTGATTTAGAAGCAGCCAGTGAAAATAATATAGTTGTAAGTAACGCAGGATCTTATTCAACCAATGCAGTAGCTCAACAAGTCTTTGCTTATATTTTAAATCATTACATGCAGTTAGATAAATATTCTGACTATGTAAACAAAGGTAAATGGAAAGAAAGCAAAACCTTTGCAGTATTTGATTTTCCAACCCATGAATTAGCTGATAAAAACATTGGAATAATTGGATATGGAAATATTGGTAAAAAGGTTGCACAAATTGCTAAAGCTTTTGATATGAATGTCTATGTATATTCAAGACGAGATCCACAAGATAAAAATGTCAAATTCCTTGATTTAAAAAATCTTTTAGCAGTATCAGACATCGTGACAATACATACTCCTTTAAATGAGCAAACTAGACACATGTTTAATGATGATACTTTCAAATTAATGAAAAGAAATGCCATATTAATCAATACTGCAAGAGGAAGCATTATAAAAGAAGAATCCTTAAAAAAGGCTTTAGAAGAAAATATAATTAGTGCAGCTGCAATAGACGTTCTTAAAAAAGAGCCAATGTTACCAGACAGTATTTTATTTAATGTAGAAAATCTTTTAATAACACCACACACAGCCTGGGCGCCAATTGAGACAAGACAAAGGTTAGTAAAGATTGTAGCAAAGAATTTAGAAAACTTTATAAAGGGTAATCCAAGTAACGTTGTAAATCCTTAAGAGAGAAAAGGCTAAAAACATAGAAAAATAAGAGAAGTGGCTAAATAAGGCCATTTTCTTGTATATATGTCTTTTTTACTCCCCCTGATTAGACAAAATTATCATTATGTCTAATCATTACATAAATTTAATACCACTCTCCTCTAGAATATTTATTGGTTATACAAATAATTTATCTAGCTTTACTAAGTGGTATTTAATCTTTTAAATTCTTCTAGCCTTAGAAAAAGTTAACTTAGAAGCAAAACCATTGAAATAAGAAATGTTATACTCCACTTGATTACCGGTTCTTCCAAATAAATATGTTTCAACTTTAAACAATGGTGTACCTTCAATTAAATCCATTTCCTTTGCAATTGTCTTATCTGCATTAACTAATTCAATATCAACCTTTGCATTGGTTGGATCTAAAGGATATTTCCCTACAAGCAAATCTATTGAGTTTGCATTTCTATCAAGCAATTCTTTACCATTTGGAAAATAATTTAGGGGTAAATATGATATTGAATATGCTTTAATATTGTCTTTTGTTGTAATATAAGTGATTTTATTGTAGTCATCATGATACAAAGCATTAGAATCCATTTTAAACTTTTCTTTTAGCTCTGGCCAAGCAGTTAGAGTACTAGACTCTATTATCTTTCTATTAGATACATCAATAGCGTCTAATAAACAGTATAAAAAGCCTTTTGTATGGTCATAATCTACTACATGATTAAAGTTGGACACAAAAGTCCCCTTCCCTTTAACCTTAACTAAATAATTTGTATTAACCAATTCAGCTAAAGCTTGTCTAACTGTAGGTCTTGATAAAGAAAACTTTGCTGCTAATTCATTTTCTGATGGAATTAAATCACCAGGCTTGTATATGCCTTCTTTAATTTCTTTTTCTAATTCTGTTTTTAACTGATAATATAATGGTACTGAACTATACTTATTTAACATCTTACTTTACCTGTCCTTACAAGATAAGTAGATAATATCATACAAGCTTACTATATACAAGTAAGCTTGATTGTTTTTGAATATATATTTTAGAATATTATTTTTGCTTAAAATTTAGGTTATTCAATAAAGTTATCTTGCTTATTAATTAGTTCTTCTAAAATTGCTATTTTAACACAGGTTACAAAGAGCTTTAGGGCGTTTTCTAACTCTTTAAGATCAGGAAATGTAGGTGCAATACGTAAATGACTATCATTAGGATCAATTCCATATGGAAAGGTATCCCCTGCTGTTGTCATTATTAATCCAGCATCTTTACATAGATTATAGGTCTTTTTAGCACAATTACTCATTGTATAAAGAGATACAAAGTAACCACCTTCAGGTTTTGTATAGAAAAGATATTTTTCATAATCTTTAAGTTCTTTTTCTAAAATAGAAAGGGTTAAATCAAATTTAGGTCTATTAAACTTAGCTAGTTTTTCCATATGGCTTTCAACATCCTCTTTTGTCTTAAAAACAAGAGCATGTCTATACATATTCATTTTGTCATAGCTAATAGTTTTATACTTAAAGTGACTTAAGATATAGTCAATATTATCCTTAGAAGATGCTATTAATGAAACTCCCCCACCTGGAAATGTAATCTTACTAGTAGAAGAAAATTGATAGACTCTATTGGGATTTCCATATTGCTCACTTAATTTAATAATATTAGCAATTCTATTTACCTTACCTTCAACTAAATGGTGAGTAAAATAGGCATTGTCCCAAAAGATTCTAAAGTCTTTTGCTGCTTCCATTTTTGCTAATCTTTCTACAGTTTTATCAGAATATACAAAACCATCAGGATTACTGTATAAGGGTGTGCACCAAATTCCCTTTATATTTGGAAAGTTTGCAACTAGACTTTCAACTATATCCATATCAGGACCATCTTCTCTCATAGGTACGCTAATAAGGTCGAAACCTAAGTGTTCAGCCATCATAAAGTGTCTATCATAGCCTGGACTTGGACAAAGCATTTTCATAGATTCTAACTTACCCCAAGGCATTTCACTATCTTGGTTGCCAAACATTATATTAAGAACCAAAAGATCGTACATTAGGTTTAATGAAGAGTTACCGCCAATAAAAAGATTGTCATCTTCTAAGTCTAATAGATCTGCAAATAGATGTCTTAATTCACTAATTCCAGCTAATAGCCCATAGTTACCTACATCAAGTTTATCTTGACCTTTTCTTTGCATATAAAAGTTATTTTCAGTTTCTGCTTTTTGAAATATATCAGATACAAAATCTATTTGTTCGCTGGCAGGCTTGCCTCTAGAAATATCTAACTTAATATTTTTGTTCTTAAATTCATTATATACTTTTAATTCTTTTTCTAATTCCGCTTTTAAATTCATAAAATCCCATTTCAAAATCATTTCGGTTAATTATATCACACTTACAAAATATTTTTCACAAAAGTTTTTCTATGTATAGGGCAAATTCCATGTTTTTGAATGGCCTCTATATGCTCCTTTGTTCCATAACCCTTGTTGTTTAAAAAACTATATTGAGGATATTTATCATGATAATCGGCCATTATTCTATCTCTTGTAACCTTTGCTACAATTGAAGCAGCTGCAATACTAATAGACCTGGCATCCCCTTTAATTAAAGGTGTTTGATTAATGGATATGTCATTAATGATAAAAGCATCAGATAAAATATGATCACATACAAGGTTTGTAGACTCTATAGCCTTTTTCATAGCTAAATTATCAGCTTTACCTATATTTATATCATCTATCTCTTTTTGGTCTACAATACCAATCCCTATAGCTAAAGCTTTTTTAGTTATAACATCAAATAAATGCTCTCTTCTTTCTTCAGTAAGCTTTTTAGAATCATCTATGCCATAGATATAAAAGTTGTCTGGTAATATGACGCAGGCTGCAATTATAGGACCTGCTAAAGGTCCCCTTCCAGCCTCATCTACTCCTGCTACAAAGGTGTTGCCCATCCTTTTAAGGTCATTTTCAAAAATATGTAAATGATTTAGTCTTGTTTTTTCATTTTCAATTAAATTATTGAGTTTTTCGTAATATTTGTGATTAGGAAATTCCTGTAATAATGCTTTACAAGAAGATAGGTCTTTACCAAAAAATTCTCTTCTTATTTCACTAAAATTCATTAGCTTCCTCTAAGGATATTCTTCCTAATCTACCTGCTCTAAATTCATCAATTAGATTCAAAGAGGCCTTAAGTATATCTGGCTCATTTCCTGTTTTTATATAATTTCTATTTATAGAAATCTGCTTAATTATATTGGCTGCTATATCATGTAGAATCTCTCTATCTAAGCTATATCTTTCTATTAATCCTTGGGGATATTTATCTTTTAAAAAGTTGACCAAATCTAATGAAAGCAGTTCCATATCCAAAATATCATCATTAATTGCACCAGTTAGTGCTAGATTAAGACCTGCCTTAGGTGCTAATTTAGGCCACAAAAGCCCTGGAGTGTCCAAAAGATGAATATTTTTATGTATCTTAATCCATTGTCTATCCCTAGTAACCCCTGGCTTATTTCCAGTTCTAGCAGGGGCTGAATTGGTTATTCTGTTTATGAAGGTAGATTTTCCAGAGTTGGGAATACCGGTAATCATAGCTTTTACAGGCCTTCTTTTCATACCAAGAGCTTTTTCTTTTTCATATTTATCTTTCATAATAATATCTGTGATATTGAAAAATTCTCTTACCCCCTCCCCCGTCATGCTATTAACTTCTACACAATAGTTATCTTCTTTCTTAAAATATTCAAGCCAATCTCTTGTTATTTTAGGATCTGCTAAGTCAAACTTGTTGAATAATAGTATTCTTTTTTTATTGTGAAACAATTGTTTTAAGTCAGGGTTTCTAGAAGAATAAGGTATTCTGGAGTCTAAGATTTCTACAACAAAATCCACCGCCTTAATATTCTCGGTTATAACCTTTTTGGCCTTTTTCATATGGCCAGGATACCAGTTTATATTAGTTAAGTTTTCCATTCTTACCTCCTTATTTCTAAGATTCAATGTATCTAATCAATAATGATGTTTGTCCCAGTCTTGCCTTCAATAGCCTCTTTAGCTTTGTCTAATGATGTAATAATTGCTTTTTTTTCTGTTTTAGATACAAATGTAAGAGCTGCTTGTATTTTAGGTAACATTGAGCCTTCTGAAAATTCACCATTTCTTATGTAGTTATTTGCCTCTTCTATAGTAACAGTGTCCAAGGCCAATTGGTTTTCTTTTCCATAATTAATATATGCCTTTGGTACAGCTGTTAAAATAAGCAATATGTCAGCATTAAGGTCAATAGCAAGTTTTGCACTGGTTTTATCCTTATCTATAACTGCAGATATACCTTCAAAGCCTTCCTTTTTTTTAATTACAGGTATTCCCCCGCCACCTCCAGCTATGACTATAGAGTCTTTACTTAATTTTTTAATACTCTCTATTTCAATTATCTCTATGGGCTCAGGGGATGCTACTACTCTTCTATATCCTCTACCTGCATCTTCTACATATTTAAAGCCTGTTTCTTTCTCTTTTACTTCAGCCTCAGTTTTTGAATAAAAGATACCAATTGGCTTTGTAGGATTTAAAAAAGCCTTATCATCTTTATCAACAAGTACTTGTGTAACTAGGGTTACACATTCTTTGTTAAGGTTTCTTAACTTTAGCTCATTACTTATAGCTTGTTGCAAATGATAACCTATATAGCCTTGGCTCATGGCACCACACTCAGCAAAAGGCATATTAAGATTATTTAGACCTTCTTTTGCTAAGCCAAAGGCCATATTAATCATTCCTACTTGGGGTCCATTTCCATGAGTTATAATCAGTTCATTTCCCAGTTCTACTAAATCAACTAAACTCTTACTAGTTTCTTTAACCAATTCTAGCTGTTCTTTGGGATTATTTCCTAAGGCATTTCCACCTAGTGCTACTACAATTCTTTTTTTCATAAACAATGCATTTTCTTTCTATAAATTAAATACAAAATAATATTTAGTATATATTATCACTTTAGTTTTTTCATACCAAGAAATATTTTAAATCTATATTTTATATCCTTATACTTATCAACAAATTAGCAAACATCAATCAACTAGAGAAACATCTACTATCTCATTAATGAAGCCTTCCTTGTAACTTACTAGAAGCTTATCTCCTATATTTACAAAGGGTAAAATGACATCATTAACCTTAATAGAGACCTTGTATTTAAGTCCTTCTGTGTCTTGTATATAGTAAAATGTTAAACCATCTACAACAGTTTGATTAAAGAATTTAATCTCAATTTCTTTTGTATGTAATTCATCATCAAAGCTTAAATTTGGATTAGATTTAAGATAAACCTCAGCACCATATTCAATACCTTTAGATACTTCTGTTACACTTACCTTTTGGTAGTCCTCTAAGTCAACAAAGGCATACATCTTAACTAGACCTGCATTATCTTTTAAAGAGATAATGTATGTAGGCTTGTTATTTAGGTTTACTAGTATAGGAAAGGTTGGCACATAGTTCATCTGTTGAACCTGGCCTCTAGCTGAATCCATAGCAGAATACTCTTCAGCTCCAGGGACCTTATATAATTTTGTTTCTTTAGTTCTTAAATTAGTTAGAACAAAACCAATATTTGACTCATCCCTTCCTCTTGAGGTTATGCCGGTGGTTAAATATATTCCGTCATCTTGAATAAGGTAATTATAGCCTTCGGTGGTTGTGACAACATTTTTTTGTCCAATGGTAGCATTGAAAAATCCATGCCTATATTTTCCCCAGTGGTCTAATTGCTCTAGTACTAAAAATGGGTTATATACATTGTCTACCCAGCTAGGAACATCTTCTACAGCATATTTTTCACTAGATCCATCAATGGGATTGAAGATTATAACATGGCTGACATCTTCCATTTTCCCAATCCCTTTATACTTTAAAACTGGAACTATCCAGTATGGATTTTTATCATCATCAATTTCAAAGGTAAAGTTTCCAAATATATCAAAAGGATAGCTAAATCTTAGTTTCCTATCCAGATTTCTTCCTAAAGGAGCACTGTAAGCATATTTAATGCCCTTATCTAATCTTTCTAAGGTTGACTTACCTGTTACAGAATCTACTCTGATATAGCCTGTAATCCCTTCTTTTCTATTGGTAAAGGATTTAATAAGGTCATCATATTCTAAGGGTGTAACCCTTTCTATTTGGTTTCTAAACATAATTTGAGTGTAAACACTTGATACATCATATTGAGAAACTAACTCAGGCATCTGGCCCATGGTCCTATCACCTAAATTTTTTGAAGAGTCCTTGTCCAATAAGGCAATTTTGCTAAAGTCAACCTGGCTTACATCCTCTTCAAAAATACCTGATTCGTCCACTTGGATTCTATTGGCATATTGTGAAGACATGAAAAAAGGAGATATTATTAAGTTGATTAAAAAGATAAGACCAATAATAACTACTGCAGCTAAAAAAATCTTAGGAATTAACTTATAGGTTTTAAAGATACTTTTTCTTTGTTCAAAGTTGTTTCCGCTCTTAAAAAAGTCAAGAAGTTCACTTAGACCAAAAAGCATTACAAATAAAGCTAACATTAAAACAATAGTAAACCAAAACAAGGGTGATTTTAAATTAATTGGTGGCAATACTAAATAGTAATAAGCTCCGACTATTAATAGGTATATTAGTATATTTTTAATAAGTTTTTTGTTTTTCATGATTTTTACCTCTCTAAAGCATTATAGCATATAAAAAAGACAGGCTAAAAAGAAGTATAAGGTAGTGTTAATTAGTTTGTGTTTCAGCCCATCCAAGCTAAGGATTTTGATAAAT
>CAZLVL010000021.1:0-33881 GCA_964563155.1 uncultured Clostridiaceae bacterium | reverse complement strand
AAAATAGGTCGCTGCCGGACTATTTTTCTTTTAACACCTGTATGGGTGTTTTTTTCTGCTTAAAATTGAGAAATTTAAGATTTAATTAGGTATATTTCATTTAAATAGCAGAAAACATTAAATAAATAAAAGATTATCGAATATATTTAAAGTTTCCTTAAAACTTGTCGATAGCATATGTATCAACGGCTGAGGCTGGTACTCAGCGTTTAAAAAATCTTGATAATTGATGGGGGTAAGCATGAAAAGGAGGCTTGATTATGACAAGGTCTGATACATTTGACGAGTTCAATTTTACAGAAGACACGCAAAAAGGTAAATATCTGACCTTTTATGTAGAAAATGAAGTGTATGGAATTGAAATTCATTATGTTACTGAGATAATAGGGGTGCAACCCTTTACCGAAGTTCCAGAATTTCCACCACACTTCAGAGGGATAATAAATCTCAGGGGACGCATAGTTCCAGTAATGGACATACGATTAAGATTCAAAAAAGATTTCCGTGAATACGACAACCGAACATGCATAGTAATAATTGACACAGATTCCATGTCTGTTGGCTTAATTGTGGACAGCGTTTCAGAAGTTATTACAATCGAAGATGAGGACATTGTTCCACCACCTGATTTAAACAGTGCATCTCCTAGGTATCTTAAAGCGATAGGGAAAGTGGATGACAGTGTAAAACTGTTAATAGACTGTGAAAGGCTTTTAAGTGATGAAGATTTAGTAGCAGTTGTGGATTTAGTTAATTAAAAAGGGGATAAAAAGATGAAGTGGTTTAATAATCAAAAGATTGGTACAAGAATAGTAATAGGGTTTGTGGTAGTAATAGTTATTGCTGCAATAATTGGGGGATTAGGAATATTTACGTCACAAACAATAAATACATCATATGCAGGAGACTATACAGATAGTTCTCTTGTTGCAGAAGTAGATGAAACAATTAGTTCATCATTTCAAAGGATTAGAATGAATATGTATGCAGCCATATCATCTAATACAAGTGAACAAAGAGATACTCACCTAGAAAGAATTGAAGAGCAAAAGGCAGAAGTATACGAAAATTTAGCTCAATACAAAGCTATGTTAGATTCTCATGGCAATGACAGCACATTTGATGAAGAAAAAGGAAAACTTGCCAATACTAAGGCTTCTTTTGATGCCTATGTTGCTTCTTTAGACAATTTAATGAAGCAAGGCATTATGGACCCAGAAAGAAAGGTAGAAGCTTATGATATGTTGGGAGGAACCCGTGACTTAGCCCTGCAAATGGATGAAGCTATAGCAATTCTCATAAAGCACAATACTGATTTTTCAGTACAACAAATAGCTGCAAATTCAGCAAAAGCTTTAGAATCAACAATTATCATAATTGTAGTTGCAGTGGTTGGAATAATAATTGCAATTGTCTTGGGTATATATATTTCTCGTAATATTTCAAAAAGAACAGCCACCTTGGTTGAAGCAGCGGACATGCTTGCAGTTGGGGATGTAAATATTACAGTTACAAAAGACTTTAATGATGAAATTGGGGATTTAATAGTTTCTTTTGAGAATATGATAGAAAATATTAGAAGTCAGGCTCAAATTGCAGAAAAAA
Source organism: uncultured Clostridiaceae bacterium (assembly GCA_964563155.1). Classification (GTDB taxonomy): domain Bacteria; phylum Bacillota; class Clostridia; order DUPQ01; family DUPQ01; genus DUPQ01. The sequence continues at coordinate 32,276 of CAZLVL010000021.1, read as the reverse complement.
TTGCAGATGGAGACCTTACTGTTAAGGTAATACCAAAATCAGACAAGGATCTTTTAGGATTAAAATTAAAAGAACTAGTGGATAAGAATAATGAGGCTATGAGCAACATTGCAATAGCTTCAGACCAAGTTGCTACAGGGGCACAACAAATATCAGATGCCTCCATAACCTTATCTCAAGGTGCAACAGAACAAGCCAGTTCAGTTGAAGAGCTTTCAGCGTCAATGGAAGAAATATCTGTTCAAATTAATCAAAATACTCAAAATGCCAATGAAGCAAATAAAATGGCTAATGATGCTAAAAACGATGCAGATATTGGCAATCGTCAAATGGCAGAAATGCTGGTTGCAATGGCAGATATAAATGAGTCTTCCAATAATATTTCAAAGATTATTAAGGTTATTGATGAAATAGCTTTCCAAACCAACATACTTGCTCTTAATGCTGCTGTAGAAGCTGCTAGAGCAGGCCAGCATGGTAAAGGTTTTGCTGTGGTTGCTGAAGAGGTTAGAAACTTAGCTGCCAGATCAGCAGATGCTGCAAAAGAGACAACAGAGATGATTGAAAACTCCATTAGAAAGGTTGATGATGGAACAAAGATTGCAAATGAAACAGCAGAGGCCCTTACAAAGATAGTTAAAGAAGTAGAGCATGTAGCAGGTCTATTAAATGATATTGCAAATGCTTCCAATGAACAAAGTACTGGCATAGCTCAAGTTAACCAGGGAATTATTCAAATCTCTCAAGTTGTACAAAACAACTCTGCAACCTCTGAAGAAGCTGCTGCTTCTAGTGAAGAGTTAGCAAGTCAAGCAGAATTATTAAAAGCAGAGATTTCAAAATTTAAGTTAGATGTTGCTAGTAAAGGACTTACTTCAAATACACTTGAAAAAAAGAACATAGATTTAGGTGTAAAGGTAGGTAATACAGGTTTAGGGAAATACTAAGTTTTTAGATTTCATACACTTTCTTAAGGCATAAGGGATTAGAGAAAAGGGGGTTTCTCTTTTCCCTTTTTGCTATAATCTTCTGTCTTGTTTCAGCAAATTTGCTATACACTTAATTAAAAGGATTTTTCAAATTGGTTTTCCAATTCAACAATATAGAAGTTATCCTAAAAGTTATTTTACATATTGACACTATAAATGGCCTATGCTAAACTTTAGAAGCTGTCGAAATTTTAAAGACTAATGATTGACAAAATCACTTGAAAAATGATACGATAGCCTAGGCCTTTAAAGGCAAAAGTATCCAAAAGATACATATGATATTCCTCCTTAGCTCAGCAGGTAGAGCATGCGGCTGTTAACCGCAGGGTCGTTGGTTCGAATCCAACAGGGGGAGCCAAGAGCAGATAGAGATATCTGCTCTTTTATTACAAAAGAATCTTCTAATGTAATATAATGGGGGCGTTAATGGAATAAAAGAATAAATATATTGGCCAAAGACAGATTCTTGACCTTGAAAACTCTAAAGGATTGGTTTTTAGAAAAGTTCTTACTTAATTACAAGAAAAGGAATATTTATGACAAAACAGAAATGGATTATATTACTATTAATTATTGGAACAATTTTACTTTTATTCCTAATAGGTAGCTTGATAAGTCTTAATATCTTTTTTGGAATATTTCATAAAGGAAATAGGGCACAATACAGTGTTAAAAAGACCCAAACTCTAAAAGATAGCCCAATAAAAGGTAACTTATATTATTTTCTAGGTTCCTCTGTCACCTTTGGTAGTGCATCATATAATGAGTCCATGGCAGATTTTATTGAAAAACGCAATGATTGTATTGTGGTAAAAGATGCTGTTAGTGGGACTTTTTTAGCTAATAGCGGTAAAAGTTCATATGTTGAAAGGCTAAGTAGCTTTGATGTTGTAAAAACTCCTCATGCCTTTATTTGCCAACTTTCAACCAATGACACTAGGTATGATAAGAAGGGTGTTATATCAGATTCATTTACAAAGGAAGATTTTGATAAAACTACAACCTATGGTGCCATAGAATATATAATTGCTTATGCAAAAGAGACCTGGGATTGTCCAATAATATTCTACACCAACTCATATTACGACAATGAAGACTATGGAAATATGGTTAATGCAATGAAAAGTATTGCCATAAAATGGAATATTATCCTTATAGATTTATTCTCTAATGATTCCTTTAATGCTATCAGCGATATTGAAAGAAAGTTATACATGAATGATCAAGTTCATCCGACAAGAGCAGGCTACAAACTATGGTGGACAGCTGAGTTTGAAAGTGTTTTATATAATTTACAAAATGGAGAAAAGTGATGGAAAAAACAAGAAATGGAATGCTATCGGGACAAGTTTTTAACTCTACGGTTAGATCAAGAAATGTAACAAGCAAGGAAAGGTGGTTAGGTTATTTAGTTGGTCCCATTGGAGCTCTGCTTTTTAATGCTATTTTAGGAAGCTATTTAAATGTTTACTATACTGATGTCTTGAAGCTGGGCTGGGTTTGGGGTGGTGCCTTTTTACTCATTTTCCCCATTGCATCAAAGATTATAGATGCCATAACAAATGTCATTATGGGCTACATCATTGATAGGACAAAATCTAAGCAAGGAAAAGCTCGACCTTGGCTATTAATATCCGCACCATTAATGACCATTACAGGTATTATGCTTTTTTTAATACCTGAAGTAAATACAAGCATTCAGGTCATTTGGGTAATGTTATCATACAATCTGTTTTTCTCTTTTTCCTTTACTATATATAACATGAGCCACAGCCTAATGGTACCTCTTTCTACAAGAAACACAGTGCAAAGGGGGAGCTTATCTGTGTTTAATCAGGTAGCAACCATAATGATTTCTGGTATACTTGTTGGGTTAATTTTCCCAATGCTCATAATGCCTGCCTTGGGGGTTAATAAGTCCCTTTGGATTACGGTTATGAGCATTGTAGCTCTTATCATATTACCCTTCACATTAATTGAATATTACTACACAAAAGAAAGGGTCACAGAAGAAAGCCAAGGTAGTATTGCTAAAAAGGAAGTACCCTTTAAACTCCAGGTAAAAGCTGTCTTTTCTGACAAACTAATGGTTTTTATCCTGCTATATTTCTTCTTTTCTACCTTTGGAGCTCTAATGAAAAACCAAGCCCTTGTCTATTACAGCAATTATGTTTTAGGTACTTGGAATGATGGAAAGACCCAGACCCTAATATCGGTAATTGGAGGCTTGCCTATGGGAATAGGGATTTTTCTTGTTTGGCCCCTGGCTAAGAAGTTTGGGAAACGAAATGTTACCCTAGCAGGCTTTGTTTTAAGTGTTATTGGAGGGATTATCTGTTGGGCAGCTCCTACTAATATGGTGGTTGTTCTAATTGGCCAGTTCATAAAAAACATGGGAAGCCTTCCTAGCGCCTATGTCTTTATGGCCTTGTTTGCAGATACCTTAGACCATATGGAATGGAAATTCGGCTTTAGAAGTGATGGTATGTCTATGTCTGTATATGGGATTATTACCACGGTATTAGCAGGTGTCTCTATGGGCTTATTCAATATTGCCCTAACATCCTCAGGCTATAATCCACCACCTATGGATGCAATTGCCGGCATGGCAGTATTTCAGCCTGATTCAGCAAAAAATATTATAACTTTTCTCTTTGTAGGTCTTGAGGTCTTTACAGCCCTCATTTCCATCGCTTTACTTGCCTTTGTTAATGTAGAAAAAACTATTAAGAGAAAACAAGATCATATTAGAGAAAGACAAAAGGCAGAGGTTTTGGCTCTAGGTGGAATTTGGATTGAACCAGAACTAAGAGCAGACCTGGAAACGAAGGCCATGGAAGAAGAGGAGATTCAAGCCTATTTAGAAGAGCTAAAAGAGCGTTGTAGCAAGAAAGGGTTGGATTATGATGTTGAAAAGGCTAAGTATTTGAGTAAAAAAGAAGAAGAAAGACAAAAACTCCTTGATAAGCAAGAGGCTGCTTCTTTAAAGCAAGCTGAAAAAGAAAAGAAGATTTTAGCTAAAGAAGCTGCAAAACTAGCAAAACTTACACCAAGTCAAATTGAGGAAAGAGAAAGAAAGCAAGCTATAAAGGATAAGAAGGATGAACTAGATTGGGTAAAAGAATCGATAAGAGCAAGAAAATATTATTATAGTTTTATGGAAAACAAAGAAGGTTAATAAAGGGATATGGAAAAGAAAGAATTTTTTGTTAAAAGTCGTGATGGGGTTGATATAGGGGTATTGTGGTTTGGGACAAGTGTTCCTAATGCTCCCTTACTTATAGATATACATGGTGGTGGTTTTGTAGGAGGGCACCACTATGATGATAAGAACCTTTGTGAAAGATTTAGTAAAGAGCTAAATATTAATGTGGCTTCAATAGAGTACCGCTATGCTCCTAGTGTTACATATCCCAAGGCCTCAGAGGATTGCTATGATGCCCTAGTTGGGCTGTATACGAATAAGGAGCTAGATTTTGATAGGAAGAAGATGTTTCTTATGGGCCATAGCGCTGGTGGTAACCTAGCAGCTGGTTTAGCATATCTTTGTGGCAAGGATTATCCTGTTATGGGCTTGGTCTTGAATTATCCATTTTTAGATATAGCTATTAATCCAAGAAAACGAAAGCATATTAAGTATTCCATACCTGCCTTTATAATTAAGCACTTTAATGATAAGTATTTTCCCAATATTGAACAAAGAAGTGACTTTTTGGCTAGTCCTGTATATATATCTAAAAAAGAGGCTAAATTTATCCCACCTACCTTTATTTCCACCTGCCAGTATGACTCTCTTAGAAGTGATGGTATAGAGTTTTTTAACAAACTAAAAGAACTTGGAAATGAAGTAAAACATATTGATTATGAAGGAGCCTTTCATGGCTTTATAGAGACTGTTTCTAATAATTCCATAGACAAAAGCAGATGGTTATCTAAAAAGCAAAAGCAAGGTCAAAGGAAATTATATGAAAGGGCTTTTACAGATATTTGTAAATTTATTACGAAGGAGGTAAATAGATAATGAAAGCGGTAAATATAAGGGTTGAGCATTTAACAAACCCTATAGGCATTGATGTGACCTCTCCCTTAATTACATGGATTGTTGAAGGCTGCATTAAACAAACTGCCTATCAGATTGTGGCTAAATGTGGTGATGATACAGTATGGGATAGCAATAAAGTCTATTCATCTAGCATGAAGGCTCTCTTTCAGGGACCTCTTAAAAGTCGTGATCGTATAGACCTTCATATCACTCTTTGGGATGAGAACAATGAAAGGGGACTTGCAAGTCAGGCTTTTTTTGAAATGGGACTACTAGACCCATCAGACTTTAAGGCTAAGTGGATAAGTGGAGATTATAATCCAAAGAAGAAAGTTCGTTATCCAGTAGATTGTTTTAAAAAAGAATTTAAAGCAAACAATATTGTTAAAGCTAGACTGTATGCCACAGCTTGTGGCATATATGTAGCCCAACTTAATGGGACTAGGGTTAGTGATTTTGTCTTAGCCCCTGGTGTAACAGATTACAATAAAAGGATACAATACCAGACCTATGATGTTACTGAGTATATAAATAATGGGGAGAATGAATTGGTCTTTGAATTAGCTGATGGCTGGTATAGGGGAAGTACAGGAGCTTGGGGCATAAGAAATCAGTATGGCACAAAGACAAAACTATTTGCTCAACTGGAGCTAGTAGATAGTAGAGGGAATGTCACTTGGGTTTCTAGTGATGATACATTTTCATGGAGCAATGATGGTCCAATAACCTTTGCTGACAACAAAGATGGTGAAAGGGTAGATGCCAACAAGGTGGCTTCATTTAATGGTAAAGCAAGGTTAACAAGTCATAAGGTTTTACCTACTGCTTCTAACAATGTACCAATAGTAGAAAAAGAAGTGTTTGAGGCAAAACTAATAAAGACTCCTAAGGGAGACTCTGTTTTAGATTTTTCTCAAAATATAGCAGGCTACATATCCTTTAAACTAAAGGCAAAAAAAGGTCAGGAAGTCTTACTGCGCTTTGCTGAAATGCTAGATTCAGAAGGGGAGTTTACTCAAAAGAATTTCCAGTTGTCTAATAAAAGGATTACAACCCCTTTACAAGAAATAAGGTATATTGCTAAAGAAGGATTAAATGAATACAAGACTAAGTTTTCCATATTTGGATTTCAATATGTCTTGGTTGAAACAGATATTGATTTTAAGGCAGAAGACTTTAAGGCAATTGCGGTCTATTCAGATTTAAAAACTACCTTTTCTTTTGACAGTTCAAACCCTTTATTAAACAAGTTTGTGGAGATTACTAAATGGTCAGCAAAGGGAAATTTTGCTGATAATCTAACAGATTGTCCTACCAGAGAAAGACATGGCTGGACTGGGGATGCCCAAATCTTTAGCAACACTGCCATCTATATGTTTGATTTTAATGCCTTTGCAAGAAAATATATTCAAGATATGTATGACTGGCAAAAAAGAAGTGGAAGGTTGCCACAAATAGTTCCACCAGGTGGGGTAGACTTCTATATGGCCACCATGAATGGCTCTGTAGGCTGGGCAGATGCAGGAGTTATGATGCCCTACAGGTTGTGGAAGGGCTATGGAGATGAAGCAGTCATTAGTAAGTATTATGACCAAATGAAAAAGTATGCAGAGTTTATGATGAGACGCTGTGGCCGGAAAGCAATACTTAGTAAGCCTTTACATCTAAAGAGCAAAGATAGAAGATTTGCAGTTAACTATGGTCAATCCTATGGGGAATGGGCAGAGCCTAAGGATGTTTTTCCTATGACATGGGTAGACATAATGTTTCCTCATCCAGAGGTTTCTACAGCCTACACTTGTTATGTAATGGAGTTGATGGAAGAAATAGCTCTTCATTTAGATAAGACAGAAGATGCGAAACTTTATCGAAAATACATAGATGGTACAAGAGGGTCATATCAAGCAATTAGAGAAACAAAGGCCTATCCTTTAGATACAGATAGGCAAGCAGAACTAGTACGCCCCCTCTATTTCAAGCTTTTAGATAAGGATAAGACTGAGTATGCAAAAAATAGATTAATTGAAGCTATGGAGAATTATGATTGGCGTTTAGGCACTGGCTTTTTATCCACCCCTCTCATTCTTTATGTATTAGCAGATATTGATATAGAGTATGCTTATGGCTTACTGGAAAATGAAAAGATGCCAGGCTGGCTCTTTATGCCAAAAAGTGGAGCTACCACTGTTTGGGAATCTTGGGAGGGAACCTCAGCCCAAAGTAGTATTGCCTCTTTAAACCACTATTCAAAAGGTGCTGTATGTGAGTGGCTCTTTACTACCATGTGTGGTATTAGAATAGAAGGTGAGAATAAGTTTTTAATAACACCTAAGCCTGGTGGCAAGTTCACATATGCATCTTTTGTTTATGACAGTATATATGGCCAAGTCTCTAGTAAGTGGGAGAGAAGGGATAATAATATAATTTATACATTCACACTACCTTCTAACACTAGTGCCAGTCTAGAATTACCAGATGGCTCTACACATGAACTTACTCCAGGAGAGCATAGTTTTACTTGTTCTGAGTAAAAATAAATATTATTAAATTCAAGAGATCCCCCTTTTGGCACATTTCCGATATATCTAGAGTATAAAGGGGGATTTGTGCTGTAAACAGAACATATGCAGAATATTAATGGCTCTAGTATCTTCTTTAATATATTATCTATGTGGATTAAGAGATTTGAATATGAAGAAGATTATTAATAGTTTTTTTTAGAATATATTTAGAAGGTAAAAAATGATAAGAGCAAAAGATCTTAAAACTAATCATCTTGTGAACCCTGTTGGTATTGATGTTAAGGAAGTTTATCTTTATTGGAAGGTAGATAACTGTATTAGTCAAAGTGCATACAGGGTGGTAGCTAAAGATGAAGATGGAAATCTTGTATGGGATAGTGAAAAGGTAGAGTCATCTAGTATGACCAATATTAGATATCCTAATTCTTTGGAAAGTAGACAAACAATATATTGGAAGGTATGTCTTTGGGACCAAGATGATAATAAAGGGGAATTTTCGAAAGAAAGCTATTTTGAGATAGGCCTATTAGAAAAAGAAGATTGGAAAGCTTCTTGGATAAGAGGAGACTATCAGGTAGATAAAAGAAAAAGATATCCTCTAGACTCTTTTAGAAAGGTCTTTAGTGTAGAGGATATTAAAAAAGCTAGATTATACATTACAGCTTGTGGGATATATGAGGCTAGTTTAAATGGGAAAAAGATAGGTGACTGTGTTTTAACCCCAGGCATTACTGACTACAATAAAAGAATATATTACCAAACATATAATCTAAGAGACCTAATTAAAAAAGGTGAGAATGTATTATCTATTGATTTAGCTGATGGCTGGTACAGAGGTTCTGTTGGAGGTTGGGGACCTACTTACCAATATGGAAAAGAGACCAAACTCCTAGCTCAATTGGAGCTTACAGATGAATTAGGGAACATCTCATATATTACATCTGACCAATCTTGGGATTGGTCCAATGATGGACCCATAAGGTTTGCAGATAACCAAGATGGAGAAATTGTAGATGCTAATATGAAAGCAACATATAATAGTAAGGCTCTTTTAACTAAACATAAGGCTATTCCTGTTTGTTCTAATAATAATTGCATGAAAGAAAAGGAAGTCTTTTTACCCAAACTAATTATTAGCCCTAGTGGTAAAAAGATTTTAGACTTTTCTCAAAATATTGCAGGTTTTATTGAATTTAAGATAAATGCTAAAAAAGGACAAAAGATTACTCTCTACTTTGGTGAAATGCTGGATAAGGAAAAGGAGTTTAGCCAAGCTAATATACAACTTAAGAAAAAGGATTTTATAACTCCTTTGCAGAAAATAGAGTATACAAGTAAAGAAGGGGAAAATATATATAAGAGTTCTTTTTGTATTATGGGCTTTCAATATGTCTTAGTAGAAACAGATTTAGAAATTAATCCTAAAGATTTTAGAGCTATAGCTGTATACACTGATATGGCCTCTACTTTTGACTTTTCCTCTTCCAATGAACTTTTAAATGACTTTGTAAAGGCCACTGTCTGGAGTGCTAAGGGTAATAGTGCTGATTTGCCTACAGATTGTCCTACTAGAGAAAGACATGGTTGGACTGGAGATGCTCAAATATTTTGTAAAAGTGCAAGCTATCTATTTGATTACTATGCTTTTTCTCGAAAGTTTTTAAATGATGTATATGACCAACAAAGAAAAGATGGTTGTCTACCAGCTATTGCTCCTAAGGGGGGTGTTAGCTTTTTTATGCTAGCTATGGATGGTTCTGTTGGTTGGGCAGATGCTGGAATCATTATGCCCTATGTTTTATGGAAGCAATATGGAGATTTATCAATTATTAAAGACTTTTATGAAAAGATGAAAAGCTATGCCATCTTTATGCAAAGAAGGTGCGGAAAAAGAAGTCTTTTTACCTCAAAAAAGACTGGGCTAAAGGGCCTAGATTTACAGTACTTAAGTAACTCAGGTAGGGCCTTTGGAGAGTGGTCAGAACCTGAGGATGTTTACAAGTTTAACTTTAAAGATTTTGGTAAGGCAAAACCTGAAGTTGCTACTGCCTACACCTCCTACATCATGGGCTTAATGGCTGAAATGGCTAAAGCTCTAGATAGGTTAGATGATGCAAAAGTCTTTGAAGACTTTTCTAATAATACTAAGAAGTCCTATCAAGCCTTGGTTAGAAGAGAGGCCTTTTCTCTTGATACCAATAGACAGGCTAAACTAGTAAGGCCCTTAGCCTTTAATCTTTTAGATAAAGACCAAGAAGAATTTGCCAAAAAGAGATTAATAAAAGCCTTAGACAATTATGGCTGGCGTATAGGTACTGGCTTTTTATCCACTCCCTTAATTTTAGATGTTTTAAGTAAAATAGATTTGGAATATGCATATAGGTTGTTGGAAAATGAAGAAATGCCAGGTTGGCTCTATATGCCCAAAATGGGAGCTTCTACTATTTGGGAAAACTGGGAAGGAACCAAAGCTAAAGAGCCTGCTTCACTAAATCATTACTCTAAAGGTGCTCTTTGCCAATGGGTCTTTGAGTCCATGTGTGGTATTAAGATAAAAGGAGAAAACCAATTTTCCATTGCTCCCAAACCAGGTGGTAGCTTTACTTATGCAAAAGGCTCCTATGACAGCATTTATGGGAAGATCTCTTCAGCTTGGGAAATCTCAGACAATATTATAACCTATGAAATAGAGGTTCCAGCTAATACAAAAGCTGAAATACACCTACCTTCAGGCCAAAGATTTATCCAAGAAGCAGGTATAAAAAGATATATGGAAAAGGTGTAAAAAAGCCCAAAGGTTGAAAGCTTAAATCTTATCTAGACATAATATCAATAACAGTTTAAAATTGTCATAGGAGAATGATAATGAGAACTTTTGATTATACAATTTTACCAGATGAATTAATAGATCATGAGATTGCACATATAATTGCCCAGATTAAACAAGAGAGTAAAAAGCTGGAAAAGATTAAAAAAAGCACTGATAAATTAACAAGAAAAGCTCTCTTATCTGCTATTGCTTTTACCCACGATGTAGATAAGAAATGGTTAGAAAATACCGACCTAGACCCTTTGTTATCTGGACAAAAAGAGCCCCAAACCCTCATAGAAGAAGAAATCTTAGGATACTTTCAAGCCTATGACCTAATAGATGAAAACCATGACTATATGCATTTAAGTCCCAGTCTTCTTTTACACATCCATAAAGAAGTATTTAGGTATACTCCTTTTTATGGAGCGGGATCTTTTAAGTTTTCTTGTGCAGTAGTTCTAGAAGATATTGGTTTAAATCCACCTAATCCTTTTGAAACACCTACCTATGTAGAAAACCTGTGTAAAGCCTTTAATGAAGCTATTGTAGAAAACAAATATGACCCCCTTTTACTATTACCAGTCTTTATACTTGACTACCTTTGTATTTATCCCTTTAGTAATGGGACTGAAAAGGTAGCTTGTCTTTTAGCTTACCTTTTGTTAATCCAATCTGGCTACAGTATTGGAAGATACAAAAGCCCTGCTGAGATTGTTCTTAAAGATAAAGTAGGTTTTGAAAGGGTCAGATACGAAAGCTCTATAGGTTGGGACAATGGAGAAAACACCTATTATCCCTTTGCTAAATTCTGGCTACAAGCTATCTTAAACACCTATAAAAGTGCCTTAGAAGAGGGTATAGACTAGGACCATATAAATCCATATATACCAATCTTTTAGCTTAAAGAAGGAAGAGGACTATGAAGGAATGAAGATGGTGGGAAAGACTAAATGATAGGAAAATAATAAGAGAAGAAATAAATAAAAAAATAATGATAGAAAAAGAACAAAAAAAGAAAAGAAATAATGATAAAAAAAGAAGGCTTAGCCTTCTTTTTGAATTAGTGTTAATTTACTTCATATAGCTTTTCTTATCCATAATAATAATTACAGCTTCATAGCTAACTCATAACCTGCCCATATGGCTGTAAGAAGGTTGCCAGGTTTAACGGCATCACCAACTAGATGGATGTTTTTGGCTAGGGTAGGCTCAAAGGGAGTGTAGGGGGTATAGCCACAGCAAAGAATAACTGTATCAGCTTTAATGCTATATTCTTCACCTTTACTGTTTTTAACCTCTACTTGACCTTTCTCTATTTTAGTAACTTGAGTTTCCAATTGGATATCAACCTTATGATAGTTTAGAAGGTCTCTTAACATATTAGAGTTGGCAGCAGATAGGTTTTTAACTTTAAGGATGTCATCTTGGATTTCAGTAATAACTACCTTTTTACCTGCCTCTGCTAGTTCATAGGCTATTTCACAGCCGGTTAAGCCACCACCTAATACTAGGACATTATCTCCAACTTCTTTATCGTAATTTAAGTATTCAACTGCTTCTAGGACTTGATTAGAGTCAACACCAGGGGTGTTAAGTTTTCTAGGTTTTGTTCCTGTTGCTAGTACTACTTCATCTGCATCTAGCTCATCATAGGACTTTATCTCGGTATTAAAGTGAATAGGTATATCTAGGTCTTTCATTTGGTTTTTGCACCATTGCAAGAACATTCTATCTTTACCCTTGTATTTAGGAGCTGCTGCTTGTATAAAGACTCCTCCTAATTCATCTGTCTTTTCATAGATCTCTGGCATATGGCCTCTTAGTTTAGCAACTCTTGCTACTTCCATACCAGCTATACCTCCACCAATGATAGCAATTTTCTTAGGTGTTTCTGTTGGGATTATTCTATGATTTTCTTCATCCATGGTATAGGGGTTTAGGGCACATCTGCCTAGTCCAAACTCAGGTAGGTCTCCTGATAGGCCCTTGTATCTGTAAACTGCAAAGCAACCATTGTGACAGGCTATACAAGGCCTAATATCTTTTATTCTTCCTTCTTTTACCTTGGGTATATATTCTCCATCTGTCAAAAATTGTCTAGCAATTCCTACCCCATCTATATCTCCATTTTTAATAGCCTTGTTGGCAACAAAGGCATTTTCCATTCTTCCAGCACAGACTACTGGGATGTTTACATGCTTTTTCAAGAAGATGGAATCTTCTAGATTACATTCATGGGGCATGTATACAGGTGGGTGGGCCCAATACCAGGCATCATAAGAACCATTGTCTGCATTTAGCATATCAGCTCCTGCTTTTTCTAGTATTCTTGCCAGCTTTATACTTTCTTCTCTATCTCTTCCTGCTTCTTTAAATATTTCACCAGGTAGAGCCCCTTTATTAAAGCCCTTCATTTTTGAAGTAACACTATAGCGGACTGAAACAGGGAAGTCTTGTCCACAGTAATCCTTTATCGACTTTATAATCTCGCAAGTCAACCTAGCCCTGTTTTCTAAAGTGCCCCCATATTCATCTTCTCTTTTATTGGTTATCTGCATGGTAAATTGGTCTAGTAGGTATCCTTCATGGACTGCATGTATTTCCACTCCGTCTACTCCTGCATTTTTAGCTAAAAGAGCTGACTTTCCAAAGGAGTCTATTACATTTTCTATATCCTTCTTTGTCATCTCTATAGTTTTCACATCTGGATTCCAAACATTAGGCATGTCCTTGGTGGGGGCTAAAAACATTCTGTCTACATCCATTCCCAAAAGCTTTAACATTCTTTTTTTGGTCTTTGAGAAGTAAAGGTTTTCTATCATAGGTACTGTTACCATAACCCTTCCCATACCTGCCCCTATTTGTATAAAGAACTTGGCTCCATATTTATGGACTTCTTCCATTAGTTCTTTTACAGAACCATTAAATATCTTTTCTTGTTGGTGTAACCATTTTTCACCCATAAAGGCTTTTACTGGTGTCATGCCACAGACAATTAGACCTACATCATTTTTAGCTCTTTCAATAAAGAACTCTTTGCACTTATGGTTAAATTTGTAGCCTACTAGGCCTTCTAAGATGTTGGTTCCTTCCATGGCACACAAAACAAAGCGGTTCTTTATCTCAAGAGAACCCACCTTAAAAGGTGAAAAGATTTCATTATACATAAAATTACCCCCAATATATTTTTTATTCTTTCTCAACAATATCTATTCTACAAGTTTAAAAAGTTCTATGCAATTACTTCCTGTACTTAATCTCAACTCCTCTTTCTAAAAGGATATCAAATTCACTTCTATCAAATATCTTAAAGTCAGGATCTTCATGGATGGTTAAGTCCTTTAAGCTATTTAAAGATAAAATTGGAGCTAGTGTCTTTATCTTGTTGTAGGACAAATTTAGCTCTCTTAGACTGGTGCAAGTGGATAGGACATCAATGTCCACTATTTCATTATGGTCTAAATGCAAGATTTCAAGTTTTGTCTTGTTGGCTAAAGGACTAATATCTTTAACCAGATTGTATGATAAGCGAAGGTCTGTAAGTTCTGTGTTGTCCTTTAGAAAGTCCAGATTATCTATATCATTATCCCAAAGGCTTAAATCAGGAACTAATAGTTTACTTAAAAAAGATAAATCTTTTAGGTTGGTATCATTCATGGTAAAGACCTTTAGATTGGGCATATTAAACTTTTTACTTACATTGCCAATCTCCACCTCATTAAGGGTAAAGTTTAGCATTTGGTCTAGGTTTGCCAGAGGATCTGTAGATGCTAGGTAGCCATCCCTATACCTAAAGGTATGAACATTTATACAATACTCAATACCAGTTAAGTCTGTAATAGGATAGTTTTCTGTGTATATTACTAACCTTTGAACTCTTTCTAAATCAGCTGTGGTCAAATCCCCAGAAGGCTTGTTTATCTCAGCCCTTAAAAACTTCTCTAACTCAGGGTCCGGTATATTAACCTTTGTTCCTGAACCATCATTTTTAGGCTCATTAGATGAGTTATCTATGTTATGAAATGGATCTGTTGGCTGCTCTTGTTTACCTGGGTTAATGGTAGGTAAGCAAGAAGATAGTAGTAGTGCTAAAAGAAGAAATAGGTTTAGCAACAAAAGAAGACTTTTTCTTTTCATTTTCATCTGGTCCTTTCTAGGTCTCGTATGTCTTTTTTTCGATACCCCTATTATACCCTAAAACATTATTCTTCTTCTAAGTTTTTTTCTTCTTTTTTTCTACTCTGTTAAGGTCCAACCACTCTCTACAAATTCATAGGTTCCTTCTACTAGGCCTCTACCTTCATAAAATACTTTAAAGCCATTTAAGTCAGGGTCTAAAAAGAGTTTGTCTCCTAAGTTTACATCATTTGTTAAGGTAATAAATCTTAAACTATTAAGGCCATAAAAAGCTAGGTCTTCTATAGTAGTTACGCTGTCAGGTAATACAAGACTAGTTAGGTTAGTATTATTGCTAAAAGCTCCAAAGCCAATGCTTTTTACTTCAAGGCCAGATATAGTTGGGGGTATTGTGAGTTCCACTTCATCTCCCACATATCCATCCACACTGGCAGTAACTGTATTAAACAAGATATCTTGGTGGTTAAAGGCTTCATATACATGAACTTCAAGGACACTAGTAATGTTGGGGTTCATTTTACTTGATACCTCATAATTAATTTGTCCTTCTAAGAGGCCTTCAATGTATATTAGGCTTTCATCAAAAGACCTATCTGCTATTTTAGCCTTATCTTCTATTTCTGTATCCCACTCTAAAAGCCTTACACTGGCATTAACTGGATTTATATTTGCTAGAACAAATTTATGGCTACCTTTTGGGATGTAGAGGGTATTGGTTTGCAGATTTACTGAGTTTGCATGAACAAAGTCTAAAGAATCTACATAGTCCCAAGTAATACCATCATTGCTAAAGTAGATGCCAGCTAACTTGTTGTTAGCAAGGTATGTATCTTTTAAGGCATTACTATTATCACCAAAGAGGTTATCTCCTAAGATTAGGTTAGCTGGTAGTTCAAGGTAGAATATATTGCTTTGTCCATAGAAGGCCTGGCCTTCTATGGCTAACACTTCAATATTATTTATCTTGTTTGGTATAACTACTGTGTTTTCGCCTCCAATATATTTTACAAGGGTGTTGTTACTTTGGTTAAAGATAAAGGAAGCATCATGAAAGGCTTCATAAACAGTTATGGTTATACTTGCTAAAAAGTCCCCATCAATGCTTCTAGCTATTACATTGGTAGCCCCTTCTTTTAGGCCTTTAATGGTTAGGCTTAAATCTGTTGAACTAATCTTTTCAACAGTTAACTCATCTTGTATTTCCCAACTTACATAGGGCCATGAGGCATCAGGGGGTAGCACTAGAATTGATAATTCATATTCTTGGCCTAGGGCTAAACTTAAAGATGATGGTAAGATGTCTAGAGACTCAATATCTGTCCATTTATCAAGTCTTTCCCAAATATGTAGTCCTCCATCAAACTTTTTCCCATATATTCCACCAAGCATATTGTTTGCTTCGTAGACTTGTCTAAAGTCATTATTACCATCAATGAAGTTATCAGCTATATCCACATTATCTGGTAGCTCAACATATATTAAATTAGAAGGTCCTAATACTTGGTTAGACCCTATGCTTAAGACACTAGAGGGTAATATTAATCTTGTAATATTGGGATTTTGTAAAAGTGCCCCATCAGCTATATGTAGCACCCCAACACCTTCAATGCTTGCAGGTACCACTACCTCTTTATCATCCCCCTCATAATCCACAATAGTTTTAGTTAGCGGATTTAAAAAGAAGCTATCTTCTCTTAAGGGGGTATATACTATTAGATCAAAGCTAGCTTCCACATTAGAGCCATCTAAGCTAAGCATTGTAACCTCTGTTCTTCCTTCTTTAAGACCCTTAAGTGCAACCTTATCACCTATAATAAGATTTAGCTGGGCAACTCCATTTTCTTCAATAGAATTCTTTACTATCTTTACACTAGCATTAAGAGGGCCAAAGTCTGGGAAGATTTCAATAGTCTTACCTAGACCTAGATAATATGTATCTTTAAGATCTAAAGCTGTTACTGGAACAAAGGGACCAGCTAGTTTTTCCCAGTTATTAAGTGCATCTCTTACATATATTCCTTCTTCAGAGCCTAAAAGCATATTAGCCTCATATACATCTTTTAAGTTATCTTCAAAGGAAGAAAAGAGCTCATTACCTAGAAGAAGATTAGCTGGTAAATCAAGCACTGTTAAATTGTCCACTCCATAAAAGGCCCTATCACCAATGGTTGAAATACTGTTAGGTATCTTTAATCTATTAATAGTGTCATTGCCATAAAAGGCTAACTTATCAATAGCTAATACAGGGTTACCATTTAATTGGTTAGGTAGATTTAATATAGACTCGTTACCTAAATATTTTAAAATGCTAGAAGAGCCCATATCAAACAAGTAGTCTCCAATTTCTACAGCTTCATAGACCTCAATGCTTAAGGTTTTAAAGACTAAGCCATCACTTGAGTAGACCTTAATATCTACATTTCCAAGCTCTAGAGCTTGAATTAATACATCTGTATACAATTCATTAAATCCAGATAGTTTAGCAATATCAGTATCTAAAAAGTCCCAAACTAATCTTTGTGAAGAAGCATTTAATGGTTCTAGTGAGGCAGATACACTATAGCTAGTACCCAAGGCCACCCTAATACTCTCTTCCACTAAAGTAACTAAATTTGCTCCAACAAAATTATCATCTGCTACATAGTACCAATCTGACATAGAGTTATTCCGCATATAGTAGCCAGCCTTAAAGTCATTGTCTTCATAAGCTAATATGAGAGAACTTGGATAGTTTGCTTCAGCTTCAGAAAAGTCTAAATCTTCTGGCATTCTAATACTTGCAAAGCTCTCACTATTATCAATACTAGAAAAGGCTCTTAAATCAAGAGATTCTAAAGAATCAGGTAGTACTATAGCTATTACGCCTTCTTTAAAGGCATTTTCAGATATGCTTAAAACTTCATGACCTTCTATATCACTAGGCACTACAAGTCTTCTTTCGTTTCCTACATAGCGCTCAATTGTATTATTAATTGGATTAAAGATAAAACCATCTTTTTCTATTGCCTCATATGCAATAATCTCAACAAAAGCCTCATAATCACCATCTAAAGCTTTGGCTCTTAATGTGGTGTGGCCTAGGCTAAGTCCAGTAACAAAGATGTTTCCACTTACCTTTTGGCTTAAATCTAAACTTGCAACCAAGGGGTCATCTATTTCCCAGCTAGCTAAAAGGCTGGAGGCATTTTGTGGAATAAAGGTTAAGGATATATCTCTTCCATGGCCTAGGGGGATATATATTAGAGCATCTTCAAAAGCTATATCATCTAGGTCATACCAGATATTTTCTTTAGCCCAGTAGTAGTCTGATTTTCTAGCATATATTCCAGCTCCGCCATTTACTAATTCATAAGTGTTTCTAAGTCCTTGAAATTCATTAAAGGCTTGGTCATCAATTATTACATTTTCATAGAGCCTTACATATATTAAATTATCACAGTTGAAAAAGGCCTTTTTACCAATGCTAATAAGTCCACTTGGTAAGCTAACCCTTCTAAGATCCCTATTACCCATAAAGGCTTGATCAGCTATATGTAATACATCATAGCCTTGGATTTTACTAGGTATATCTAATTCTAAATATTGGCCATCATAGGACAAGATGGTGTTGGATAATAGGTCAAAGGTCATATTCATATATTCAACTATATTATCTACAACAGTTATTTCTTTTCTTCCATTTATTCTGCCATCTTTAGAGGTAGCTACAATATTTACTTGGCCTCCTTTAAGTCCTGTTACTAGACCATCTTGGGTTACACTAGCAATTGTTTCATCTTCTGATGACCATGTAACTTCTTTATCAAAGGCCACAGGAGGGCTAATATTAGCTGTTAGTTGAATACTATCTCCTATCCACATTTGTTCATCTCCAGTTACTTCAATGGCTGTTACTAGTATAGGAGAAATTTTGTCTGTAGCTGAACTGGTTAAGGTTCCCATATATGGGATATTGGCAGTAACCCTAACCTTAATATATTTACCTACATCTTCTTCTTTTAAGGTATAGTTTGAGTTTGTAGCTCCTACAATCTCTTCATAAACTCCATTTTCTGAAGGAGATGATAGCCACTGGTAGTTTACAGAGGCTCCTTGAGGGTCAACAGTTGCAGTTAGGACTTTTTCTTTTTCAGGCTTTCCAGATATATTCACAGCTGTTAAATTAATATATATAGGGGTGGGGGGTATGAAGCCACCAGCAGGTGGGACAAAAGAAGAGGATGTGCCAGCACTATTGTTTTGGTAGCTTGAATTGGCAGGAACACTAGTGTTACCAGCTCCTTTTACACCAGATACAGATTTATCTGTGTTAATCTTAGTTCTAGGTGTTTCAATAAGGGAGTTATCTCCATTTTCTAATACACTAACCTCACTAACACTACCTTGGCCTTTAATGACAACAGAAGGGCCAGAAACTAAGACTTCTTTTACAAGAGATTCTTTTTCTACTTCTAGTACTGAGCTAGCCCCAGTAATAGATACCTTATCAATATTTGCATCTTTGGCAAAAACTGTAATATCAGGGGCCAGTATTTCAAGATTAGAAATATTACCAGTTAAGATTACATCATCTGAGCCATCATCTATGTATATGACTTCAACATCTGCATTGTCTTCCAATACAACTCTTACACTGGAGTCCTTTTTAGATAAGACCACTGTTCCAACCTGAGAGTTACCTCTAATAATTATGGAGTTTACTCCACCTCCTCTAATTACCAGTCTTCCTTCAATATTTACATTGGTTAAGATTACATTACCATCACCAACCCCATCAGCTATTATGAGGTCCCCATTAATATTTGCATCCCTAATATTTACCCTAGATGCCCTAATTAATACATTGCCTTCTTCAATTATTCTGCTTTGTCTGTAGGTTATGGGGGTAAAGAGGTATTGACCTATCATCCTATACATAACTGTAGCAAACTCCGCCCTAGTAATATTTGCCTTAGGTTTTAAGCTGCCATCAGGATAACCTTCTAAATATCCTTCTTTTACCATGGCATCAATATATGGTCTTAGGCTAAGAGAAACAGAAGATTTATCTGTAAACCTATCTAAGGCTTGCAAATCACCCTCAGTTTTTAACTGAAAGGCCCTTGCTAAAGAGGAAAAGACCTCTTCTCTAGTTGCAGGTCTAGTAGGGTACATCAAGGCTGTTTTATCTAAAATATCCATTTGTAGGGCCTTAGCCATATACTCTTCATACCAGGAACCTACTAATACATCCTTAACCCCATCTAAGTCAGCCAAGACCTTGGCTCCAAAGGCCCTAGTTATGACTGTATACATCTCATTTCTTAGAAGTAGTCCTCTAGGCTTTATGAGCTTTATACCATTTTCAATATATCCATTTAAAAGATCATTACTTATGGCATGATTAAGAGCCTCTGTAGACCAATCATTTGGCATATCTGCAAATTCACTAGCTCCTATAGCTATATTTGAAAAGATTGGTAAGAGCAAAGCTATTACCAGAGCTAAAGCTATAATGGTTTTGCTTCTTGGCTTAAGGTGTATCATCTTGTCCTCCTATATGGGGTTACTAATCTATGTTCTTCAATTACCTTATGTATCAGTAAAAAAATATATATATGGGTTGCTATCTCTTAAGAGTATTTTATCCTATTTACCAGACATTTAAAACTATATCTACTAATACCGGTAGAAGAGAAAGTGAGAAGGGAATGGAGTAAAAGAATATATAGAGTGAGTTCTTTACCTTAAAAACAAGCAATTCTTGTGTTAATTAATTCAATTAAAGATTCTTTCATGCTTTTGGGTAAAAAAGAGTCATTACACATAGAGATAAAGCTCTTCTTTTTAGAGAGGACTTTGTTAATCATATTCTCAGCAGCCTTCTCAGAAATTCCACAAGTATTAGCAAATACATAGAAGTCTTTGCCGCTAATATCAGTCTTTTTATTGTTTATAGATAAAGCAAATTGTTCCTTATCTTCAGGCATTATTACATTAACAGGTAATAGGTCATAGGCTGGTGAGAGTATATATTCTTCTGAGCCTGGGCTGGTTTCAATCAAAGAAAAGTTTTTTAGATGCATATCAGAATTACCAATAACAAAAGAAAAGACTAAGCGCATGAATAGTTCAGTAAGATCAAGACCTTTTCGTGATGAATACCTATCAACTATTTTTGCGCAGCGCTCATAAGAGCCCTTGTATTTATCTTGTGTTAATCTATTATCAAGTTGGCAGAAGTCTTCCATTGCAAGCATTTGTATATTATCTTTTGTGAAAATTCTATCTATACGCTTAGTTATATATGCTAATTTTTCACCATCTTTAATGAGGGCGTTGGGAACAGTGGAAATACCGATAGTAGAGGCCATCTTCATAACAAGATGCTCTGCTTCAGGTAGAGCTTCATATTCTTCTACTTGGGGTTTGAGTATGTAGCCTGTTGGATAGTTAACTAGGGTAAGCCTGTGTTTACCTTCTTCTTGCTTTAAGTTAAGAGACAACTTTTTCTGAACTCCAGGTATGGTATACCCTTTATTTATATTATCATTTACTATTAACTCTAAAGTCTTTTCGTTAATATCTATAACTGGTAGTTGGTTGGTGTTAAAAAAACTCTTAATACATGACTTATGCCAACCACTACTGTTATTTGCATTTAGTGTCTTACCACAATTTAAACACTTCATATGCGATCCTCTCTAACACTGACATTACCAATACTATCTTTACAAGCAACAAGTAGTAAGCCAAAGCGATCATTAGCATTAATCTTCCAGTTTCTACTGACAAGACTTAAAAGCCATCCTTCAGGTATTAAACCATCAAAAAAAGAAAAAAGTGTCTTTGAATAATATGCTTGTGCTTGTATAGGTAAGGTTAGTGAAACTGGGCTAGGATTAGTAGCTAAAAGATAATTTGAATCATAGGTAAAAGAGTAACCATCATCTGTTTCTCTTAATTCACCTGCGTAAACTTCTCTAATGTAAATATATGCTGTTCTAAAAGAGCTCATCACTTAATCCATTCTTTCTTATCCTGGGTTTTAGGTATTCTACCTGGAACAGCTTCCATTCCAAACATTGAAAGAGCGATGTTTACCTTGTCCATTCTGACCGTTGGTTTACCTTGTTCTAGTTCGCGTACAAAACGAAGTCCTAAACCAGAGCGCATAGCAAACTCTACTTGGGTAAGACCAGCTGCTTTTCTACTTTTTTTTATAAACTTAGCAATCTCATTCATTTGATACAATCCTTTCGTGATTGTTACGAGGATTGTATACCCTATAGGGATTAAAGTCAAGGCTATATCACTAAAAGGTGCGCGATAGGGTATAATATGGAGAAAGAAGAAGGTAAGGAAAAGAGAAGATATATATATACTTTGACCAAACCCACACTTTCATATATATTAAAAAAAGAGATGAGAAAAACTGAATATTATGACAAAAGAGGATTGACCATGAAAAGAGATATTAATTATGGACTTATGGGTAAAAAGATTGGTGTTACAAAGACTGATTTTGATGTTTGGGTTATACAGATAAAAAATGTAACCTGTTATTTAATTGAAGGTAAAGACCAAGCTATGTTAATAGATACAGGCTATGGAAGAAATGATTTAAAAAGAGTAGTACAAGGTATATGTGGCTTACCCTTAATTGTAGTTAATACCCATGGTCACTATGATCATGTTGGGGGGAATGGATATTTCCCTGAGGTCTGGATGGGAAAAGAAGCCTTTAGTCTAGCTAAAAAGAAAAGACCAAAAAGAAGAATGCCCTACAAGGACTACAAAGTGCTGGCATTAGAAGATGGACAAGTCTTTGATTTGGGAGAACGGCAAATTACAGCCTACGTTTTAGCTGCCCATCATGAATCTTCTTTTGTCTTTTTGGACCATAACTCTGGCTCTTTGTTTACTGGTGATGAATTAGAAGGAGGCCAAGTCCTATTAAACGTTAGAGAAGATAACTTAGCCTACAAGGACATTGTTAGAAAGTATCTAGCCAATATGCATAAACTAAAGGAAATGGAAGATAAGATTAAAAGAATAATGGCATCCCATAATGGCTATTGTCTGTCTCCTTCCTACATTGATGACTATATTGAGCTTTGTGAAAAGCTCCTAGAGGATAAAGCTACCCTAATGGCCAACCCTTCTGGTTACTGGTTTCCAGCCTATCTCTTTGGGGGTAAAAGAAAGCTAGCTAGGGTAGAAGAGGCTAAGGCTTCTTTTGTGTATAGGAAAGAGAAGAGATAACTAAGAAAACAAGAAGAGAAGAAGAAAAGAAGAGATAACAAGATATCAATAAATATATTGTAAAAGCAAAGAAAAAAAGAAGAAAAAAGAAGAGAAATAATAGGTATGTATACGCTTTTAAAAGCCTAGATATGTATATCTGTGTTAGAATGTTTATGTAAAATATGACTACTTGGAGGACTTATGAAAAACTGGGATATTGATGGATTAGTAATGGGAGTTTGCTATTATCCAGAGCACTGGCCAAAGGATGTTTGGGAAGAAGACTTGGATAGAATGAAAGAAGTAGGTATTTCTGTAGTAAGAATAGCAGAGTTTGCTTGGGCCCTTATGGAGCCAAGAGAAGGGGTCTTTGATTTTTCTCTTTTTAGTGAGTTTATGGACCTTTGTGATAAGAAGGGTATGGATGTAATAGTAGGTACACCTACAGCTACTCCACCAGCCTGGCTAACACATAAGTATCCAGAGGTTCTTAATCAAGATGAATTAGGTCATGTTTACCATCATGGCCATCGTCGCCACTACAACATGAATACCAAAATATATTATGACCTATCAAGAAGAATAGTAGAAAAGATGGCTTATGCCTACAAGGATAAGAAGTGCTTAATTGGTTGGCAATTAGATAATGAATTTAACTGCTCCATTAATTCTTATCACTCTAAGGCTGATGACATAGCTTTTAGGACCTATTTAAAGGATAAGTTTAAAGACCTTGATACCTTAAATGAAGCCCTGGGTAATACCTTTTGGAGTCAGATCTATACAGATTGGAATCAAATAGAGACACCTAAGCATGTGGCAGCCAATGCATATAATCCCCATATGATGTTAGAGTTTAGAAAGTTCATATCTGATACAGTGCTAAGATATGCCAAAATGCAAACAGAAACCTTAAGGTCCATAATACCTGCTGACCAATTCATAACCACCAATGGACTATTTAAATATATTGACTATAAAAAGATGCAAGATGCTAATACTACAGATTATATAACCTTTGACTCATATCCTGGTTTTTCTAATACTGTTAATGCTGATTTAGAAAACTTCATTACCTTAAGAGATAGAGATATGATTAAGAACCTTTCTATGACCAGAGGCTTAAGTGCTAACTTTGGAGTTATGGAACAGCAATCTGGTGGTGGTGGCTGGACTGTTGGCTCAGCTTGTCCAATGCCAAAGCCTGGCCAAATGAGATTATGGACCTATCAGTCTGTTGCTCATGGCGCAGACTTCATCTCATATTTCCGTTGGAGAACCTCTCCTATGGGTACAGAGATCTATTGGGAAGGCATTAATAGCCATGACAACAGACCAGATGCTAGACGGGTGCTAGAAGCTCAAGAAATTGGAAAAGAGTTTAAAAGCTTGAAAGAAATAGCTGGTAGCAAATATGTGGCCAAGGTAGGCTACATCCATTCTTATGCCAATGACTGGGATGCTTATGGGGACACTATTAGAAGAAGATATCAAGATATCTCTGATACTTCTTGGTTTAGAGCTGCTACCTTATCTCACACTCCCATGGATTATGTATACTTAGATGAAAATACTAAAGTAGAGGACTTGAAAAAGTATGAGCTTTTAGTATTTTCCCATGCCTGTATTGTAACTGAAAAAGTTAGTGAAATATTGTCTCAATATGTAAAAGAAGGGGGAACCTTAGTTATTGGAGCAAGAACCGGCTTTAAAGATAATTATGGCAAATGTCCTTTAGGTACCATTGTGCCAGGTAATCTTATCGATATAGCGGGAGCTCAATCAGTAGAGGGAACCTTCTTAGGGGCCTTAGATGAAAAGATGACAGCTACCTGGAAGAACAAATCAATTGCCATGCCCCTATACAATGAAGTACTAAAAACAATTGATAAAGATACTAAGGTGCTAGCTAGCTTTGATAGAGGCCATTACCAAGGTATGGCAGCTGTTACAGAAAAGAAAAGTAACAAAGGTTCAGTTATTTTTGTAGGTGGTGCCTTTAGTGAAGATATGGCATATACCATATTAGAGCATACTAATCAGATTAGTCCCTTTAAAGACATGATTAGTCTACCTAAAGAGATGGAATTAGCTGTTAGAGGCAATGATAATTCTAACTATTACTTTGTTCTAAATTATACTAGGGAAAAACAAGACTTAAAGCTGAATAAATCCTTTACTGACCTACTAACTAAGAAAGACCTTAGTGGCGAAATTAGCTTAGAGCCTTTTGATGTTTTGATCTTAAAAGAGTAAACAGCGTTAGTTAGAAAGATTAAGGAAGAATAGAAGAAAAAAGAAAAAATATATATATACTAAAACAGCTTAAGAGAAAAAAAATCTTGCCATATAACCTATATGTAATATAATGGTGGAAATAAAAAGACAAAATCATTCAAAATGGAGAAAATTGATGAAAATAGGTACGGTTAAGGAACTTTTAAATCACGAATACAGGGTAGGGCTTACACCAGCTGCAGTGCTAACCTACATAAATGCAGGTCATACTGTGTACGTGGAAAAGGGAGCAGGAGTAGGGGCATCATTTACAGATGAAGAATATATTAAGGTTGGAGCTGAGATTTTAGACTCAGCACAAGCCGTATATGAAGCATGTGATATGATTGTTAAGGTTAAACACCTTTTACCCCAAGAGTACAAATTCTTACGAGAAGGACTAATTATTTATTCTTACTTCCACTTAGCAGCAGATCCTCAACTGACAGAAGAACTTTTAAAATCTGGTACCACAGCAGTAGCCTATGAAACTATTGAAGATAGTAATGGAGGATTACCTTGTCTAAAGCCTATGAGTGAGATAGCGGGAAAGCTTAGTATTCAACAAGGAGCCAAATACCTGGAAAAACCCTTTGGTGGTAGAGGTATTCTTCTTGCTGGTACAGTAGGTGTAGAAAGAGGCAAGGTTATGATTATTGGAGGAGGAATATCTGGTACTTCAGCTGCTAAGATAGCTGTTGGTATTGGAGCAGAGGTTAAGATACTAGATATATCTTTAGATAGGTTAACCTACTTAGGTGACCTTTTTGGTAACTCACTTGAAACCCTCTATAGTGATGAACACAACATCCAAAAGAACATTCAAGACTCAGACCTTATCATTGGGGCTGTTCTAACCCCAGGTGCAAAAGCCCCTAAGGTTATAAAAAAGGAATACTTAAAGAGTATGAAGCCTGGTGCTGTTATTGTAGACATTGCCATTGACCAAGGTGGCTGTTGTGAATCTTCTAAACCTACCACCCATGATGACCCTACCTTTGTTGAAGAAGGTGTTGTCCATTACTGTGTTTCTAATATGCCAGGGGGTGTACCTAGAACCTCTACCATAGCCCTATGTAATGCTACTACTTCTTATGGCCTAAGAATTGCCAATATGGGTTTAGAAAAGGCTTGTAAAAAAGACAAGAACTTTGCTAGAGGCATTAACACCTACAAGGGCCACTGTACCCATAAGAATCTTGCCAGAAGCTTAGAGTTAGATTACACCAACCTATTTGACCTTATGGAAGATTAGGAAAGAAGAATATAAACACCAAAAGAAAATTCAAGAATAAAAAGGTCCTAAGGGCCTTTTGAATTATATAAAGATAAGAAAAGAAACAAGAGAATAAGGGAAAATATTAATTCGGACTAGACATATTTATCTAGTCCTTTCTTTTTCTTAGCATATTTGTATATATTTCTTGTCAAATATTTGGCTTTATATAATTTGTATTTCTTTTAGCAAAAGGTATGGTAATTTTCAAATCTTGTAATTATGTCAAAAAACAAACAAGTTGTTATTATTTTCTTTTGCGTTTTATGTTGTTTTTACAAATATTCAAAAAAGCTAAATATTGCTGAAAAACCTCTATAAAGTTACCTAATGCTAACTATTTTTGCTAATTTTGTATACAAAGCAAGATATTTGTGATTTAATGTAGTCATACGAATAATTGAATACTTAATATGTCTAGGAGGAAATATACATGTATAAAAGAACCCTTTCAATTTTGCTGGCACTTTTTTTGGTATTAAGTTTTTTACCCAATTCAAGTGCCGCTATTGTTAACGCCAAGTCCCAGTTTTCGGATATGCCGGACAATTGGGCTACTGAAGCATTGGAAAGCGCCGTTGAAAACGGCTTACTTATTGGAGATCAGGGCAAGATTATGCCTGATGATCCTTTAACAAGAGCACAAATGGCAACCATTATAGTCCGTGCCTTCGCTGCCATTGAAGAAGGCGACTTATCCGCCTACACTGACATAAAAAGCACGGACTGGTTCGCTGATAGCATTGCAAAAGCCTTTAAGATGGGTGTGATGCAAGGCTATGACGGAAAAATGAACCCCAATGATAAGATAACTCGTGAGCAGGCTTTTGCAGTCTTGGTAAGAGCTCTAAGATTAACCCCTGCTGAAAAATCTGATATAGATTTTGATGATGACAAGGAGATATCACAATGGGCTAGAAACGAAGTATATGCCTTAATTAATGCTGGCTATGTACAAGGGTATAATGGGAAGTTAAAACCCCAAGCTACCATAAGTAGAGCAGAATTTGCCCAAGTTATGCACAATATTATTAAGCAATATATTAATAAATCTGGTGTATACACCAAGATTGTATCTGGTAATGTTATGGTTAATGCTCCAGGTGTAACCTTAAAAAACCTTACTATTAACGGAGACCTCATAATCGGAGATGGAGTTGGAGATGGAGAAGTCAAGTTAGAGAATGTCACCCTTAAAGGAAGTTTAGTTGCCCGTGGTGGTGGAGTAGACTCTATTGTCATTGTTGGCGGTAGCGTGGAAGGGAAAATAATTATATCCAAGGTTGATGGACAGATCCGTGTTTCTGTTGAAGGCGGAGCTGAGGTTGAAGTGGTTGTAGTTGATGATGGAAAAGATGACATTATAATTGAAGGTGAAGTTGGTACTATTGAAGTTGCTGTTTCAGGTGTTCCAGTTCTAGTTCAAAATGCTACAGTTGATAAGATTACAGTAAGAGCAGAAGGTCCTGCTGACCTTACTATTACAAAAGATACTGTGGTTAAAGATATTGAAGTTGAACCTACTAGTGAAGGAACTAGCCTTCTTGTTGAAGGACGTGTAACTAATATTGATACATCAGCACCTAGTACAGCTGTATCTGGTAGTGGAAGAGTAAATCAAGTTACCACAAAAGAAGGTGCAGATAACTCCACCATAACTACACCAAATACAAGAGTAAATAATGAGAAGGCAGCTGGTGTAACAGCCGGTGGAGGTAAAGAAGTTTCTATAGGGGAAAATGTAACAAACAATTATGATGGATCAAATGTTCTTACACCACCTCCAATTATTGTACCCCCAACATATATTTCCATAAGTTCTGTAAGTATAGAAGGAACAGCTAAGGTTGGCCAAACACTAACAGCTACACCTACACCCAGTGGAGCTACAGTATCTTATCAATGGAAGATAAGTGATTCTTCTGACGGTACATATACTAATATTTCAGGTGCAACCAGTAAGACTTATATACCAACTGAAGCAGGTAAATGGTTAAAGGTTGAAGTAAGTGGAAGAGGTAACTATTCTGGCACACAAACAAGTGCTGCAGTGGGACCAGTAGAAGATGAAGTTGTACCAGTAACAATAACAGGTATAGCAGTTAAAACAGAGCCAGCTAAGATAACTTATACAGAAGGTGAAGAGCTGAATTTAGCAGGCTTAGTAGTAACCCTAATAAAATCTGATTCATCTACAGAGGATGTAGCCTTAGTAGACTTTGCAGATAAAGGTATAACAGTATCTATTGCAGACGGTACTTTATTAACACTTACAGATACTAAGGTAACAATTACTCATACAGAAAGTACAAAGACAGTTGATCAAGCTATTACTGTAGCCAAAGCAGATATAGCTGTTAGCAAGCTTGATAAAAACTATTATGCCGAAGGTGATATCCTGGAATTTACAATCTTTGGGCTTGATCCTAACAAAGAAGTAAGGGTAGGTATGCCAATCTCTACAGGTGTTGGATCTGGATGGGAAAGCAGCAAACAAGTATTAACAGAAAATATGCAAGTTATAGATGGTGGCCTATACTGGGTTGGAACTACTGACCAATATAGTAGGCTTTATGTAAGTGGTACAGTAGGAGCAGATTTACCCTATGGTGCACAGCATATTACCCTACCTCAGTATGAAAATGAAAATGGCCCAATTAATATTATGAATACCATTTCACTAGAGGGCAATGATGGACAAGCCGTCTATGTTGGAGTTAAACCAGCAGAGCCAGAAGCATTAAGTATTATGGTTAAAACGCCACCCCACAAACTCACATATATTGAAGGTGATGCTCTAGAACTAGATGAGCTGGAAGTAACTGTAACAATGTCTGATAATACAGTATTTGATTTCGTATTTGATGACTTTACAGAAAAGGGTATTACTGTATCTCTTGAAAACGGTACAAGATTAAAACCTTCAGATACCAAAATAACTATTACCCATACAGCTAGTGATAATTCAGTTGATCAAGCTATTACTGTAAACAAAGCAGATATAGCTACTAGCAAGCTTGATAAAAACTATTATGCCGAAGGTGAGACCCTAGAATTTACAATCATAGGGCTTGATCCTAATAAAGAGGTAAGGGTAGGAATGCCAATCTACCTAGGAGGAGATGGAAATCCTTGGGCTAGTGGTAAATTTGTACTTACAGACAAAATGGAAGACACGGGAGATGGCCTATACTGGTCTGGCACTACTGACCAATATAGTGAGCTTTATGTAAGTGGTACAGTTGGAGCAGATTTACCCTATGGAGCACTGCATATTACTTTACCTGATTATGATATTGGCATTAATAATTCTATTCAACTCCAAGGCAATGATGGACAAGCTGTCTATGTTGGAGTTAAACCAGGAGAGCCAGAAGCATTAAGTATTATGGTTAAAACACCACCCCACAAACTCACATATATTGAAGGTGATGCCCTAGAACTAGATGAACTGGAAGTAACTGTAACAATGTCTGATAATACAGAATTCGATTTTAGCTTTGATGACTTTACAGAAAAGGGCATTACAGTATCTCTTGAAAACGGTACAAGATTAAAACCTACAGATACCTTAGTAACTATTACCCATACAGCTAGTGGCAATTCAGTTAATCTAGCTATTACTGTAAACAAAGCAGATATAGCTACTAGCAAGCTTGATAAAAACTATTATGCCGAAGGTGAGACCCTAGAATTTACAATCATAGGGCTTGATCCTAATAAAGAGGTAAGGGTAGGAATGCCAATCTACCTAGGAGGAGATGGAAATCCTTGGGCTAGTGGTAAATTTGTACTTACAGACAAAATGGAAGACACGGGAGATGGCCTATACTGGTCTGGCACTACTGACCAATATAGTGAGCTTTATGTAAGTGGTACAGTTGGAGCAGATTTACCCTATGGAGCACTGCATATTACTTTACCTGATTATGATATTGGCATTAATAATTCTATTCAACTCCAAGGTAATGATGGACAAGCTGTCTATGTTGGAGAAGATACAGTAGCTGATATTACTATAACTGGAACAATTATGGGAAATCCTTATGATGGAGCTGTACTCCCTAACGAAGAAGGTGTTACTGTAACACTAGCAACAACACTAGAAGGTGCTGATATTTATTACACCTTAGATGAAAGTGAACCAACAAAAGAAAATGGAGAAAAATACACTAGCCCATTTGTAGTTAAGGCAGAAAAAACTGAAGCAGTTAAAAGAACAGTTAAAGCTATGGCAATTAAGGATGATGAACAATCTGAAGTAGCAATACTAGAGATTAATTTTGCTGCAGAGCTACCTAAATACACTGTAACCTTTAACGTTGTAGGTGGAAACGGTGCATTAGAAGCTAGGGTAGAAAGTCCGTATCCAGATATTACTAGTGGTACCAAAATTGATCAAGGCTCAGATGTATTCTTTAAAGCAATACCAGATGCAAACTATCAGGTAAAAGAGTGGAAGCTAAACGATTCCGTAGTTGGTGATAAGAGTAGAAAATATACCTTAGAAGATTTGAATACTGATGTACACGTGACAGTTGAGTTTGAAGCGGGGGCAAATCCCACAATAGAGGAAATTGACACAGAAAATGCAGTAGAAAATGTTGAGGTATTCTTTGGTACAATAACAGATCATGCCAGAGCAGCCCTAGCGCAAAGTATTAAGATTAAAGATAGCAAGGGCCAAGAGCACCAAGTTGATGTAAACTGGGCCATGGATAATTATTATCCTTTCAATACTGGTGAATATGATGTAATAGGAACTTTTGAATTGCCAGAAGGAATAGACCAAGCTGACCCAGCTATGGATTTAGAGGTAACTGCAAAAGTAATAGTGATACCTATGCAATATGTATCAACAGCCCAAGTTGATTTTAATATTCAAGTACTTTTCGGTACTTGCGAACAATCAGCTATTATGCAACTTGCAGGTAAGTTCCAGTAACTAATAGCAATGACTATACCCACAATGCTTTTATTACATGGACAATTGCTAATTATGATGGCCACACAGCAGGTGATTACACAGCAACAGGGGTAATAACCCTACCAACAGGTTGGCAAGGAAACCCAGCTGATCTAACAGCCACTGTAACAGTCAAAGAAGGAGAAGGTGTCTTCTGTATTTTCATTGATGCTTCACCTAATGCCATAAGAATACATTTGGCAGAATTTACAGGTGAGCACCAGCATGGCAAGATCCCTAATGTATCTATAGAAGATTTTGAACTTGTAAAAAAAGGAGAAGGAGGAGCAGCTGACCAGACAATTGATGGCATCACCCTAACCCAAGAAGATGAAGAAAGCCAAGAGAACAGAAACTATATTGTTTCTCCTCAAGATGGAACAATATTTGATGATGGTATTTACACATTGAAATTTAGTAAACTAGGGTACAAAGAGTCATATG
The DNA here is from genome assembly GCA_964563155.1 of uncultured Clostridiaceae bacterium. GTDB lineage: Bacteria > Bacillota > Clostridia > DUPQ01 > DUPQ01 > DUPQ01. Next base: position 585 of record CAZLVL010000021.1, on the reverse strand, counting down.
CATTTGTAGACATGTTAGCAGATATAGTCGAGTTTGAAGTTAGCAAAGAAAAATCTGAGACTAGAGATGCTATCAAGCCTAATTGGTCAATTGTTGGACCTGTTGTAGCTGGGGAAGATTTACCAGCTGGTGCCCAAGATGCAGGCTACAGATTAACCCTTAAAACCACTTATGAAGACAAACAATCAGCCCAAGCAAGTGGTAGGTCTGTACTTACAATATTTTCAATGCCTTCCATAGAAGGTATCACTATGTATTTACCAATCTGGGAACAAGATGTGCTTAAGTATATTTCCTTTAAACCAACAGAGCAAAACGATGTGGTTTTTGGAAAAGTTGACCATCCATTAAGTGAAGCGGATATTGAAGATGATCTTGAGATCTACTTTAAACTGGATGAAGGAATAGGGAAAGATTCATTTGAATTTATGCTTTTCATGCTTGACGCTGCACCAGATTGGGATGGTATAGTTTATGGTGAAAAAATGCTAGAGTTTACTACAAGTGAGTGAGAGACTATCGATTAGTTTGGGTAGTGTTAATTAGTTTGTGTTTCAGCCCATCCAAGCTAAGGATTTTGATAAA
>CAZLVL010000020.1:0-39372 GCA_964563155.1 uncultured Clostridiaceae bacterium | reverse complement strand
AAATAATTCTTACATTAAACAAGAAAATAGTTCTTATCCTAAACCAGAAAATAATTCTTACCTTCTCAAGCAAGCAGCTGCTATTTATGTTATTATTGAGGGCGTGGGACTTTTAAACTGGAACAATGTAAGTTTGGAAATTAAAAAAGGAGATTACTTTTTCATTCCTCACTCTCTAAAAGATAAATGTACCATAAGCACAAAAGCATCTCTTAGCATGATTGAGTGCTTTAAAGAAAAATAACAAGGATTAATATATGGCAAAAACAAGTTCATTATCTGCAAAACAAGTTAGAAGCATGGTTATGCTTTTACTTACTTCTGTAATTTGGGGTATTACCTTTACTTTTCAAAAGCAAGCTCTAGAACATATAGATGTTTTTACCTTTACAGCTATAAGGTTTTTATTAGCCTCTCTTATTCTTTTCATTTTTATCCTTATTAAAGATAAACTAGAAGCAAAAACTGAAAGAACAAATAGCAAGAAGTTAGATGCAAATACCTTGGTCCTAAAAGAAGATAAAGCTAACAACAAAACACCAGGCTTTTTTATTACAAAAGATACCCTAATAGCAGGTAGCATTTGTGGTATTATTCTGGTCTTTGCTAATTTATTACAGATGAATGGAATTAGATATACTTCAGTTGGGAAAGCTGGATTTATAACTGTTTTATACATCATAATTGTTCCCATTGTTGGGGTCTTTTTCAAAAGAAAAATCCCTAAGATAGTCTGGATAAGTGTGGCCTTCGCCCTTCTTGGCTCCTTTTTACTGTTTATAAATAAAGAGTTTGCTCTTAACATAGGAGATTTTTTAGTGCTGGGAAGCTCCTTCTTATTTGCTGGACAAATAATGGTAATAGAGCATTTTTCACCAAAGACAGATAGCCTTAAATTGGCCTTAATACAATTTTTCACATGTGGTTTCTTTTCAGCTATCTTAATGCTGATTTATGAGACTATAGATTTTTCTGCAATTTATCTTGCCCTTCTTCCTATAGTCTTTTCAGGAGTAATAACTACAGGAATTGGCTATACCATGCAGATAATTGCACAAAAGAACTTGTCAGCCCCTGTTGCCTCATTAATTATGAGCATGGAATCAGTTTTCGCTGTCCTAGCAGGTTGGCTCATATTGCAACAAGTTCTTTCTTTTAAAGAGATTTTAGGTTGTTTTCTTATCTTTGTGGGGATTTCATTGGTTTCCATCCCTATAAAAAGGAAAAGTTATAAAAAGAAGCTTAGTTGACCATTTGTTTTATGATATATTATACTTAATCAAAAATATTTAAAAAGGGTGATTTAATGAACATTCAAGAGTCAGCAGAAATGTATTTAGAGGCTATACTTATACTAAGTAAAGAGTCTGGTATTGTACGTTCTATTGACATAGTTAACCATACTGGCTACTCTAAGCCAAGTATAAGTAGAGCAGTTAATCTGCTAAAAAAACATGAATATATTGATATAGATGAAAAAGGACATATTAGCCTAAAGCCAGAAGGCTTAAAAATAGCTGAAAAGATTTATCATCGCCATCTTACCCTAACCAAGATTTTAGTAAGTCTAGGGGTGGATGAAGAAACTGCAGATCAAGATGCCTGTCGTATTGAACATGTCTTGAGCGATGAGAGTTTTGAAAAAATAAAGGAAAAATTTAAAGATACTATAAAGGAAGGTTAAAAGCATGAACCACAGAGAAAGAGCCATAATAGCACTAGAAAGAGGGATTCCCGACTATGTACCAACAATGGAGCTACAATTTCAATTATCAGAAGAACTTCTAGGAAGAGAATTTTTAAAACAAGATGATTTAAAAGGACTTAGCCCTAAAGAAAAGGATATTGCCCTAAATAAGAATGCTGAACTGCATGTTGAAGTTTATGAAAGATTGGGCCATTCCATAATCCCCCTTCACTGGCTTCACTCTGAGGAAATGTATAAAACAGCTGATTTAATAAACAAGCTTACTAATTACTCATATTTATTAATTAAACATGGGGATGGAACCTTTGCTATTCCTGATGGTAATCAAATGTATGAATTTTCCTATCGTATGGTAGATGACGAAGAAGGCCTTTTAGAAGAAGCTGAAAGAAAAGCTACTGCAGCTATTGAAAGCAATAAAAGAGCCTTTGCTGCTGGCATTGAAGGCTTTATGCTTTGTGATGACTACTGCTATAACACAGGTCCTTTTATGTCTCCAGAACATTTTAGAATATTCATTACTCCATATTTAACTAGAATTATTGAAAGTATAAGAAAAGATGGTGGCTATGCCATTAAACATACAGATGGAAACATTATGCCCATATTGGACCAACTAGTAGAAGCTAATCCCCATGCAATCCACTCTTTAGACCCTATGGCAGGTGTGGATATAGCAGAGGTTAAAAGATTAGTAGGAGATCAAGTTTGTCTAATAGGTAATGTAAATTGCGCTCTTTTACAAACTGGAACCATGGATGAGATAAAAGAGTCTGCTCTTTATTGCTTAAAACATGGAAAACCAGGAGGCGGCTACATATATTCCACCTCTAATGTTCCCTTTAAAGGTCTACCTCTAGACCGCTATTTATATATCTTGGATATTTGGAAGGAAAAAAGAGACTATTAATTTTTTGGAAGAAAGACCTTTTATTACAAGAAAAATTCCCAAAATACCGGCCCTTTTCTTTGACGCCTAGCTTACGCCAGGTGGGTTCACAGATCTGTCTTTCAATCGTCCAGCTAAACTGGCATGACATCATTACAGATACTCATTGATCCCGTCAAATTACTGTAGGTTCAAATACAAGGGTTGTCGTGTACCTCAGGAACTATGTCCATAGTATACTATGAACAGCTTCCTTTTTCAATATTTTAGACCCCAATATTCTTTTTAAGAGCGTAATAAAATAGGTACTGTTGGGCATAGCCAGCAAGCTTGCCAAACCTTTCTTGACCATACTTTTGCACATAGGATTGGGTTACTTCTTTTTTGATATAGAGATTTTCCATTACCCTTTTTACCCAGACATCTGTAGGAAAAGCATTCATGGAAATACCAGAAAACAAAATTATACAATCAGCTACCTTAGGTCCAACTCCCCTTAGTTGCATTAGTTCATTTTTAGCCTCTTCATAAGGTAAGGATGAATAGTGGCCTAAATGAAAAGTATCTTTTTCTACTATAGCCTGAGATGCTTTTTTAATGTAATCTGCCCTGTAGCCTATTTTACATAAATCAATAATTGAAGAATCTGCTTGGGCTATAGCTAGAGCTGTGGGAAAGGCATAATGTTCATCTATTATATGTTGTCCCAAGTTGGTGGATAAATCTAAAATGTTTTTTCTAATTCTTTTAATGTTGCTATTAGATGAAATAATGAAACTAATTGCAGTTTCAAAAAGTTCCTGTTTTAAAAGCCTAATACCTGGTGCAAATTCTATGGCCTTTTTTAAAATATTATCTTTTTTTAGCTCTTCTTTAATTGCTTCATAATCTACTTCTAAATCAAAATAATTTTTCCAGATATTATTAAAATCCTCTTTTGAGCAATGAAATACTAGGTGGTCTTCTTTTTGTTCTAGCTTTAGAACCTTTTCAAAAGCAATACCAGTAAAGGTATTGCTTTTATCATCATAGGTCCATCTAAAACATTGACCACAGAAAAAGGTATCCATAAGATCAAAGTTGCTTTTTTTAACACCATCTAAAATTAGAGTATCACCTTCTAGATAAAGCTTATCTCCTAAGGCTAAGTAATCTTCAATAGGTGCTTGATCTTTTTTCACATCCCTATTTCTCATACTCTATGCTTAATAGGCTATGGCCATGTAATTTATCTAAAGTGAAGCTAATTTGTCCTTCTTTTTTAACCTCAAATTTTACATCTATATTTTCAGGTACTAGTTTTACACTTTTTATCTTTAAAGAAGGATCATGGTTAAGAACAAAATTCAAACTGTATAGAGGGATAACATCCTCTATAGTATCAAAATCGGTGGACCTTCTTTCAGGAATATAGTGTAGAAGATGCAGTACCATTCTATTTAATTCAACTTGCTCATTAAGGGCACAAAATACAGTGGATGGTCCATCATGGCTAACTAACTTATCTGGTAATAGATAGTTTATTGCATCTGCTAAGAATTCTTTAATCCACTTAGTACCCTTCTTGTTATAAATCACGAAGATAGGATGGGCAAAGTAAATAGCATTTTTATCCTTGTTTAAGACCACGCCATCATAGGATTCTTTTTTAGAACTAGGGCCATGCAAATGAGATGAAAAGTGTTTATAAGACCTGTTAAACACTGGGTCATAGGCTTTTACTAGGGCTTTTCCACCGTCAATAGCCACAACTTCCACACCCTTGGCATACATAACATACTCAGTTTTATATAGGTTTTTTCCAATAAGCTCTGTAGGAATAAGGTAGTCTGCAAAATCATTATGAAGAGCAAAAACTCCTTTAACTGGATTACCATAATCATCTTTAGTCTCTTTTACTACTTTTACAGACAAACCATCAAAGATGGAATCAAAGACAGATATGACCTTTCCTCCTTTAGATAAGTAGGTATTTAGCTTATCTTTCATTTTTTCATCTATACTTATTCTTTCAGGAATAATTAGAAGCTTATACTTTCCAAAATCCATTTCCTTGTCAATAAAGTCAAACTGATAGGCTAATTGGTCTAATAATGACTCTATAGCCGACTGAGAGGAAGAAACACGAACTTTCTCATCGGTTGGTATAAAGACTCCTATTTCAGCAAGAGCCTTCGCATTTTGGCACCAAGGCTCTTTTGCTTCCACTTGAGAATAGACCTTACCAACTAGGTCATAGACATTTTCACATAATTTAGCATCAGGATTTAATTGATCTCCAATTAAGCACTTGGAATTAAGGGCTAACATTCTAAATACTTCATACTCAAGGGCCTCTACATTTTTAAAGGAATGGAAGTCTCCCCAGCTGGTATGGAACTTTCCTGTGTGAGCCAGAAAATCCTTTCCTAGATTTCTTACATATCTACAGGTTACTGGAAAATGCTTGTAGCCCCAGCCACCTGAGGGTAAGCTCTCAATTTCATAATGGGAGTAGGTATCTCTTGAAGGAAGCTTATCTTTATATGAAACGTGGCCACTATTAAAGAAAACTAAGATATCAGGCTTTATAGACCAAATAAGTGAGGACATATTCTTTTTAAAATCATTCATCACTTGCACATAATGTTTTCTTCTATCCTCTTCAACTAAAGGGTCCATATTTTTTTCTAGCATGGATTCCATACAATAGGTACAAGAACAATCCATTTCACTAACAATATCTAAAAAGACTCCATCTAAATCTAGATACTCTACCATTTCTTTTACATGAGCATTTAAAAAATCTATATAGGGAGTATTTACACAAATTCTTTGGTAAAAACCAGCCTTATTAAAATAATCCCCTTCTATAGAACCGTCAGGTTTTCTAACCAACCATTCAGGATGTTTTTTTGCTGTATAGTGGTCCCATTGTACAGTTGTGTAAACTGGTACCTTTATTCCATGTTTATGGCAAGCTTCTATTTGCTTTTCTAACAATCTTTTTTCCTTTAAATTTGGATGCACTCTTTCTTTGTTGATTTTAGTGTCATAATAAATCATTCCATGATGACACCTAGCAAAGCAGGTAATAGAATTTACATGGGCATCTAGCAAAGTTTTAGCAAACTTTTCTCCATCAAAATCCAGACCTATGTCTTCTACTAATTCACTGGTATGAAAATCCAAGTGAATCTGTCTGTAAGGTAATTTGTACTTCATAAAGCCTCCTATTCGCCTATATCACTTTTTTTTACAAAATTTTTACAATCTCCTAGTATAGCCTCACAATGATTCATGAACTTGCCTATACTATCAGAGGTATATATTTCAAGTTTTCCTTCTTCCTTTGAAGATGATAACTTGCCTAAGCTCTTTAAAAGAGCCTTTGTATCTTTTGCTGTTACACTGGCAGAGTCTACCAAGACTACATGCTCACCAATAGTTTCTCCAATTGCCTTTTTTAGTAAAGGATAATGGGTACAACCTAGAACCAAGGTATCAATGTCAATCCCCTCAAAAGCCTTAAAATATCTGGCTGCAACCATTCTTGTTATATCATCATTCCACCATTCCAAGCCTTCTTCTGCTAAAGGTACAAATAATGGACAGGCCTTTTGAAAAACTTGAATTTCAGAATCTATAGACATTAAAGCCTTTTCATAGGTTAAACTATCAACGGTAGCCACCGTTCCTATTACGCCAATTTTTTTATTCATGGTCTTTTTACTTGCCAAATTGGCAGTGGTAGAGATAACCTCAACTATGGGCATGTGGGGATAATTCTTCTTTACTATATCTATGGCATTGGAGCTAACTGTATTACAGGCAATAACTATGGTATCAGCACCTTTTTCAGTTAAAAACTTCATGCTTTGAAGAGCAAACATTTCTATGGTCTCTTTGGACTTGGTTCCATAGGGAGCTCTTTTTCCATCTCCGAAATATATGATATCTTGGTGGGGTAATTCCTTAATGATCTCTTTTAGTACTGTAAGGCCCCCTATACCTGAGTCAAATACACCTATTTTTCCCTTATGCATAATCTTCTTCCTCATAGTGGGTCTTAAATACATATTTATTCTTTCTTTCAATGGCTAATCTTATGAGTTCATCTAAAAGCTGACCATAGGAAAGACCAGCCTCTTCCCAAAGTTTTGGATACATACTAATACCTGTAAAGCCTGGAATTGTATTTATTTCATTTATTATGGCTTTTTGACCATTTGTTAAAAAGAAATCCACCCTTGCCATACCATAACATCCTAAAACCTTAAAAGCCTTTTTAGCTATCTTTTTAATCTCTCTTGATGCAGAAGATGGAATATCTGCCTTTAAGATAGTTTCACTTTTGTTATCAATATATTTTGCCTTGTAATCATAAAACTCATTAGAAGGCAGAATTTCTCCTACACTAGTAGATTTAATATCCTTGTAATCTCCTAAGACAGCTACTTCCAACTCTTTGCCTTGTAAAAACTCTTCAACTAGTACCTTTCTAGAGTACTGGGCAGCATAGACTAAAGCCTTTTCTAGTTGCTCCCTATCTTTTGCCTTATTTATTCCTACTGATGATCCGCTTTGAGAAGGCTTTACAAAAACTGGATAAGCAAATTTACCTTCAACTTCCCTTAAAACCCCTTTAATATTTTCATTAATCTCATCCCAGTCAAACCACAAATAATCTGCTACAGCTATACCATTTTGCATAAGAATATCCTTACACAAGACCTTTTCCATGCAAACAGCTGAGGATAAGACGTCACATCCTACATAGGGGACATCACATAAATCTAAAAAGCCCTGTAAAAGTCCATCTTCCCCCTTAAATCCATGGATTATGGGAAAGACTGCATCTACTTCTAATCTTTCAAACATCTTTAAGTCAGGTATAATTGCTTCTTTTTCTAAATCATTATCTACATCCACAATTTTAAGCAAGAAGTCCTTGTAATACTCATTATCTTCTAGATTCTTATTATCTTCTAGATCCTTATTATCACTCTTACCATCATATTTGTAGATATAAAATTGGTTGTCCTTGGTCATTTCCATTACCAAGGGCTCATACTTAAGCTTGTCTAAGTTTTTCAAAATATTTACTGCAGATACCCTAGAGACTTCATGCTCACAAGAGGTACCACCAAAGATAAGACAGATTTTTTTCATGTTTTTTCCTCATCTATATAATAGCATTCTTCTATTTGTCCAAAATAGAACATATGATAGTCCTCTTTTGGATAAAATCTTTCATCAATAAAAGGTTCAAGGCTTTTTTCATCCATCATGGTCCTTTGTACAATTTTTAAATGGATATGTAAATCACAGGCCTTTATTATGGGAGCCCTTTCAAAGCCTAACTTTTCAAATTTGTCCACCAGAGCCCCAGAATTTTTACCACAAAAGTCTAACTCTTCTAGCATGGTATTTTCTTTTGGAATAGACAAAGTAACTTTATCTGTGTTTTCAAGCAATTTATAGGTAAAACGAGAGGGCCTAACAGCAAAACAAATGATAGGCTTAGACCACATAATGCCGGTTAGAGCCCAGCCTATGGTCATGGTATTAAATTTATCTCCATTGGCAACATTTAAGAAAACTCCCTTGGGAAGTTGCTCATTCAGTCTTTTAGTAATTTTATTATAATCTACATCCCTTTTCATCTTTGCCCCCAATCTCGTATATTATAGCATGTAAAACCAATTTATCTTAGGAAATCTAATCTTGATAAGAATAAAAGCCATCTGCAATTGCTTCCCAAACAGCCCTATTGGTCTGTTCCATCATCCAAACACAAACTCCAGCCAGCTTATACTTTGCTCCTAGTTGAGCTTTTAGTTCTGCTGACATTTCATCTTCAATCCAGGCTCTAAATATCTCACCTTTTTCATTGTATTCTATATAGTTTTGCCCACTAATATAGCCATCTCTATATTCTTCCCAGCTAGGGGTTAATTGTTTTTCTTCCAAGAGATTCAAAACTCCATTAGCAGTTAAGGTAGCATGTAGACTTACCTTCCCAGATGTATCGGTCCTCCACAGTCTAGTGTAGGCAGGAATGCCTAGCACTAACTTTTCTGGCTTTATCAATTCTAAGGTCTTTTTAAGATTTATCTCTACCCAAGATAATTGGGCTTGGCTTCCTCCACTGGTATGGCCTGCCCAATATTGGTCATAGGTCATAACCATTACATAGTCAGCTGCCTTACCCAGCTCTTCATGGTCATAACATAAGGAATAGGCCTCTGAGCCTCCTGGTATACCAACATCTATTGAAACAGCTAAATTCATTTCATGGGCTAGAGGAACAAGTTCTCTGATAAATTGAGTCAAATTATCCTTATCAGATAAATAGAGATTTTCAAAATCTACATTTATGCCATCAAAGCCACAAATATATGCATAAGCTAACAGTTGGTCTATTACCTTCTCTCTAGCCTTAGAATCAGCTAAAACAGCACTTATAATGTCCTTGTTGGCAAAATTGTTATTAATTAAAGGCCAAACCTTATAGCCTCTCTTGTGGGCATTTTCCACATACTGAATAGAGGCAGATGAAGCCAAGCTTCCTTCTGCGTCCACCACTGTAAAAAAGGTGGGAGAAACAACATTTATATCCTTGTAATAGGGAACTCTTGTAACTAAAGAAGTGTGAACATAATCCCAGGCTAAAACAACACTCTCAGGTAGAAAGAGCTTCTTGTCTTCTGTTTTTATTACAACTTCCTTTTCTTCAAAACGGGTATTTACATTAGAAGCTTCAATGTATCCTATAAGTCCTTCTTTGGTCATTACTACTAACCAATCCCCTTCTGTTTTACTTACATACAAAAGCTGGTCTTGGGGAACATTTTTAAGATAGATTCCTTCTTTTATGGAAGGTCCCTTTCTTATAACTGAATCTGGGTTATTAACCTGGGCTGTGTGTTGATAACTTCTATATTTTTCTACAATTAGCACATCATTTTCTTCTAGATATTGGACATGGATTTGCCAAATGTTCAAAAAGGTCTTTATAGGAACATATAAATAACCATCAATCTCACGACTTGAAGCATCTAGGTGAATGTCTTTTTTGTTTAATCTAGCTTCTAAACTCTCATTTGTCAGTTTAAAGACCTTGTCTTGTGTGGTTATAATGACCTTATTTCTATATTTATCATAGTATATGTGAGGGTCTATAAATTCCTTTATAACCTCATAACGCATAAGAATATGCCCATTTACTATTTTAACCGGCTGGTCATACTCTACCTTGGCAAAGTCAAAAATCATATCAGTTTGGTCATCAGAAAAAAAAGTAAGCATCTCTTCATTAGGACTATATTTATCTTTTATATAGTTAACTATATGCTTATAGGCAAGTATGGAAAAAATCATAAGACAAAAGAGAACTATTATTAATAAAGAGATCCTTATATACTTCTTCAAATTCTACTCCTTAAACTTATATGATGCGTACTTTTTCAAAAACTCCACAATTCTTTCATCAGAATCAAAATATAAAAGAGTTCTTTGAGACTTATGATAAATGACACCAAACATTGTATCTTCATTTCTTAAAGATACATCAATAGTAGCTTGAACATTATCAATATATTCTTTTATATGATCAGAATCCTCATAGGCGAATATTTCAAAGTCTTTTAAAGAAGCAGCCAAAATACTTTTACGCCTACTTTTATTTATAATCTTGTCAATTGTCAAAGAATCTTCAACAAAAATATATTCATAATCATATCTAGTTGAAGTAACTATTCTAAAACATCCATAAATAACACCTAGCCAAATTATAAATGAGTATGATCCTAAAAAGTAAAAAGATACTATACAAATGGCTAAGGTAACAAGTACAGCTAACAAAGAAATCATATCATCCCTTGTGCTACGTTTTCTGTAAACAACTTTTTCGTAATACCAACTCTCCATATTTCTTATCCTTTCAGTATATAAATATATCATATTTCTATCTTTAATAAAGGAGAATTTAGATAATGAAGCCTAATGAAGCAATAAAGGAGCCCAATAACAAAGAGACTTATTAAATGAAATGAAAAATACCTTATCTCATGATAAAATATCTTTACAAAGATATAAAGTTTTGAGACACATTAAACTATAATAAAGCTATATAAAACTATATCGAGGATATTATGAAGTGTGCCATTGGACAAGACAGTCATAGATTTACAAAAGATGAGAATAAACCCTTAATACTTGCAGGTCTAGAAATAAAGGGCCATCTTGGCTTAGAAGCCAATTCTGATGGAGATGTTCTTTATCATGCCCTTACAAATGCCATAAGTGGCATAACTTCAGTTAATATATTAGGCCCTATTGCAGACAAAATGTGTAAAGCAGGTATAAAAAATAGTGATGCCTATGTAAAAGAAGCACTTAAACACCTAAAATATCCCATACTTCATGTCAGCTTTACTCTAGAGTGTAAAAGTCCCAAACTAGCTCCATATATAGATGAGATGAAAAAAAATATAAGTGAGCTTTTAAATATAGATAAAAAAAATGTAGGTATTACTGCTACATCTGGTGAAGGGTTAACTCCATTTGGACAGGGTTTGGGAATAATGTGTTTTTGTTTAATCACCACAGGATAAAAGAGCTCTTGCTAATATAAGGTCTTCTTCTCTTGTTATCTTTATATTCCATCTATCTGATGGAATTATCTTTATATTATGACCAAAATGCTCACAAATCATAGCATCATCTGTAACTTCTAAAAGATCCTTTTCAGCTTTTTTATGCAAATCTAAAATAATTTCTGTTTTAAAGGCCTGAGGAGTTTGGGCAAAATAGATTTTATCCCTATCTAAGGTCTTTTCTACAAACATTATATTGTCTGCTTTTTTTACTGTGTCTACACTTATATATGCTGCAACACAAGCTCCATACCTTTTTGCACCCTCTATACAGTCATAGATAGTTCTAGCATTTACTAAGGGCCTAGCTCCATCATGAATTAGCACAATACCTTTTTTGTCTTCTAAGGCTTTAAGTCCATTTAAAACAGAAATTCTCCTATTATGTCCTCCACTAACCAACCTAACTTGGTCTAATAATTGAAAGCTTTTAAAAATACCCTCATAAAGATCCATATCTTCTTGGGGTATAACCACAATAATCTCTGACATTTTTGGAATTTGAATAAAAGCTTTTAAAGTATGCACAATAACCGGTGAATCTAGCAAGATTGATGTAAGCTTATTTGTTCCATTCATTCTTGACGATTTCCCACCGGCAGCAATTATTGTTGAAATAGAATAGTTATCATTCTTCCTGGTTTTCATTTAGGTATTCTTCACAATGTACAGATTCATCCAAGGCCTCTTCGGCTTGGCACAAGGTAAAGTTTTTAGCCAGCATTAATTCACTTAAAACAGCATTTTTAGCATTGATCATTAACTTTCTTTCTCCAGTAGAAAGACTCTTGTCTCTGGTCATTAAAGCTTTTGCTATTTTTGCTATCTCATGAATTGTTCCATCTTTTAGTTTTTCAAGATTTTCACGATATCTTTTATTCCAATTAGCAATTTCATCTGTACTCATTTGTCTGATATCATCCAAAAGCTCATCAGCTTCTTCGGAACTAATGATATTTCTGATACCTATGGTTTCCATATTTTCCACTGGTAACATAGCTACCATTTCACTAATAGGACTTTTAACAATAAAATAACACCGTACCTTATCCATTATCTTCTTGTCGACCTTGTCAACTATGGTTCCGGCACCGTGCATTGGGTATACAATTTTATCTCCGATATTATAAGTCAATCTAACACCTCTTTTATAGATTATACCCTTTTTTAGCCCCAGTGTCAAAAGATAGACCAGCTTAAGGCACCATAAAAACACCAGGAAAAAATCTTTTAATCTACAAGACCTCTAAAGCTTGACTAAGGTCGCTAACCCCGTAAATATCAATCTTATCCTTATATGAATTTAAAGATTTAACATTAACTTTTGGAACAATTGCTCTTTTGTATCCCATTTTAACAGCTTCATTAATTCTTTTATCAATACCATTAACAGAACGTATCTCCCCTGTAAGCCCCACTTCTCCAATTACAACAGTTTCAGAATCGATTTTTTTACCCTTATGGCTAGAAACCACTGCCATTACCACAGCTAAATCCCCAGCTGTCTCATTAATCTTTATACCTCCAGCCACATTCACATAGGCATCTTGGTTGTATAAGGGGGTTTTCGTAGCTTTTTCTGTAACTGCCAGTAGCATATTAAGTCTATTTTGATCAATTCCTGTAGCCATTCTTCTAGGCATGGAAAAATTACTAGGACAAACTAAGGCTTGCACTTCAATCATAAGGATTCTTGAACCTTCTAATAAAGGCAAAACCGTGGAACCTGGAGCATTTAGGTTTCTACCTTCTAACATAAAGGCTGAAGGATTAATAACCTCTACCAAGCCCTTATTTGTCATCTCAAAAACTCCAATTTCATTGGTAGAACCAAAACGATTTTTAACACTTCTTAGGATTCTAAAGGTAGAAGAGCTTTCTCCTTCGAAATACAAGACAGTATCAACCATATGCTCTAAAAGTTTAGGTCCTGCAATGTTACCTTCTTTGGTTACATGGCCCACAATGAACAAGGCAGTATTAGCCTCTTTAGCAGCATTAACTAGCATAAGGGTGGAATTTTTAATTTGATTTACACTACCAGCAATAGAAGGTATCTCTTGGGAATAAACCGTTTGAATTGAGTCTACAATGAGCATTGCTGGCTTTTCTACCAAGATAGCATTACAAATTGCTTCTGTATCTGTTAAGGAAGCCAACTTTACATTATTTCTATTCATATCTATTCTTTTAGCCCGCATAAGAAGTTGTCCCATACTTTCTTCTGCAGAAATATAAAAGACATTATCATCAGTCTTAATATCCTTACACAACTGCAACAAGATGGTAGACTTTCCAATACCTGGATCTCCACCTAAAAGCACTACAGAACCTTGGACCACTCCTCCTCCAAGAACTCTGTCCATCTCTTGCAAGCCGGTACTAATTCTTTGGCTTTCTTGAAAATCATGATTTTCTGTAGAATAAAAGTCTATTACTTTAGTAGTAGCCTTTTTTTCTATCTTTTCTTCGCTTACCTCTTCGAATGTATTCCATTCGTTGCAAGAGGGACACTTTCCCATCCACTTTACAGTTTCATAGCCACAATTTGTACAAACAAAATAGTTTCTAGCCTTTGCCATCTTTTTTCCCCTATATAATCATCTTCATTAGCATATTCTTTAGGATATCTGCCCTTACCTTATCTTTTAAGATAACAGGAACACTTTTAAGGGAGTTGTCATTAACTGCTGCCTTTAAAAGTTTTCTATCCGATTGAGATATAATATTCAAGTCTTCAAAGTTTTCTATATATATATCTGCAGAATGTTTGCTTATTTCATCTCCCATTGAAAGAATGATGTGCATGAAGTAATCATAGGGTTTATCAGTAGACATTCTACTTATACTAATATGGCCTCCACCGCCTCTCTTACTCTCTACGAAATATCCTTTTTCAGAAGAAAATCTAGTGGATATAACATAATTAATTTGGGAAGGCACACAATTAAAATAAGATGCCAGTTCATTTCTTTGTATTTCAACTGGCCCTTCGGCTTCTTTTATCATGTCTTTTATAAAATCTTCAATAATATCACTTAATCTCGCCACTTTAATCACCTTTGACTTTCTCTGACTTTAATATAACAAATTTTCTTCTTTTAATCAATTCACTTTAATATAAGTTTCTTACTGCCCAAAAATCAATCTCTATCTCTTCAAAATTATATGATAAATGATATACTTAATATACTAGTTTATGGAGGTACAAAAATGGCAAAGCTATATTTTAGATATGGAGCTATGGGAAGCTCAAAATCTGCTAATGCTATTATGGTTGTATACAACTATATGGAAAGAAATCAAAATGCAATACTCTTAAAACCCATGACAGATAAAAGAGATGGTGAAAACATTAATGTCTCCAGAACTGGTTTAAGCATGGAATGTCAATTTGCAGATAATTACTTATCCCAATCTGATGAAGAAATAAAAAAAGCAGACTGTATAGTTATAGACGAAGCTCAGTTTTTAAACAAAGAACAGGTGGAAAAACTCCTTTATATTGTAGATGAATTGGATATCCCAGTTATATGCTATGGTCTAAGAACTGACTTTCAACACAAGCTTTTTGAAGGAAGCAAATATCTTTTAGCCTGGGCAGACACTATAGAAGAGATTAAAACTATTTGTTGGTGTGGGAAAAAGGCTACCTGCAATGCAAGACTTGACCAAGATGGCAAACTTATTAAAGAAGGTCCCCAAGTCTTTTTAGGAGCTAATAACTCTTATACTCCTCTTTGCAGAAAGCATTTCATGAGAAATCAACCTTACAAAGAGTAACTCTTATCAAATCAGGCATAAAAAAACTTCCAAGTAGTAAGATCTTTTGTTTTCTACCTTGGAAGTGTTTTTTTATTCATTTTAAATTTTTGCTTAAGCTTCTTCGTCTTCTCTAGCAGCTGCTGCAATTACCTTTTCAGCTAGGTTAGCTGGCATTTCTTCATATCTAGCAATTTCCATTGTAAAAGATCCTCTACCTTGGGTCATGCTTCTAAGGTCTGTTGCATACTTAAACATTTCAGCGTGAGGAACTTCAGCAACCACCACTTGATAACCTTTTTTATCACTGGGGTTCATTCCTAAGATTCTTCCTCTTCTCTTATTCATATCACCAATGATATCTCCCATGTAAGCATCTGGTATTAGAACTTGACAAGATACTATAGGTTCAAGAAGTACAGGTCCAGCTCCGGTCAATTGTCTATAGGCTAAGCTTGCTGCAATTTTGAAGGCCATTTCTGAAGAGTCAACATCGTGATAAGATCCATCTATTAAGGTAGCTTTTAGTCTAACCATAGGATATCCAGCTAATACACCCTTAACTATAACTTCTCTTAAGCCCTTTTCAACTGCAGGGATATAGTTTTTAGGAACTGAACCACCAAAGATCTTTTCTTCGAAAACTAAATCTTCTTCTGTTCCAGGTTCAAAAATTATTTTAACGTGTCCGTATTGACCATGACCACCAGATTGTTTCTTGTGTCTTCCTTCTGTTTCAAGTTTCTTCTTAATAGTTTCTCTGTATGGAATTTTGGGATCGCTTAATTTTACAGAAGCTCCATATTTTGATTTTAATTTACTAATAATTATATCAATGTGTTGTTCTCCAACTCCACTAATTAACAATTGCTTTGTTTCTGGATTATTTTCTACTTTGAAAGTAGGGTCTTCATCACGAAGTTTGGATAATCCTGAGCTTATCTTATCTTCATCACCTTTTGCTAAAGGTTCAGCTGCTAAGGAAATGGAAGGTTCTGGGAATTGAATCTTTTTAAGTTCAATAGATAAAGATTGGTCGGATAAGGTGTCATTTGTTTGAGTATTGTTTAGTTTTGATACTGCAACAATGTCACCAGCAACTGCTTTTTCACATGTCTCTTGCTTTTTACCCTTTAGATAGAAAGGATTAGCAATCTTTTCTGTTGATTTAGTTCTGCTATTGTAGACTACCATATCAGACTTTAACTCACCGCTAAGAACCTTAATAATTGAAATTTTACCTACAAAGGAGTCAACCATTGTTTTAAAGACAATACCACTAAACTTCTCATCAGTAGATACTTTAAGGGTAACTTCTTCATCATTATTTACTTTTTTAGCAACTACATCGTGAGCTGCTGGAGATGGGAAAAAGTCAACCATAGCATCCATCAATAGGTCGATACCAATCATCAACTGGGCTGAACCACAATAGATTGGATAAATAGAACCATCAGCAATACCATTTTTTAGGCCTTTTGCAATTTCTTCTGGAGTAAAAGCTTCACCATCAAAGTATTTTTCCATTAACTCTTCATCGGTTTCAGCTACAACTTCCATGATAGGTTCTCTTAGCTCTTCTGCCTTATCTATATATTCTTGAGGTATATCTGCTTCTACAGTCTTTTTATCTGCAACCATAAAGGCCTTGTTTTTCAAAACGTCTACAATACCCTTTACTTGTCCATCTTCAATTATGGGAAATTGGAAAGGTATAACATGGGTACCAAAATTATCTTGTAATTGCTCACAAACTTTAAAGAAGTCTGCATTTTCTTCTTCGATTTTGCTTACAAAAAATACTCTACTTAAGTTTTCTTCTTCTGCATATTCCCAGCCTTTTTCAGTTCCTACTTCCACACCACTTCTTGAAGAAAGTACAATTAAGGCTGATTCTGCTGCTCTTACTGCACATTTTACTTCTCCTGCAAAGTCGAAATATCCTGGTGTATCCAATAGGTTCAACTTGTAGTCTTTCCAAAGTACTGGAGCAACTGTCATGTTTATAGAAAAGTTTCTTTTTACTTCTTCTGGGTCAAAGTCACTAGTTGTATTTCCATCCAATACATTCCCGAATCTATCGATTCCCTTTGTCATATATAACATAGCTTCTACTAGTGTTGTCTTTCCTGAACTGCCATGTCCGGTCAATACTGTGTTTCTGATATTGGTCGTGGTGTAAGTTTTCATTTTTTCTCCTCTTGATAATTCTTTATTTTATATCCCAGCACCATAAGGCTGTCGCTAAGATGAATGTTTTCTATGGGTATGTCGTGGGGTAATTTGAGATCCATTGGCGAGAAATTAAAAAGGCCTTTGACTCCAGCATTTGCTACCCTTATAGCTATATCTCTTGTTTCACTTGAGGGCAAGGATAGAATAACAATGTCTGTTTCATTTTTCTCTATAAAATCTTCCAAAAAGTCAATGTTCATAATCTCTTTACCATTAATAATTTTGCCAATAAGTTTTGGATTAATATCAAAGATACCTATGATATCAAAACCTCTTTTATGGAAATTATTATATTTGGCAAGTGCAGTTCCCAAATTTCCAGCACCGATAATTATAACAGAAAAAGGGCTTTCTTCTAAAAGAATATTTTTAAAGCTCTCATAAAGAATTTCCACATTGTATCCATAGCCTTGCTGGCCAAATCCACCAAAATATGAGAAATCTTGGCGTATTTGAGATGCAGTCATTTCCATTTTTTCTGCAAGTTGAGCTGAAGAAACCTTTGTTATGTTGTTTTCTTTTAACTCCCCTATATACCGCAAATATTTAGGCAATCTGCGGATTACTGCTTCGGAAACCTTCTTTTTAGATTGCATTTCGTGCCTCTGTTACTTTTATCACTCGACAAATTATATATAAATAATGATGGCATGTCAATTATTTATTGGCATCCCTGCCAATAAAAGGACAGGGACCAGAAATCTCAGAGTTTTACTCTAAGATATTTAAATTTGCTAGTAATTTTTTCTTAATTTTCTAATTCATAAAGTTTTGTGGCTTTATAAAGTCATCAGTTTTTCCACCCATTCTGCTAATAGCTGAACATATATCAACTATTTCAGATTGAGATAGTTTAAACTTGTTTTTATTCAAATATCCCCTTAAAAAAGTGACTGCTCTTCCATCATTTAAATCTGCCATAATCTCAGCTAAAAGAGCCTTGTCCTCAGTGGTTAAAAACCTTTCTTTTAGTAAAATTAAGAGGTCTTTATCCTTTAAAAAACTTTTATCTAATTTAACCAAAAGGCCTAACAAATCGTCATTAATCCCATTGGCTTCAAAAAAAGCATTTATCTTGTCATAAACTACTTGCCCATTTGTTTTGAAAAGAACATTTATTGCTTCTTCTTTTAACAAATCCGACTCTTCAGTTACAACAATATTTATTAAGTAATCTATTACTTCTTCTTTTTCATGCATACCTAAAAAGGAATTTATTAAAGTAGCCCTATCTGCCTCTGGCATACCTTTTTGGTCTATTTTTTGACTAATCCCCTTAAAGTCCAATAATTTATGCATTAATTCAATTAATGAATACGGTAGATACATATCACATATTACCAAGGCTTGGTCTAATAGGTCATCTATACCATAATTATCAATAGATTTAATTAGGGCTTCTTTTATGGTGTGACCTTCAAAGAGAGACTCTTCAAAGTCTCTCCTTCCCTTGTTTATAGTGGCTTCATAGTCTTCTTTTGTCCTAATATAATCCACATTTTTCTCAAATTCTTTTTGTATAAACTCATTATACTGTTCAAATATTTTCTCGTTCATTTCAAAAACTCTTCGTCATCCTTAATTTTTTTTCTCAATTCAATTTTGTCTAAACCCTTTAATCCAACAAAGTACCAAATCAAGCTAATCACAGGAACCATTAGGTAGGCCAGTGTAAAGCCATACCAAGTGTAGTCCAAGGTATTAATGATAAAATACATGGGGCCTAGGGCACATCTAAAAGCATAGTGAAAGATTCTAAGACCTAAATCATATGTATCGTGATAAATGATAAGGTGAATTAGGCCTAAAAGCATATAGGGTAACATGGCAGCTAGGCCATAAAAGAAGCCTTTAGAAGAAAAAGTCTTTGTATCCTTATCATATCTTTCATACTTTCCTATGGATAGAATGGTTCTAGACACAATAAAGGCCATAAATATAAACATTACAAAAGAATACAACAACAACCAAAGAGTTTGGTTGTTGTTCATAGATACTGGAGCTATTACGAAAAAGGTAAATACTCCTGCAGCTACTGTATATGCAGCTAAAACTTTTAAGGCTTGTTTAATAAATGCTTTCATTTTAGGTCTTTATCTTATCTTTGCTCTTACTCTTTTTTTACTCTTTACTTTCTTTCTTTCTTTTAACCAAGTAATAGGCTAATCCTCCCCCAGCTAAAAGCACTACCACTACAGCTATCCACCAATATGATGGAGTATAACTACCAGGATCAGTGTGCTTAATTACTGGAATTGGTGAGCCAATTACATGACCACATTTTACACAAGTAGCTTCTTTTCTGCCTCTTTCAGTTTCTGTAGGTTCTAATACAACCACCCATTCACCAAAATCATGTTCTTCTCCATCAATACAGGTTACATAAAGAAAATCAGAATATTGAGATAAAAACTTGTTTAAT
The DNA here is from genome assembly GCA_964563155.1 of uncultured Clostridiaceae bacterium. GTDB lineage: Bacteria > Bacillota > Clostridia > DUPQ01 > DUPQ01 > DUPQ01. Next base: position 19,717 of record CAZLVL010000020.1, on the reverse strand, counting down.
GATAGTGTAATAGGACCTGAGTCTACAAGTGTACCAGTGTATTGTTCCATAATATCCAAATCAGGATTGTATCTTACATAATACATAGAGTCATCATTTTTTTTGTAGTAGGCAATATTTTCCTTGTTGCCTGAACTATATGTTAATTCTAAGTTTACATAAGGAACTTCATTTTCTTTGGGCCCTTCCCATTCATTATCTATATCAGTAATAATTGTGGAATAGAAGGTAAATAGATATATATCTGAACCATATTGGATATCTAATATTTGGTCGTTTAAGATATATTCAAAACTCTTAACAGGTCTATCTTCCAAAAGATAGTCTTTTTCAGATATCTTCAGATCATAGATATCCCCATTTTCAAAAACATACTTAATAGCACTTACATTCTTAGCTTGTGGCTCATAGGGTATGGGATAAAGAACTTCAAATAGTTCAGTATCTATCCAACCTAAGTACTTTTCAGAAACAAAAAATACTTCATCTGCGTTGTCAAACTTGGCATAGTAGCTCTTGTCTTCAATGGATTGTCTACCCACATGTAAGGTGGTCTTTTTTCCATCAGCTTCAACTCTTATGGAGTATTCTGGATTTAATAATCCATAACTTCTGTAGTCTTCTTCTTTTGGTAAGACATTTACATAGTCTTCAATCTTTATGGCATAGGTATCTTTAATCATGTCTTCAACAGTTTGCTCATAGGTTTTAGAATTTAAAGGTTGGACCAATCTCCAAGCAATATGGGGATCTGGTTCTACTGAATATTCTAAAATACCTTTTTTGTAGACTGTAAAAGAAGAAATGTTTTTCAAAGATCCAGGGAAAACAACTTCACTTAAAAGATATTCACGATAAATGGTCAACATAGCAAAGGAAGTATCTGTAATGGTATAGATTTTATCTACCCCTTCTCTCATAACATAAATGTTATATGAAGCAGGTATAATATCTCCAAAAAGCACCTTGTATGTAGTACCGTTTTTAAGGGTCACTTCAAAGTATGAATTGTTGCTAATGCCGTATTTGCCAATGTCTTTGGGATTTTCTTCAATTACATCAGCACAAAGTAATGCGGCTGCTTGAACTAGGGCTGTATCAATGTTGGTATTTAATTCTTTTTCTGGTTCATTTACCAAACGAAACTGCATTTCAGTATATTCTTTTCCCTCATCATCTTTAAGGGTAACCTCCATTAACTCAACTACTGTTTCTTCACCAGATATGGAAAATGCATATCTAACAATGTCAGCAGAAAAGGTATTAGGGGGTGTTATTAATTCTGTTATTGCAGGGTTAATTGGCCTGTTCTTTTCTATAATGTCGTTGATTATGAAGTAGCCTACAACTACAAGAACTAGTGCTATGGCTATAATAATCAAGTTTCTTTTTATTTTCATACTTATAAGTGCCTCCTCTTGAGATAGACAATTCCGCCAACCAGTAGAATCAAGCCTGGTAAGATGTATAGCAGGGTTGATACAGTTGCAACTTGGGATGCGGTAATTGAAATAATATTAATAAAGTAACTTTTTTCTTCAATTGTTGTTTGGTTATAATCTCCTTCTAACCAGTTTACTATACCTATAAAAAATCTATTGGCATCAGCTTCATAGGCCTTGTTGTTCATTAAAAAGGAATCTTTAATAAAATCAGAAGAACCTAGTACTACAAGTCTGGCTTGTGTAGCTAGATTTATAACCTCTGCTCCCACATAAGACATGCCTGAATCTGAATCATAGTGAGATATGGTCGCTTCCTGCTTGGCCATCGCTGTGGTTCTTAAAATAGGTTCAACCTCTAAGAAAGATTTTGACTTGTTCAAAAGCCTTATACTTCTTGAATTAGGTGTCAATAAATAGGTAATATTTCTATAGGTATTCAAGGTTGACTTAGCACCAAGAACCTTAGGGAATATATGGTATTGATTACTAGCAGCATAGGCATTTGAATCATACTCTTTTATACGATCATAGTTATATTGAACATTGTAAAAGTCTAAAAACTTTTGAATATTTTTAAATTCTTCAGCGGTTCCTGAGGACCCAATGTTAACTAAGAGACTTCCTCCATTTTTCATAAAGGTCTCTAAGGCCTTAATCTCATCATCTAAATAATCAATGGTAGGATTTATCATAAGTAAGATGTCTGCATCTTCTGGTACAGCTAATTCTTTTCTTAAATCAAAGCTTTTAACTGTATAACCATTTAATTCCATAATGTCTCTGGCCTTAATATAGCCATCAAAGTAGGAGTACTCATTATGGCCTAGAATAAAGTATACTGTTGTAAAACTCTCTCTAGATACATAACTAATGGCACTAGTAAAGGCATTTTCAATTTTTGAGCCGGTATTGGTAATTTCAAAGGATGTATCTCCGTGAACATAGGTGCTAAACATATCATAATATTTAACAACCTTCATGTTTTGCGTCCTAGTGTTTCTAACCACAAAGTTTTGAAGATTTAAGCCCATAGCTCCTGTAGGGTCTAATTCAGCCATAAAGCCTACATTAGTATCAGGATCAATGTATCTAACACTTATATTCTTGTAGTTCTCATAATCTTCCAAAAGCTTGATGACATTATAAAAAGCTGAAGCTGAGCTGACCTTGGTGTCATCTAAAAGACCAATAATCTCAATCTCATCATCAATGCTGCCTAAAATATCCTTAGAAGTATTACTAAGAGTATACAAACCTTCTGGTGTAAGGTCCCATTGAATTCTTAGTCTTGGAATGGTTGTATTAATTATTACAAACATTATTAAGACTACAGCAATAATGATAAAGGACGATGTTCCATATCTAAAACTTTTACTTGCAAATGTTCTTCTAATAAAATTATCTTTTTTCATACTATCACCCCTGAATCCAACGACGTCTTTCAATCACTCTAATGGTTAAATAAAGCATTAATGCTGTAGATGAGAGGAAAAAGACAATATTATCTAGGGTCAACAAACCTTGAGTAAATACCTTATATCTGGTTAGCACTGAAATCCACTCCATGACAAGTCCAAAAGGTCCACCCAATTTTGCTGCAAATTGATCAGCCATCCAAAGGCTAAACATCATAATTAGAGAAATTATGGCAGCAATTATTTGGTTTTCTGTCAAAGAAGAAGTAAAGACTCCTATGGCACAAAAGACTGCACCTAAGAGTATAAAGCCTAAGTAGGCACCAACCAGTTGTGTTGTTATAGCACCTTCAAAAACTACTATCACTAAGGGATATATAAAGGATATTCCCACAATAGATAAAAACACTGTGAAGGTAGCTAGAAATTTACCAATAACTATACGAGGTAAGGAAGTAGGAGATGTTAACAAGAGCACCTCTGTTCCACTTTTCTTATCCTCTGCTAAAATACGCATTGTTAAGATAGGAATAATGAATATTAGGAAAAAACCAACACTATCCAAAATATTCACAAAATCTCCATATCCCGCTTTTAAAGCTGGATGAAAATATAAAGAAATAATTAAAGTAAAAACACCTATTAATACATAGGCTATGGGGGATTTAAAATATCCCGCTATTTCTTTTCTAGCAACTGCAAACATTTACAGATCCTCCCTTTCTTTAATACCAGTATCACTAACCACATTTATAAAAATATCTTCCAAGGTTGCAGAAGAGGGTCTTAACTCCAAAACTGGCATCTTGTTTTCAGCCAACTTGTAAAATAGTTCTTCTCTAATATCCTTATCTTTTTTAGTTTCTAAAACATATTTAAAGATATCATCTTCAGACCTAGACGTCATGGATATGTATTTTACATTAGGCATATCTCCGATAGTTTTCATAACTGTGTCTTTGTCACCTTTAATTGTTAAATTCAACTTAGACATGGTTGATACTGAGCTAGATAATCTGTCTGGGGTATCCTCTGCTGCAATACGTCCCTTATTTATAATAACCACTCTTTCACAAATCATACTAACCTCTGGTAGAATATGGGTACTTAAAATAATAGTCCTGCTAGTAGCCAACCCCTTTATAACTCTTCTTATCTCTACGATCTGTTTTGGGTCCAAACCTACAGTAGGTTCGTCCAAGATAAGTACCTTTGGATTGCCAATTAAAGCCTGTGCTAAACCAACCCTTTGACGATAGCCCTTAGATAGGTTATCAATCAATCTCTTTCTGTGGTCAGGTAAGCCTACAAGCTCAATAATGTCTGACAATTCATTTTTCTTTTTGTTTTTCGGTACCTTCTTAAGATCAGAAACAAAGTTTAGATATTCCATTACGGTCATGTCCCTATATAGGGGAGGTTGTTCTGGCAAATAGCCAATTCTTTTTTTAACCTCTTCTGGGTGAGTAGTAATGTCATAACCATCAACCTCAACCGTTCCACTAGTAGAGGGAAGATATCCAGTTATAATGTTCATGGTAGTAGTTTTTCCAGCTCCGTTAGGACCTAAAAAACCTAATATCTCTCCTTCGTTTACTTTAAAGTTTATGTTATCGACAGCAACAACTTGCCCATAATGCTTGACAAGATTCTTAATTTCTATCACTTAGCCGACCTCCTCATTAACACGCTTTAAACTTAAATTACAGCTTTTTAATTATAACCTTAATCATAAGTCTATTTCAACAATATTTTACAAGACTTGCTTGAACTGGCTAAATTTTCACATTTCCCTAACACTTTCAACATAATTAATACAAATTATATAACATACCCCTTGTTTATACATACTAGTTTATCTTGCCTTAAAGATAAGGGTTTGTTATTATGTTGTAGGAGGAAAAATAAATGTACGATGGAGAACATAGACCCTTAATATTGATTATTTTCTTTTCGATTATTTCAGTAGGATTTTTTAATTTTTACTGGCTCTATATAGCCACCTATGAAATAAAGCAAGTTTCAGAAAATCCAGAAACAATAAAACCTTGGCAGGAGCTATTTTTATCTGTCATTACCCTTGGACTTTACATTATTTACTGGTCCTATAAGTACAATAAACTTTTAGCTGAGGCTCAAAGAAGACACAAAATGACCCCTCATGATATGTCTTTAGTATCAGCAATATTTTCTCTTCCAGCCATCACCTTTGTTGGTATGGCTTTTACCCAAAATGAGCTTAATAGACTCTGGAAATATGGCACAATGCCAGATAGCAAGAAAAGAAAGAGGAAATAAAACTCTAATGATAATAAATAAAAGCAATAAATAAAAGCAATAAAAAATGTGCAAATGCACATTTTTTTGTTACTGGACCTGTAAGCCGGGTTCTGTCTAGGATAATCATCTATCTAGGTACTATATCTCTATAATACTCAAGCCACCTTGGCAAAAGACGGGCAGTCTATATATTGCACAGCGGTGTTGCTCCGGATGGGGTTTACATAGCCAGGAATGTTACCACTCCGCTGGTGAGCTCTTACCTCACCTTTCCACCCTTACCGTAAAACGGCGGTATATCTCTGTTGCACTTTCCTTAAAGTCACCTTCACCGGTAGTTAGCCGGCACCCTCGCCCTATGGAGCCCGGACTTTCCTCATATGCTGCCTTTCAGCCTTGCATCCGCGATTATCCAGTCCAGTTGCCTAAATATTATAACATTTATAATAAATCCTATCAAATAAATTTTGAAATCCTCTTCTCAAAGGAAATAACATCTATATCAGGAAATACTTCTTTTAAGTGGTTAGTTAAGTGATCTATGAATATAGCTTCTGATTCATAGTGGCCTAGCTCTATTATTAAAGGTCTTTTACTATCAAAATATTTAGCATTGTCGTATTTAAACTCTCCGGTTATAAAAACATCCACATCTAAATCTTTTATCTCTTCAAAAAAACTATTGGAAGATCCTGTTACAACCGCTCCACTTTCTACATATTCTGGTACAACACCGCTAATCTTTATCTTGTCTAGAGAAAAGTTTTCCTTTAATTTATCTATATAGTCAGTAAAGCTTATCTTATCTATCTGACCTTTTCTTCCTAAATAGATTCCATTTTCATAAAAGATGTTTTCATAACTTTTCATAAGACACTTACCTGCAAAGATATCATTTAAGATTAGCCCATCATAATTAGTATGAAGACTTACTACTGAAATGTTTCTTCTTATACTTTCTAGGATTAAGTCATCCTCTATTTTATACAAAGGATTATATATAACTGGATGGTGAGTTATAATCATATCCACCTTTTTATCTGATATGAAATCAAATAGGCTTGCGGATAAATCCAATGAGACCAAAATACTATTAATCTCATCTTTTCCCTTTATCAACTCCCCTACATTATCTCCACTGGCAATCTTATCAAAAGGTAATATATTATTTAGGTAATCTAATATAATTGATTTTTTCATTTAACTCCTCCAATATTTCATCTACTTCTTCATTTGTTTTTTCAAACACAGTATCTTTAACTTTACCTTCTATATCTGTAATATCTCTTTTTATTCTTTTTAGCCTATTAACATGCCTATTTATATAATCTTCTGCCATATCACTTTTAGATAAGTATAAAGTTTTCGATACCAAGGCATCCGACTTGCTATAAGGGGATTTTTTGTTAACAAATTTTGCGGTAAAACAATTATAGATTTTGTTTTTTTCATATGTTAGCTGCTCATCACTAATCTCATAACCTTGTTGCCACAAAAAGGCTCTTAGCTTTTCTGTTTTGCTCTGACACTGAATTATTAATAATTTAGCACTTTTAGCTGTTGTGGGGTGATTTGATAATATCTCAATAATTACATCTGCTCCCATTCCAGCTATGATTATATAACTTTCATTATCTACATGCTCAATTCCAGGTGACAAAAGAGCTTGTATATTATCTGACATTTCATAGTGTTCAATATTTCTTTTTGCTATTTCCACAGGACCTTTTTTAATGTCACTGGCAATTGCTCTTTTACAAATTCCATTTTGAATTAAATATATGGGTAAAAAACAATGATCTGTTCCAATATCATATACCAAGTCACACTGGGGTACCCTTTTTGCAACCATCAAAAGCCTAGGACTTAAACTAATTGTGTCTTTATTTACCTTCTTCATAACTCTTATTCTATAATATTGTTGAGATTTTTGGTATAATAAGAAAGAAATTGAATCTAGACGGATTTTTCTTTCAAATATATGGTTAACATTTTCTTATTATTAGTAAGATATAATAAAAAAGTTGTTGACCTACATTATATGGCTATGTATAATGTATCAGGAATTGCTTTTTCCGGGCCTTTAGCTCAGTCGGTTAGAGCAACCGGCTCATAACCGGTCGGTCCGCGGTTCGAGTCCGTGAAGGCCCACCAAAACCTGTTTTAAACAGGTTTTTTTATTTCTTTAAAATAATTTCAGGTTTCTTATGGTCTTTTAGAGGAATCTTGTATGTCTTATCTTCAAAATCAATTATGAGATTAGACTTATCATCCAAGTATTCGGTCTTTGCTTTATCCATACCAGAAATAATCTTTAAAAACATTTCTGACTGCCATGGTTTATACTTATCCACTTCATCTGATGTAAACAACAAAGAAGCATAGGCAGAGTTCAAATGACCCAAAATCTCCTTTTCATCTTTACTCATTTCACAATTTTCATCTCTTAACATAAAGACATCTGGATCATTTACAAAGACTTTTTTATCTAAATGACTTCTAAACACTGTATTGGTCAATGAATTTCTTGTAGACACCCTTTCTCTTACTAAAAGTCTCATATACAACTTATTATCCCAATCAAGAGATATGTCTGCCCCTATTCTGCAAAAGTCTACATTCCAAAAGGCAGGGCCTAAGGGGACGCCACAGCCTAGCAATATGAGGTCTTTACAAAGAACATTAATAAAATCCATAGCTTCACACATTAACTGACCTCTAGTTTTATTACTATGGGCTAAAAGGCAGGCATTATATAAAAAGTCTAGTTTTAAAAACTCAAAACCCCATTCATTGGAAAAGACATCCACCACATGCTCTAAATAATTCTTTACTTCCCTATCATCTGAATTAAGCCCATAAAAGCCAGACCAGCCAGAACCAGCCTTGTAGGGCCTATTCTTTTGGTCCCTAATTACCCAATTGGGCTTTTCACTAAAAATCCTAGAATCTCTTTCACAAGTAAAAGGAGCAAACCATAAACCAGGTATTGAGTTTTTATTCTTGATTTTATGGGCAATGGATTTCATACCTTTTGGGAATTTTTTCTCATCTACATCCAGCCAGTCTCCTACATAGGTTTGATAGCCATCATCAATTTGAAAGATATCTGCCTTTCTATTAGCTTCAAAATAGTAAAAGATATTTCTTTCTATAATTCTTTCACTGATGTCTTGATAGAAGTTGTACCAAGAGGTAAAGCCTGAATATTTTCTCTCTTTATCACTTAAAAATTTTGTTCTAGCAAAAGAGCCCTTTTTATGTTCTAAACAGCCATCTAAATACCTATCAATCTCTTGGTCAAGTTGTCCCTTTCCCATATAAAGACAAAAATAGTACTTATCCACATTGCTAAGTCCCTTACATTCTTTTTCTATAGTTAACAAATTCTTATTGGCATCATGGTAAAAGGCGGTAAAGCCTGATCTTTCACTTAAAGAGCCTAAAAGAAAGACTTCTTTTGTCAAAGGACTTTCTTTAATATAGGTATAGGTATGGCTTAAAAAGGTCCCCTTCTTACCAAGAGCTTTTATCTGATCTTGCCCATTATATCTATCCACAGCATAGGCTTTGTTTATTAAGTGGCCTAATTTTTTCAAATTCAAAGAAGCTTCATTTATTGAATACTCTCTTGTAACAGACCAACTTTGAAAACCATTACAATATATCCTTGCTTCTTTTGGGTACTCATAAGCCAAATCAATATATAGCTTATGTAAACTAACTCCCTTGTTAAAAAACAAGTTAAATATATATTGTCCATCTTGCTTGTCTACCTGCAAATAGATATCCCCTTTTTTCTCATTAGCATAAAGTTTTTCACACTTAATGCTTGTGTCATCATTTTGGGAATACTCTACTCTTAAAATAAGATTATTCATTTTTTGACCTCTTTTTTATAAGGGTTTTAAAACCAAGTGATTATTGCTTTATGTTTCCTATTATAATATATTATACTAAAGCTTTTAAAGTGAGGCCAGTAAATGGAAAAAATAAAAAACTTTATAATCACCCAAAAAAAAACCTTAATCTATTGGTTTTTACTTTTTCTATGGATGGTTGTCATTTTTATATTTTCCCAAGAGAATTCTTCTAAGTCTGGAGAGACCTCTTCTTTTTTCATTAATATATTTTTAAAGGTCTTTTATCCAGGCTTTCCCAGCCTTTCTGAAATTATGAAAGAACAAATTATTGATAACTATCAATTCTTAGTAAGAAAATTAGCCCACTTTACAATCTTTGGCATCTTAGGTGTTTTTTCTGTCTTAGCCTACAACTCCTTAAAAACCTACACCACAATTAAACTTGGCCTCTATTCTTTATTAACCTGTATTGGCTACGCAATTTTTGATGAAATTCATCAACACTTTGTTCCTGGAAGAGCCTGTCAATTAACAGATGTCCTTATTGATAGTGCAGGTGCCCTATTATTTATTCTAGTTAGTCTGTTAATATTAAATTTTATCAAGAAAAAAAAGAGTCAAAGAGTAATTGATTAAGAATTTCTTCAATTTATTGGTTTTTCTTAGGGGCTCGCTTCTTTACAACTAGGTTTAAATCTTGAAGCTTTCTTCCTAGTTCATCATCCTTAGCCACTAATAAAAGATCAGTATCTAAATTATTTAGCACATGTAGCACTGCAGCATATATTCCTATTGCTACTGAAGGAGAACCTTTTTCCACATTCCACAAGGTAGACCTACTTATACCAGCTCTTTGGGCAACCAATTCTGCTGAAATCCTTCTACGCAATCTAGCCATTTTAATTTGTTCGCCCATGGTCTCAAGTATCTTCAAAGTTTTGGGCATAACTGCTACAGTTCTCTTTTTCATTACATCACACACTCCTTAATGTTTGCTATTATACACAATCTTCAGAGATTTGTCTACTATAGAGAACATTAAGCATCTTATATTTTTTCTCAATTTTAAAAACCCCCAAAAAGAAGTCTTAATGGGGGTAAGTAATCTGACAAGATACACTTTTTATTCAAGATAATCTCTAAGTCTCTTACTCTTACTGGGATGTCTTAGCTTTCTTAAGGCTTTAGCTTCGATTTGACGAATTCTTTCTCTTGTAACATCAAAAACCTTTCCAACCTCTTCTAGGGTTCTTGCCCTTCCGTCATCAAGACCAAATCTAAGTTTCAGAACATTCTTTTCTCTTTCTGTTAAATCATCTAAAACACTCATAAGTTGCTCTTTAAGTAAGGTAAAGGCAGCTGCATCAGCTGGTTCTAGAGCATCTTCATCTGGTATGAAGTCTCCAAGATGGCTATCTTCTTCTTCCCCAATAGGAGTTTCTAAAGATACTGGGTCTTGATTAATCTTCATAATTTCTCTAACCTTTTCTTCGGTCATATTGATTTCTTTAGCAATTTCTTCAGGGGTGGGGTCTCTACCTAATTCATGAACAAGTTGTCTTGATACTCTTGTAAACTTATTTATGGTTTCCACCATATGAACTGGGATTCTAATGGTTCTAGCCTGGTCTGCAATAGACCTTGTAATGGCTTGTCTTATCCACCAGGTAGCATAGGTACTAAACTTATAGCCTTTTGTGTAGTCAAACTTATCAACAGCTTTTATAAGGCCAAGGTTTCCTTCTTGTATTAGGTCTAAAAACTGTAAGCCTCTTCCAACATATCTTTTAGCAATACTTACCACCAGTCTTAGGTTTGCTTCTGCTAAATCTCTTTTTGCATCTTCATCTCCAGCTTCTACCCGTTTTGCTAGTTCAACTTCTTCTTCTACTGTCAAAAGAGGTACCTTACCAATCTCTTTTAGGTACATTCTAACTGGGTCATCTATTGAAACATTATCAGATACAGCAGTTACATCCTCTTTTTCAGAGTCAACATCAGCTGTATCCTTCTCATCATCTACAACCTCAATTCCTGCTTCTTCAAATAGTTCAAAAAGCTTGTCCATTTGATCAGCATCCATTTCCACATCATCAAAACTGTCTGTTATTTCTTGAGAAACTAGGGTACCCTTAGTTTTACCTTTTTCCATTAAAGTATTTACAACTTTTTCAAAATTTAAAGCACTGACTTCTTCTTGTATCTTTTCTACAAGATTTTCCTTTTTTTGCGCATTTTCTTTTTCTGCCATTTATTCCTCCATAAATTTTCTTATTTGTATTTAACCAAAAGCTCAGTGTTTTTTCTAAACTCTTGTTCTAAATTTATTCTTTCTTCTTCAGACAAACCTTCTGATTCTAGAGCTTTTACTAATATCAAATTATTGTTTGCTATAATGTCGTGTCTATACTTTTTTATATAATCATGCAAAGCTTTTTGCGAGTCTGATATTGTATGATAATTAGCTGCTTGCTTTATAAATATTGCCCTTTGTTCATCATCTAACATGGATGCAACCTTGGCTTCATCTGGATTTTCCTGCTCTTCAATCTTTAGCAATATCTCTTCTAAGAGGTCTTTAGCATAATCACTATGAAAAATCTTTTCATTTAACAAATCTTCTTTTATTTGGTCTGCAAAGCTTGGTTTATTACACAAGATGACCAAAATACCGTAAAAGATAGTGGTTAAGTCAATTGTGGTCTTAGCATCTCTAAGAGAAGGAAGAACCTTCTTTTCATACTTACTAGCTTGTATTTGTGTCTTTGGTCTAGGTTCTTTTCCACCAACCTCTTGTACCTCTTTTAAAAGAGCTTCATAAGAAGTATTAAAACGAGCAGATATATTCTTAATGTATACATCCCTTTCTACTGGACTATCCACTTGACCAATTGCCTTAGCTACACCCTTTAAAAAAGCTATTAGACCTTCTGATGTATTAGTATCGTGCTTTTCTTTTAATAAAAAGGCCTTGTATTCTACTAAAAGCATTGCCTCTTCTAAAAGTTCCTTAAAGGCCTTGGCTCCCTTGTGTTTTATAAAGTCATCTGGATCTTTTATAACATTATTGTAATCATCCTTTTTAGGAAGAATAAGAACCTTTACCACGCAGCCAGTAGCTGCTAAAATATCCAAACCTCTCAAGGTAGCATTTTGACCAGCTGCATCATTGTCATAGGCAATTACAACTTGCCCAAACAATCTTTTTATCATTAGGGCCTGGTTTTCTGTTAAGGCTGTGCCTAAAGTAGCAATAGTATTGGAAAAACCTTCTTGATTAAGCATAATACAGTCTAAATAGCCCTCAACAATAATGGCATAATCATGTTTGCTGTGCTTAGCAAAGTTTAGGCCAAAAAGGCTTCTATTTTTCTTGTAAACTAGGGTCTCTGGAGAATTTATATACTTTACATCCTTTTCATCTAGGGCCCTGCCACCAAATCCTATTACCCTATTTCTTATATCTATAATAGGAAAGATAATCCTATTTCTAAACCTATCATAAAGGGAATCTTTTTTAGACTTGGAAATTAGACCTCCATCTAAAATTTCCTTATCGCTAAAACCCTTAGATTTTAAATGTTCATAAAGAGAAGCCCAATCTTTTTTAGCAAAACCCATACCAAAAGCAGCTATAGTTTCACTTTTAACCCCTCTTTCTCTCAAATACTTGTAGGCCAAATTGTTTTCTTGGGCCTTCATATTTTCAAAAAAGAACCTAGCAGCAATTGCATTCATTTCATATATTCTTTTTTCTCTTAACAAAAGAGCTTGGTCTACATAACTATTTTTTATAGGTATATTTATATTAGCTCTTTCTGCTAGATGCCTTATAGCTTCTCCATACTCAAGGTTTTCAATATCCTTTACAAAGTTGATAACATTGCCCCCCTTGTTACAACCAAAACAATAATAAATTTGTTTTGCAGGAACCACTGAAAAAGAAGGGGTTTTTTCAGAATGAAAAGGACATAGTCCAAAATAGTCTTTGCCCTTTCTATCTATCTTCACATATGTAGATACCACATCTACTATATCGTTTTTTGTTATAACTTCTTCCAAAAATGATTCTGGATATTTGTAATTCTCGGTCATCTATTCCTCCTATTAGTTATATACGACACCAAAGGCCTTATTCCTTTTTTATTTATTGTTTTTCTTTTTACTTTTTCTTTTTCTTTTCCATATTTATATTATTTTCAACAAATAACAGATTTTGCTTTGTCTCTTAATTAATACAGATAATCTTTTTAAAATGTAGGAAAAAGGAGAAGTATGAGTATCTACAAATCATACAGATAAATATGGCATCATACATTTTAAGACCCCCTACAAACTGCCTTTTAAAAAGAAAAGCATCTTTAAGGACTGAAGACAAGGACTTACTCCAACTGGAATACTTTTTGTTAGAAGAATTTAATATTAAAGATCAATGTGCTCAATATGGAATAAAGGTTACCACAAAGAACCAGTCTTTAGAGTCTAACTTAGAAGAAGTTTATGCAAATGATTTAACAGAAAACAAAAAAGAAGCCCTGTATTTGCTAGATAAACTAGCAGATAACAAGGTCACAGCTGTAGCGGTTACTGACGTGCTAAAGGATATTATACTTTAGTTTTCTTTTTCTTTGCATAGGGCCTAATGGCAGAAACTGCTTTTTTATCCCAATCTAAATACTTTTTAACAATACGGTCCACATCTTCTTTGGTAGTCTTTTCAACCCTTTCTATAGCTTCTTTTCTGGTTAAAGGCCTACCCCTTAAAAGCATATTTCGACCGTTGGACATCATTATGGAGTCGGTTGTTTCCATACCCAAAAGCATACTACACAAAATTTGGTCTTTACTTCTTTGTATTTCTTCTATACTTAAGCCCTTGGTATATACATCCATAATTATTTCTCCAATACTATCTATCATCTCCTCATATTTCTCAGGAGAAGATCCAGCATAAATATTGAAGATACCCCCTGTTTGATAAAACTCATTGGTTGAACCTATGTTGTAAACTAGGGCTTTTTCTTCTCTAATAACTTGAAATAGTCTAGATGACATACTTTGGCCTAAGGCTCCAGACAAAAGAGCATATGGATATCTATCCTCGCTATCATATAGGGCTCCTTCAAAAGCCATGGACAGATAGGCTTGTTCTGCCTTTCTTCTTTTAACACTTGTTATGGGCTTAAAGGTTGCCATCTCTTGATTTTGTGTCTTTAAGCTAACACCTGTCTTGTAATTAGCAAAAAAGTGCTCTAAGAGGTAGAGGATTGAATGAGTCTCAAAGGAGCCTGAAACAGAAATAACAGTATTTTGAGAAAGATAAAATTCATTTATGAAGTCTTTTAAAGAAGCTTCATTAAAACTAGATACAGTCTCATAAAGACCCAGTATTGGAAAGGCTAAGCTATTGCCCTCCCAGACCTTTTCTTCTAGTTTTTCATGGACATAATCCTCATGTGAGTCTTCATACATGGCTATCTCTTCAATTATTACCTTTTTTTCATTTTCAATTTGAAAAGGATCCATTTCTGAATTTAAAACCATATCTGCCATTAGCTCTAAAGCAATAGATAGGTTGTCAGAGGTGGTTTTGATGTAAAAGCAGGTCATATCCTTTCCTGTGTAGGCATTTAGCATGCCTCCAATCCTATCAGATATGATTGCAATATCCTTTGCGCTTTTACTTGTTGTACCTTTAAAAAGCATATGTTCAACAAAATGAGACATACCTCTAGTGGATAAAGTCTCATAATTGCTTCCCGCTTTTACAAATATTCCTATACTTATTATGTTGTCCGATGGAGTTTGTTCCAAGACCACCGGCATCTTATTGGAAAGATATCTTACTTCTAGCATATTTAAAAAAACCCGGAAAAACCGGGTATTGGTTTATAACAAGGCTTTTCTAGAAAGGTTAACCCTTCCTTGCCTGTCTATTTCAACTACTTTAACGTTTATTAGATCTCCTACCGATAGGACATCGCTTACCTTTTCAACCCTCTCTTTGGCTATTTGAGAGATGTGTACTAGACCTTCTTTACCAGGCACTAGTTCAACAAAGGCTCCAAAGTCCATTAATCTGGTTACCACTGCATCTTCAAAAATCATGCCTGGTTCTAAATCATTTACTATACCATTAATAATGGATACAGCCTTATCTCCAGACTCTTGGTCTAAGGTTAAAATATGAACAGTACCATCATCATTAATATCAATCTTAACTCCGGTCATATCAATAATCCTATTTATAACCTTACCACCTGAACCAATAACATCTTTAATCTTTTCTGGGTTAATGGTCATGGAAATAATCTTTGGTGCATAAGGTGACAATTCTTTTCTGGGTTTATCAATTACCTTCAACATAACTTCATCTAAAATGTGTATTCTACCTTTTCTAGTAATGTCAAAAGCTTTTTTAATAACTTCAGGGCTTAATCCGTCGGTCTTAATGTCTACTTGAATAGCTGTGATTCCTTGATGGCTTCCAGCTACTTTAAAGTCCATATCTCCAAAGAAGTCTTCAATTCCTTGAATGTCTATCATCATTTCATAGTCATCGCTTCCTTCTTCATCTGTAACTAGACCACAGGAAATTCCTGCAACTGGTGCCAAAATGGGAACGCCTGCATCCATAAGAGCTAGGGTGCTTCCACATACAGCTCCTTGGCTAGTAGAACCATTGGACATTAGAACATCTGAAACTACCCTAATTGCATATGGGAAGTCCTCTTCTGAAGGCATAACTCCTTCTAAGGCTTTTTGAGCTAAAGCTCCATGACCAATTTCTCTTCTTCCAGGACCTCTTGAAGGTCTTGCTTCACCTACTGAATAGGATGGGAAATTATAGTGATGGATGTATCTATCTTCAGTTTCATTTTCATCTAAAATTTCTAAGGGTAATACATCTCTCATTCCACCTAAGGTAACTGTGGTTAAAACCTGAGTTTGTCCTCTTTGGAAAAGACCTGAACCGTGAGTTCTTGGCATAACTGCTACTTCACTGTAAAGAGGTCTGATTTCATCTAATCTTCTACCATCAACTCTTTTTTTGTCTTTAAGCAGATAAGCTCTAACTACTTTTCTTTCAAGTATGTCAATGGCATCAGGAATGTAACTAGGGTGATCTTCATACTTTTCACCAAACTTATTATCAAGTTCAGCCTTAAGTACACTTAACTTTTCATCTCTATCTCTTTTATCCACTGCTAAAACAGCTGTTTTCATTTGCTCATAAGCTGCTTTTTCAATTTCTAGATATACTTCATTGGGTACTGCTGAAGATTCATAAGAAAACTTTTCCTTACCAATTTCTTTAGCAATATCTTCTATTTGCATACAAACCTTTTTGATTTCTTCATGAGCTGTCATAATAGCTTCAAACATTAAATCATCAGGAACCTGCTTAGCTTCAGCTTCAATCATACAAATCTTTTCTTTGGTTCCAGCAACAGTAACATACATATGAGAATTTAATCTTTGTTCTGAATCTGGGTTTAGTACAATTTTGCCATCAACTAAGCCTACTGCAACTGCAGCTACTGGTCCATTAAAAGGAACATCAGAAATAGCTGTTGCTAAAGAAGCGCCAATCATGGCAGCTAATTGTGGTTGGTTGTCTTGTTCTACTGAAAGTGCGGTACAGACAATGACCACATCATTTCTCATATCATCAGGAAAAAGTGGTCTCATTGGACGGTCAATCAATCTAGATACTAATATAGCTGCATCTGATGGTCTGCCTTCTCTTCTGTTTCTGCTTCCAGGAATTTTACCTACTGAATACATCTTTTCTTCATAGTCTATACTAAGAGGAAAAAAGTCTATTCCAGGTCTAGGGTCTTTTGATGCGGTAACCGTGGATAATACCACTGTGTCACCATATCTTACCATGCAAGAACCATTAGCTAATTGGGCAAATTTACCAGTTTCAATAAGCATCTCTTTTCCTGCATAAGTGATTACGTGTTTTTTGTGTTGTTCGTACATTTTTTATCTCCTTTAACTTTGCCGGAGATATTCCACTTGAAAAACAGATATTAAAACCCGTTACGCTTTCGGACTTTAATCTCGGTTTTTAAGGAAATACCGCCGGATATATACAAAACGGCGAAAATCGCCGTATTTGTCCTATTTTCTTAAATTTAATTCCTTAATAATATTACGATATCTTTCAATGTCTTCCTTCATAAGATAGTTAAGTAATCCTCTTCTTTTACCAACCATTTTTAGAAGTCCTCTTCTTGAGTGGTGGTCTTTCTTATGAGATTTTAAATGTTCATTAAGGTGGTTAATTCTTTCTGTCAAAATTGCGATTTGCACCTCAGGTGATCCTGTATCTCCTTCATGCAATCTAAATTTTGAAATAATGTCTGTCTTTTTGTCTTTTTCCATAGTTTTTCTCCTTTTAATATATCACCATAAGCAAAGTATAAGGTCGGAGTGTCCATAAACGTTGCCTAAGGGTCCTTGGGTATATTAACATTATACACCTTTAGTGTCAAACAAAAAAAGAGCTTTCGCTCTTATTTATTTATCTGCTACGTAAGGCAAAAGTGCAATTTGTCTTGCGCGTTTGATGGATGTGGTAAGTTCTCTTTGATGCATAGAACAGGTACCAGTAACTCTTCTAGGAAGAATTTTCCCTCTTTCGGAAATGTATTTTTTCAAAGTGTTAATATCTTTATAATCAATACTATCGCTTTTATCCGCACAGAATTGGCAAACTTTTTTTCTTGGCCTTCTGTATTTGAAATCTTTTCTATCGTCTTTATCCATGCGATCCATTATCAGTCGCTCCTTTCAATTTGATCAAATTAAAATGGCAATGTATCATCTTCGGAAATATCAACGTGGGTAAAGTCCACATCATTTCCTGCATCGGTCCTTCCTTGGTCATTGCCTTGTGAATCTTTTCTGCCGTCTGCAAAATATGTTTCTTCTAAGACGACATCAGTAGCATATCTTTTAATGCCATCTTGTCCTTCCCAGCTTCTATTTTGCAGTCTACCTATAACTACAACCTGTAATCCTTTTCTATAATATGTATTAACAAATTCAGCTTGATGCTGCCATGCTGTAATATTAAAAAAATCAGCCTGTTGCGGTGAATCTTTTGAAGCAAACCTTCTGTTTACTGCTAAAGAAAATGACGCAACAGATGTACCGGTAGCTGTTGTTCTTATCTCGGGATCTTTTGTAAGTCTTCCTAATAACATGACTTTATTCATAGTCTCCTCCTATAGTCTGATTGTTTGGCCTTTTAAGACGCCTTCAGTGATTCTGTACAATCTTTCAAGTTCGGAAATAAAGTCTGGTTGAGCTTTAAAAGTAACTAAAACAAAATAGCCATCAGTCTTAAAGTCAATAGGATAAGCTAGTTTTTTCTTTCCCCATTCATCAACTTCATCAATTTGACAGCCATTATCAGTCATTTGACCGATTAGTTTTTCAATTATGCTCTTTTGAACTTCATCTTCCAATGTAGAATCAATAATAAAAATTGTCTCGTATTGGTTCATCTTTCTACCTCCTTCTGGTCTAATGGCCCCCTCCGAAGGGGCAAGGATCAATGCTGTTGTATTTTACTACATAAAAATATCATATTCAAGTTCAATTTTCCACGAAAATCCCCCTTTCTCTTGAGAAATAGAGAATATCATGGTTTTTGGTATTAATTAACAGACAAACCTTCTTGTTATGTCTGGAACAAAACTTTTTATAGCAAAAAAGCTTCCTCTTAATGTATATTCTTCCATAGAGGCTGGAATTAGCACTGTTTCTCCCTTTTCCACTAAGACCCCTTCCACCTCAAAAGATCCTTCTAAAACAGTATAGGTATGAAAAGAAGCTAAATCAGTATCAGTTGTATATGAATCTTTACTTTCCACCACTTCAACAGCAAAATACTTGTTGTATTCAAGATAGTTTTTAGAAGAGAACTTTACAAACTGACTTATAGGTATGCTATCCCCATCAAAATCTATAACATCCATAGCCTTATCTATATGAAGCTCTCTAGTATTTCCATGAGCATCCTTTCTATCATAGTCATAAACCCTGTAGGTGATATTGGAATTTTGTTGAATCTCAAGCACAATTATCCCCTCACCAATAGCATGAACTAAACCTGCTGGTATGTTTATCCAATCACCTTTTTTTACTTCAACATAATTTAGGGTATCTGAGATTTTTCCTTCTTCCACTGCTTTAGAAAAATCCTCCTTACTAACTCCCTCTTTAAGACCATAAACCAACCTGGCTCCAGGTTTTGCATCTACTATGTACCACATTTCACTTTTACCTAAAGAACCACCTTCATATTGAAAGGCATAAGTGTCATCTGGATGTACTTGTACAGATAAAGGTAACTTAGCATCTATAAATTTTATCAACAAAGGAAATTGTTTATGTGACCCTATGCCACACAAATCCTTAGGAAACCACTTAAAAACATCTTCCAAACTAGAGCCCTTTAACTCTCCATTGGAGATAATGCTCATACCATCTCTATTGGCAGAAACTTCCCAGCTTTCTGCAATAACAGATGCATCTGAAAACTTATTAAATCTTTCTAGTTCATTTCCTCCCCAGAGATAATCTTTAAAAACAGGTTCAAATTTCATTGGATACAACATATATTCACCCCTCAACTTTCTTTGGTAAATTGCAAAAGTAAATTCCAGTATTAATACAATAACATAAATGCAAGATT
>CAZLVL010000019.1:0-39982 GCA_964563155.1 uncultured Clostridiaceae bacterium | reverse complement strand
ACTTGCTTACTAATAGATATATCACGAATATTTCTTTGAAAATGGACACGCTATGTCCCATAAAAACAAAAAAGTCGGAGCCATCTATTTTGCCTTATTTAGGCTTCATAGATAACTCCGACTACTCGCTCTTTGATTGTTTACGGGGCAGGTTGCGGTAATTTCTTTTTATTATTTTAACCTTTACATACTGGTCTATATAAATTTTATGCTTTACCTATTTTTCAATTAAAAAGTTTAACCTTACTATTCAGGCATAAAAAATAGACTCTTAATTTTTTAAAAGTCTATTAGGTAATCTATTAAAGACAGGACATGGCGTGTCCGTTTTTTAATAAAATATTTTTAAATTTCTACTCCATATTGGGAAAGATATTCTTGAACTGCCCATAATGGTTCAGGGTATTTAAGATTTAAGGCTTCTTTAATCCATTGATGGTTTATATCAATTTGATTTAGAGGACATTGCAATACCGACATCAATTTTTCACTAATAATAGGTGGCAGATGAAGTCCAAAACATATAAGAGCTGCTGTTTCAACCTTTGGCGATGTTAAACCTTTGACTGTCCTACTTATTGTTTTTGGATCACGGTCTATTTCTAAACCTAAATCAGTATATGACATATTTCTCCACCCTAGGAGTAGCTCCATGCATTGTTCTGGATCATCCGTCATTTTCTTACGAATTGCTATATACTCTTCCTGTTGCTTTTTTCTCATGGCTATTTGTCTTTCTTGGGGAGCATTTTGAAATCCATTATGATATTTTATTTCAAATGTAATATCACTTGCTTCACGATTTAAGAAACATGCCGTATGATAAATATTCTCAATATTACTAGTGATTCTCATGTCAAAAACAAGACAACATTCATCCATATGAGAGCGGGCATACCCTGTTAAGGCTAGCCTTCCACTCTCATCATACTCTACATAAAGAGGTGCATTATATACAAAATGATTATCCACAAAAAGATAATCACCATTAGCTGTCAGTTCTCGAAGCTCAGGATTAACAAACCTTTCAATGGCTGCATCCTGGGCACTTAAAGAAAATGTTTGATTTATCTTAATGGCTCCTTTGCGAAAACCATGAGGCTTTACATAATGACCATCAAGATATGTATATGTACCAATGGCCTCTTCAAAGCCTAACTCTACAAGCCTGATCTTGGCAGCCTGCTTGGATACTGCAAAGCTAGTCTCCAATGCTGTAATAACCTTTTCCATAACATCTACTGTATGCCTAGCATTTGATTCACGCATAAATTTTGCTATATATTGATTGGCTTTTATTCTAAAAGGTTCTGCTGGCATTTGTATACGTGGTGTTAATTGGTTCGCTTGCTTTTCCATCCACTCTGTAGATTTTTTAGATATTGTTGAGATTGCCCCACCTTTTAC
Source organism: uncultured Clostridiaceae bacterium (assembly GCA_964563155.1). Lineage (GTDB taxonomy): Bacteria > Bacillota > Clostridia > DUPQ01 > DUPQ01 > DUPQ01. The sequence continues at coordinate 38,575 of CAZLVL010000019.1, read as the reverse complement.
TTCACAGCTTATGTGAGAGGCTGCTGCATTATATAATTTTTCCAATTCAAATACTTTTCTGTGTTTTACCCAGTGGACACACTCATGTATTATTGTATTATTAACAGACCCTAGATTCCTAAGTAAGTACATATAGGGATCAACTACAATAGTTTTTCCTTCAATCTTCATTATTACATTATTTTGAGTATTAGAGTCATACATTTCAGCTTCAGTATCTACAAAGTAAATTTGTCCAAATACTGATGCATCCTCTCTTATTCGCTGATTTTTTATTGTTAATCCTAATCTCTCAGTAAGAATATTAGGGTCAACCCAAATAGGGTCTTGTCCATATTGAGTAATTTTAAGGGCCTCGGGATAAAATTCTTCAAGAAACGATGTAGCCACTTCATCGAGCCTTTCATAAGGGATATAAGGGACAAGGGAATCATCTAAAGGGTTTTTGGCACGATTTTTTCCTGTATATGAGGACACCTCAAAAATATCAAAGTCTTCTAAATTACATCCAATATCACCAGAACAACGAACCATTAGCCATACTGTCTTCTCTTCCGAATCATCATAATGGCGGTGAGTCTCTGGAATTTCGAACATTACTGATAAAGCCACATCAAACTGGATTTTCATTTCTGGCAAATCATCAACCCATACATATTCGACCTTAACATCAGCAATTTCTGGTTCTCCAGCCTTACGAATTTTATATAACTCTATATCTAATGTTTCTATATTTTCCCTTAGATACGTCTCGGCTGCTGCCCAGAATTGATTGTCAAAAGTCTTTGCCACGTATTCTGTAAATGATCGAGTATTCGCCATAAGTAATCCTCCTATCCTACAATAACCATTAATCTATAATAGGAATATTAATAATAGATCCAACGCTCCCCATCCCAATGTGGCTGTATTTGCTCTCGAGACTCATACAATTCATCAAACAAATTAAACGCTACATTTTTTGCAGAATGAAGATCTGTAATCTTTTTCCCATTATAATCCCATAGGTATTCACCTTTAAAGATAACACCCCAATTGGAGTTAAACTTACTTTTCATTATGGTAATATAGTTGCCTTTATATCGGAGAGTGTAGTTACCTGTATCTGGTTTAAAACGCCACTCTCGTTTCATGAAGTTGATTTTACGATTTGCTCGATTTCTCAGCTCTCTTTCAGATTCTTTAGGGTCAATATAATCATCTATCATTTTAGATGCACATACACACCCTACACGTATCTCGCCATTATAATCTGGGTGTTCCAACAGATGAACATAGCGAATCCTTTCATTTCCACACATCTCGCATTGCTCATAATCTATGAGTCCTCCAGCTTCCGCATGTTCCCCTAAATCTTCTACACCTATATATTGCCATCCTTTATGGGGAATCTCAGCTTTGTCCCATCGCACTATAAAACACCTCCATTTAATGTGAGAGTAACACTTTCTATATTTTCATTTGCCATAATGGTATATATGTAAATTATAACATATATAATTTTTATCTCAATAAATTCTTATTTTGCATTTGCATATTAAAATTGTGTACTTATAATTTTTGTGATATAATTGGAAATTAAGCGAGGTGATAATATGTCAGTAAGCTACAAAAGACTTTGGAAACTTCTAATTGATAAGGACATGAAAAAGAAAGATTTAATAGAAGCAGCAGGTATTAGTACAGTTTCTATGGCCAAGCTTGGAAGAGGGGCTAACATTGGAACTGATGTATTGCTTAAGATATGTAAGGCATTGGATTGTGAATTAGAGGATATTATGGAGATAGAGCGGGATTAAATGAAAGAATGACAACAATACTAACAAAATGATACTTTTTAACAAGTAAATATAGATGTGAATATAGGGAGTATGAGTTAGGGATATTTTGAAGATTACGATTAATATAGGGTTTTGAAAGGAGAAGAATATGGCGAAGAAAAATGATGATTTTTTCAAAGAGAAAAAGGTATGGTCTGAAGTTAAGGATGAGCTTTTAGGATGTTATTTTAAGCCCTATATATCAAAGATTCTTCACACATACAAGCCACTTGTTTATGTGGATTGTTTTGCTGGAAAAGGAAAATTTGATGATGGACAGCCAGGCTCGCCAATAATAGCCTTGGACATAATTACTGAGTGTGTAAAACAAAGTAAAACTAACAGAAGGGTAATAAATGCAAATTTTATTGATTTAAATTATGCAGCAGAACTGACTAAAAATTTAGAAGGCTATCCAAGTATAAATGTTATTGCTGGGGATTATGAAAAGGAAATAGAAAATTTGTTATCAACAAAAGATGGATGTAATGTGTTTTTGTATATTGACCCATATGGGATAAAAGCATTAAAGTGTTCCTATTTTGATAACTTTGCTAATTATAACTTTAACTCAATAGAATTATTAATAAATATGAACTCCTTTGGTTTTTTTAGGGAGGCTTGCAATGCTTTAGGTGCTAAATATGATAATGCTTCCATATTTGAGGATCTTATTGAATATAACCCAACTAAAATGAATGCTTCGGAAAAATCTATTAAGGAACTAAATGAAATTGCAGGTGGGGATTATTGGCAGGTAATAGTTGAAGAATATAAAAAGAATAAAATTGATGGATACCAAGCAGAAAGTACTTTTGCGGAGCAGTATTGTAAGCGGTTAAGCCAAAGTTATGATTATGTCTTAAATATGCCCCTTCGGGTTAAAAGGGGGCAACGGCCTAAATATAGAATGATTCATGCAACAAACCATGCAGACGGATGTTTAATAATGGTTGATAATATACATAATAGGTGGCAAATGATACAGGATATACAAAATTGCGGGCAAATATCTCTTTGGGAAGAAAACTGTGAAAATAGAATAATTGATGAAAAGGAAATTAAAGAAAAGGTAACTAAGCATTTTAGGCAATATGAAAAAAAGATATCATTAAATGAAGCTTTTGCAAACTTCTTCGTTGAATATGGAGCAATTTGCAGTACTAATATAGTTAGAAGTATTGTTAAAGAATTAGGAGGTAAAGGTAAAATTGATATTATTAGAACCCCTAAAATTACCAAAAAAGGTAAACCTTCAACATTTATGACCGAAGGTAAAGGTAAAAAAATAGAAATAAGGTGGCTGTCATGAGCAAAGTAAAGAAATACATATATAGAAAATCCTTGATATATAAAACAAATGTAGAATACGGGGACTATACCATGAACCATATACAAGGATGTTCACATGGATGTAAATATCCTTGCTATGCGTTTTTATTAAAAAAAAGATTTGGTGTTATAAAATCTTATGAAGATTGGATAGAACCAGTAATTGTGGAAAATACGCTAGAGCTACTAGACAAAGAAATACCTAAATTTAAAGATAAGATATCAATACTTCATCTCTGTTTTACTACAGATCCTTTTATGTACGGATATACTGATATTAAAGAGTTAAGCTTACAGGTTATAGAGAAGCTGAATAATGCTGGAATAAGATGCTCGGTTCTTACTAAAGGTCTATTACCTATAGAACTAACGGAATACTCCAAGAAAAATGAGTATGGAATAACTTTAATTTCGCTTGATGAGGAATATAGAATAAAGGCAGAGCCAGGTGCATCACCATACCTAGAACGCCTGGAATCCTTAAGGGTTGTTCATAATTCTGGGTTTAAAACTTGGGTTAGCATTGAACCATACCCTACCCCCAATATCCTTACACAAGATATTAATGAGATTCTTGAAAGGGTAAGCTTTGTAGATAAGATAATTTTTGGGCGCACCAACTATAACAAAGAAATTACAGGATATAAAGAACATAAGAAATTTTATAATGAACAGGCTCAAAAAGTAATTGATTTTTGTAAAGAGAATCATATTGATTACCATATAAAAGAAGGTACTATAACCAAATAATATATATATCGCAGCTTAATTAATAAGATAAGTTTTGATAAACAAATTTTAAACCTTAAGATTTCAATGATAGTTCATATGTTTACAGAAAAAGATAAAGAAAGGAGCAAACATAATAAGAGTGTATTAGCAAAAATATGCGAAGTGTTGAATTGTGAACTTGAAGAAATAATGAAGTTAATAAAAAAATAATAGGAGGATTATATGAAAATTGAAAATTTAGAAGAATTGTTTCTAGTAACTAAAAATAGACTCGAGGAACAACACGGAACAATTACAATTAATTTCGCAAATAAGACCCATGTTTATTCTGGTAATGATGTTATAGGCAATTGTTTACAGGAATGGTTGCCTAATTGGTTTCAACATTTAGGTGTTGATATAAGGGAGGGAGACAATACTCAAGCCTTCCCAGACTTTGTGGCCATATTTGGGGATGTTAGCCATGATGTTGAGGTTAAAGCGTGGAACTATAATAATTCACCTGCTTTTGACCTAGCCAATTTTTGGAGTTTCCTAGCTACAACATATGAGAGTCCAGGGAAATTAGATGCTCATTACTTTGTTTTAGGATACCAACCAATGGATGATGGGTTTTCTCAGGGATTTATCGTAAAGAGGGTTTATCTTAAGCATATTTGGGAAATCACATCTCCTTCAACAAAGTACCCTATAGGTTTACAGGTAAAAAGAGGTCAACCGCATGCAATGCGTCCTTTTAATTTTAAACTGGATGAAAGTAAAAGTTTTAAAAATAAAAATGAGTTTATATACGCAGTTAAAGAAGCTTTTAAAATATTTCCAAATCCTGCTATGGCTTTTACAGCAGATGAATGGCTTAAAAAGGTGCTTTCCTATTAAAAAATAAATAAAATGGCATTATAACCTATAGTGCCATTTTATCTTGTGCCACACATTCTATATTATTTTTGGATTCTAGATATGATTTTAATAATTTTTCAGATACTGCTTTTATAACTGGTACACAGACCGTATTCCCTAGCAGGTCAAAGGCCTCACTTTCTTTCAGAAAATCAAGCTGGTAATTGTCTGGGAAACCAAATAATTTAAGCCCTTCATCTACGGTTAAAGCACGAATTCCATTATTAACGGGTACTGCTAGTTTATGAACATCTGTTGCAACTATTGTAGGAGTCACGTCATTTGGGCAAAGTATCTTAGTAAACTCAAAAGAAAGCTTACCAGTAATAATATTATATCCTTTTTCCAGTGATGTGTCTGGTACTCTTCTATTATTTACTAGCTGTTTTGGGTGTTCGTAAGCAAGATATCCTTTAGAAACCAAATCATCTAGTAATGTCTGCAGTTCAGGATGGGGGTAAAATGAAGATATCATATTTGTCGTTAATGGCATACCATCCATCCACTTTATACCTATTATATCTGCCCATTTCTTATTTCTTCTTTGTCTTAACAATAGTTCTAGTAGATCTTTCTGTTCCTTATTTATCTCGCCTTTTAATCCAATATCCCAACTGTGGATGTTATTGCTGCCACCACGTTTATCCTTTATAGCTTTTCCGTAGATTTCTTCTATTTTATAATGTGATAGTAGCTTTTTAGTAAAATCAGTCTGTATAGGTGGGATAGATTCATCTATAATATCACCGAGCACAGCTGTTATTTTAGTAAATCCAGCCAATTCTTGTACTTCCATATTCTTAAGACCAATAATATAGATTCTATTCCTCGACTGGGCTAATCCAAAATCCTTTCCGTTTAAAACTTTGGATTGTATAAAATAACCCATATCTTTAAGTGTTTTTTGAATGATTTTAAAAGTTCTACCTTTATCGTGGTGTACAAGACCTTCTACATTCTCTAAAACAAAGCCAGTTGGGTTTTTTGCTAATAAAATTTTAGCAATATCAAAAAAGAGTGTTCCCCTAGTGTCTTGGAAACCTAGACCCAGCCCTGCTTGCGAAAATGCTTGACAGGGAAAACCAGCTAATAAAAAGTCGAAGTCAGGTAGCTTGGTAGGCTCTATTTTTGTTACATCACACTCTGGATTTTCTCCAAAGTTAACCTTATACGATTTAATTGCAGAAGGTTTTATATCAGATGAAAACACGCATTTCCCTTTTAATCCAACTTCATTAAGTGCTTGCTCAAAGCCTATTCTTATACCGCCTAGCCCACTGAATAAATCGATATAAGTTATTTCATTTATATCTCGGCTAAATTTAGATTCTAATTTATCAATACCCATTTCAAGTAACCTCCTACATTTTTCAGAAAAACTAGCACAGTCGGGCAATGGTGCATCTTCAATAAACTTTTTTTCTTGACTATTTAAATAAATTGTTACAGGCTGTTTTTTATTTGAAGTGCTTTTTCTACCAGCACCTTTTCTGTTTCCACCATGCATACTAATCCCTCCATTCAACAATATAATTATAACATAAGGGCATTGTTTTTTCAAGTAAATTAAATCCCGATTAATGACTAGTTTTAAGAAAAAATTTAATACAGTCTTGATGTCATCAATCAACTTTCTGTTATCCACTATAAATACGATTTTTTGGAACTACATTTCTTCAAGTCGTAGCTCTTTTTGTAAAATATAATAATGTTTCCTGTCTTTATTGCGACTCTCATAAATCATTTCTTCAATCTTTTGTGAATAAGAAATCTCTTTTTTAACAAGTTCTATAAATGCCAACTTCTCAGTATTAGATAAAACAAAATCTTTAAAACTAATCATAAAATCAAAGTTAGTACCATGCCTAAATAATCTACCAGGTAAAGGGTAGTGCTTTCTGTTTCCTAGCATAATTCCATACCTGATATATGGGGTTACATTTTTATGGGTCTGAGCCTTATAGCTATATGTAATAGCATCATGAGTCGAAATATTATTAATTTTAGATTCAATGATGATACGCGGCTTTATGGATTCTTCTTTCTCGTAAATAAGTAAATCAGTTTCAAAAGCCATTGTATGCTCTTTCCCTTTTTTAAATTCTAAATCATAGGATAGAATTTCCTGTGCATAGGGAACCTTATTTAAAGTATCGAAATAAATATTATCAGCAAGATTAGCTGATTGTAGCATTACTTTGATACTATTTGTCCATTCGTTTTCTCTCATTTAACTTCCTCCAGTTAGAATAAAAATAAAGCTACAAGATAAGTATACTGTATTTTCATAGTGTTTCAAATTAAAATTATTATAATCTGGTGGTTAAACCTAGGTGAATCAAGTATAATACAGGCTATAAAGAACATTTTAATTTTGCCTATACTTTTTAATTATTTAAAAAAGGGATAGGAGAGGGGTGTTCAAAAATATAAACGAGAGGGGAGAGAGCATAGGTTATAGGAATGATATTTATTAATTAACCATTAAAATCTTAATGTCTTAACTACATATAAATCATCCAAAACCCTTATATCAAGGGTTTTAGGGCTGTTTGGAATAAAGAGCATTATAAAAACCGATTTGCAAGATTGTATCAAAGACGGTAAGAAGATAGATCCTACCTGGAATTCAAGGAATGTTTTTGAGAATAATAAATTTATTAGAAAAGACTCTATTAGCAAGTATTTTGATATAACTGTGGAATACATTTCATATACACACAAGTTTACAGAAGACTTTTATTAAGTAGTAAGACAACTTAATAAATTCCCTTACTAGACTGTGAATCACCTAGGACCTGTTCTTTATACTTTTTTCATTCCATCAGCGGTTCTGACCCTTTTACAGGTAAGCATACAAGGGATTTGCAACCTGTATTTCTTCATACATACTAATGTTATATAGGGTTATTGTGAAATTTTCAAAACACCAGTAAAAATCTTTGCGCAATTACTCCAATTCGTGTAAAATTACAGGTATCGTTGGGGTAGATTTTTAATGCTCAAATTGAAAAATGCCGGAAATTTTGAATAAGGACATTTAGCGCAGTAGTACAAAGGATTTCACTTTTAGTGGAAGGGATTTGTTCTTCTCTGGCTGTTTTGCGTTTGCTATACTTGGCTTAAAGATGCACTATCCTGATTTAATTAGGGGGGATCTCTTATATGAACAGTAGACAGATAAATATTTTAAAAATTCTCAAAACCAGTAATTTGCCAGTTACCTTGAATGAGTTGGCTCAGCGTTTTAATGTCAGTGTAAGAACCATTCAAAATGATATGAAAAACATAAATTACGAGTTTTTGAAAAATGACCTTCCACCGATTTTAAATCAATACAAAAAGGGGATGGTATTTCAGTATAGCAACAAGGAGAAGAATAAAATTGAAAGTCTTATTCTTAAAAGAGATAGCCAGTTACTATTACCAGAAGAAAGAGCAGACCTCCTTTATTTTTATTTCCTATTCAACACTGAGTACACAACCATATCTGAAATATCTGAAAATCTAAATGTTAGCAGAAATACAATACTAAATGACTTAAAAAAGATAAGAGAGAGTTTAACAGGAATACCTGTTTATCTTAATTCAAATTCCCGTTATGGAATAATACTCGAAGGTGATGAAATAGCAATTCGTGAGTATGCAGTAAAAACCTTTTTGAAAAATAGTGATGCTGAAAGCCTAGCAGATGTAAAAAAATATCACAGGGCTAGCATCTGCAATTATTACGAAGAAAGAAAGACCTTGGAAGAAACAAAATTAATTTTTGAACTAGTACAGGGACTGGCAGTATCTTTGAAAAAATATTTTTCTGGAAATTCCTTTTTAATGATTATTTCCTGTATTGAACTAGCTATAGAGCGGATAAAAAGAAACAAGTTTGTTCTAGTCTCTTCAGTCCAGATGGAAAGCATATGTTGTACTGAAGAATTTAGAGCAATGAATCATCTTATGAAGACAATTTCAATGAGCTTAAGCATAAATATTCCAATAACTGAGATTGTATATTTAACCTTTAGGCTCTTTTGCTCGGATGTTGTAAATACTAAATGTCTCAGTATTAATGATAATTATGCTGAAATACAAATTGCAGTTTGTGGCTTTATACAAAAGGTATCAGACTTATTGGAACTAGACTTATCCCACGATACAGCCTTGTACCATGATTTGGTTTATCATATGCAACCTGCAATTTACAGGATGAAATACAATATCCATCAAAAAAATCCCTTAATAGATGAAATACATACAAAATATCAACATGTCTATGATGCTGTAGCAAAAAGTGTCTCAGACATAGAGGATATGACAGATACAGTTTTGACAGAAAATGAAATTGGCTACTTAACAATCCATATAATTGCAATGATAGAAAAGCAAAGAAATAGAAGCGAAAGTGTTCCCAATGTGCTAATTGTATGTGAATCAGGCATAGGTACTTCCAATCTATTAGCTACTCGTTTAACCACCTTGTTTGATGTAAATGTGGTGGACACCATAGCCCTTTATGAGTTGGAAAATGCCCTAAGAAACTACAATGTGAATTATATTGTTACCACCTTAAATTTGCAAAATACAGATAAATTAACAATTAAGGTTAATCCCTTTATTAATGAAAATGACCAGAAAAAACTGGAAAAATATTTTAGACCACAAAGTAGAAAACATGTAATTGATGTACAAGACTTTCTTGAGATTATTGGAGATCACTGTGACATACGGGACCAGGAGAATCTCTTGAAAAGTATTTCTGAAAAATACTCAATATCTTTTAATTTAAAAACGCGAAAGGAAAAAGAACTAATGCTAAAAGATGTAATCAATAAAGCCATGATAGAAATAGACTATCATGCTATGGACTGGGAGGACTCGGTCAGAAAAGCAGGCGAATTATTACTTAAGGGAAATTGCATTGAACAAGAATATATTGAAAGCATGGTCAACACTGTTAAGTCCATGGGATCTTACATAGTCATATCAAAGGGGATTGCCTTACCTCACTCAAGAAGTGGAGAGTACTCACACAAGGTGGGTATAAGTATTTTAAGGTTGGCAGAACCTGTTGTTTTTGGTCATGAAGAAAATGATCCTGTCGACCTATTGTTTGGTTTGTCCTCTATAGACAACAAATCACACTTAGGTGCCTTACGTGATTTGTCTAGCTTACTAACAAATGAGGAAAGCATTGCCTTCATGAGGAATGTAACTTCAGTTGATGAGCTTTATGACTACATTATGCAGGTTGGAGGAGATAGCAGATGAGAGAAAAAATCAATGAACTTTTAGAAATAGCAAAAAAGCTAAAAGAAGACAAACTAGTTTCAGATGGGGTAAATAAGGGGAGTATTTCCTATCGCATATCAGAAGATACTTTTTTGATAAGCCCCAGTAAAATCCCATATGATTCTCTTGATGAAGAATCTATAAACATAATGAAAACTGATGGTAGCTTTGTAAGAAGCAACGCTCCCATTTCAAGAGATAGCTACTTTCATCTTAAAATCTACAATGAAAGAAAGGATGTCTTAGCTATAATTCATACCCACTCAAAATATGCTACTGCCTTGTGCTTAGCAAATAAAGGTCTTCCCTTTATAACATACGGAATGAAATTCCATTGTGGAGGACCTATAGATATAGCACCATTTGCATTACCTAATACAGATAAATGTAATGACTTAATTATTAAGCATCTTCAGGATCGCAAAGCGGTTCTTTTGCAAAATCATGGTTTAGTGTGTGTAGGGGATACACTAATAGACTGTTATGAAACTAGCGAATTCATAGAGTCATTGAGTGAAAGCTATGTGCATGCTCTGATGATTGGCGATGTTAGAGAAATATCTCTGGGAAAGGAGGACGAATATGGCAGAGTATAAAATTGGAGTTTGTTGTACTTTTGGAGCAGGTAGCAGCTTAATGTTAAAGATGAATTTAGATTCAGTTTTTAAACGTATGGGGGTTAATGCTGAGGTTGAAGTCTTCGATATATCAAGCATCAAAGGGATGGCAAGTGAGTTAGATGCAGTGTTTACAAGTGCTGCATTATCACAAGAAGTGCAATCTTCCGTAGACGGAACGAATGCAATAGTAATTCCAGTCATAAATTATTTTGATTTGGATGGTTTAGAGGTTTTAGCAAAGGAAAATTTAATTAAATAGGAGGATAGGGGAAAATGGCAGTATTAAAAGGAATTCTAGACTTTTTTGTGGGACAAATATTCCAAACACCAGCATATTTCATGGGAATAGTAGTGTTAATTGGTTGTATTTTCCAGAAAAAAGATGCAAAGAGTACTTTAGTGTCAGTTATTAAAACAATCGTTGGTATGATGATTTTGGGTGTTGGTGCAGGACAATTAAAAACAGCATCTGAGAATATTATCCAAATATTCACCCAACGAATGGGCATTCAAGGGGTCAGCACAGATATGTGGACAGCAGTATATGCATATATCGATGAGCTGAATGTTATTAACATGGGGAATGTGGCAATGGTTATGATTACAGCATGGGTTATTAACTTAATTCTTGCTAGAATTACACCAATTAAGACAATCTTCTTGACCGGTCATGTTGCGTATTGTGATAGTGCATTTATTACTTTCTTCATATTCAGAATGACCAACTTACAAGGTGTAGCCCTATTTGCAACAGCTTCATTAGCTTGTGCAGTTTATTGGTGGTTATTCCCTTACTTATTAAGGAAGTTCTTAAATCCATTACTTGGAGACACTCCTCTTACACTTGGACATAACCTATGTGTATCGGGAATTATTGCAACTCAACTTTCAAAGCTTTTCGGTAAGAAAGAAGATAGTGCAGAAAATCTTAAATTACCAAACTGGTTATCAATTTTCAAAGATTCAATAGTTTCATATAGTATTATAATGGGGGTTATTTACCTAGCTATAGTTATTATTAGTGGTCCAGAAATAGTAGCACAAAAGGCTGGTAGCATGAACTATATTATGTATGGTATAAATCAAGGATTTACCATGGCTGTAGGTGTTTATGTACTACTTGCAGGTGTTCGTATGTTCTTAAACGAACTTATACCATCATTTAAAGGATTTTCAGACAAATTGGTACCAGGCGCAATCGCAGCTGTTGATAGCCCCATTTTCTGGTCCTATGCACCAACCGCAGCAATGTTAGGTTTTCTTTGCACAGTGGTAGGACAATTTGTAGGCGTAGGAATTTTGGCAGCCTTTGGAGCAAGCGTTATAGCCATTCCAAGCGTTATTCCACTATTCTTTGGTGGTTGTACACTAGGAGTTTTTGCCAATTCAACAGGGGGTTGGAAAGGCACAATGGTAACAACATTTATTTTAGGTATAGTAGTAATCTGCGGTAGCGCAGGATTAGCAGCACTTCTCAATTTCGGATATGTACCAGGTCATTCTGATTGGAGTACTTTATGGTTAGGAATTGTAGGAATCTTAAGATTAATTTTCGGTAGACCCGGTGTTGCATAAAAGATAAGGAGTTAAAAACTTTATGAAAACAATAAAAACAGTTTATGGACAAATTAATCCTGATGAACTAGGTTTTACTGATATTCATAATCATCTATGGAAAAAGGGCGGGATGGAAGTTTTAGAAGATAAAGACTTTGCCATTGATGATATAGAGAAATCCCGTCAAGAGTTACAAAGATATGCTAAAGCAGGAGGGAAGGCTCTTGTAGATATGCAACCTATTGGCTTGGGTAGAGGCATAGAAGAGCTAAAAGAGATTGCAAAAGATTCAGATGTTCATGTTATTGCTGTTACAGGCTTTCATCGTGGAAAACTCTATGACAAGGCCCACTTTGTGAACAAGTATAGCCTAGATCAATTGGTTGAAATTGTTACATCAGAGGTGGAAAAGGGAATTGAAGTAAATGACTTTTGTGGACCTTTTACAAAACATTCTGATGTTCTTCCAGGTCTAGTTAAAGCAGGTAGTAGTTACTACCAAATAACACCCTTAGAAGAAAAGCTAATGAAAACTGTTGCTAGAGTTAATCTAAAAACAGATATACCCATTAAGACCCACACACATGTTGGTACAATGGGAGTTGAACAAGCAAATCTATTTATTTCTCAAGGGGTTGAGCCCAGCAAAATTTGTATTGGACATTTGGATAGAAATGCAGATTTAGTCTATCATCAACAAGTTTTAAAGACAGGTGTTTATGTGCAATATGACTGTGTTGCACGGGTTAAGTATCATCCTTTATCTGACACTATGAATCTTGTTAAAGCCTTAAGTGAACAAGGCTATGAAAACAGGATAATGATTGGTGGAGATTGGGGTCGTGCATCCTACTTACAGGCCTATGGTGGAGAGCCAGGTCTAGAGTTTGTACCAAAACATTTGCCTAGTTTAATGAAGGATTACGGGATATCCGATGAAGTTATTCAAAGGATTTTTATAGAGAATCCCAAAGAATTCTTAGCCTATTAGGTAAGTCAGATGAAATAAGGGGTGCTTTAAGGCATTCACGCTTTGCTTCATTGCACCCCATATTTTAGAGAAACATGAGTGTAGATTTTAGGAGAGAAGAATGATACAAAATGTTAATCGAAAAATATCTTTACTTTCATTTGACATTGATGGAACCTTACTGAATAGTGATTCAAACATGAGTGTGTCAACAATATCTGCAATTCAAGATGTAATGAAAAGAGGTGTAAAGGTTACCTTATCAACCGGTCGAGTTCCTCCCATGTTGAAATCTTACGCAAACATCCTGGGTATTAAAGGACCATATGTGGCAGGAAATGGATCGATTGTTGTCAATAATGCAGATAATCAAATTTTATTTAGTAAACCTTTAACAGATGGTAACCTACTAAAGCTATGTGATTATTGTAAAAAATTTCAACTACACTATACAGTTCAGACAAATAGGTTTTTATACTATACTAAAGATAATCCCAGGATTCCTATTTTGGACAAATACAATAAAATTAGCAAACAATATGGCAAAAGCCAATCAGAATATATTACTATACATAATCATGAATTTGATTATATGTACCTAAGAGCTTACAAGGTCATTGTGCTTACACCAACAAAAGAGCAGTTTATCATGTTGCAAAGATATTTGGATGAAAATGAAGGGTTTCAATATACATACAGCATGGCCAATAGTATTGAAATAACTGCTAAAGGAACAAGCAAAGGAAATGGCATAAGGCTGGTAGCAGACTATTATAATATCCCATTGGAAGAAATATGTGCCTTTGGTGACTACGATAATGATATAAGTATTTTTAAGCTGGTGGGAATGAATGTGGCCATGGCCAATTCTAGTGAAAATCTTAAAAAGATAGCCATGTATCATACAGCTTCAAATGATAACGAAGGTATAGCTAAAGCTTTAAAAGCTATGGATAAGTGCTTCTATTGAAGAGCTATAATAAGGGGTGGTAAAGATGAGATATAAGGGGAATGGAGTTTCAGAAGGTTATGCAATAGGTAAGGTATTTAGGTACCAGCCAATTCAGCCTGAAATTACAAAAAACATAATAAAAGATGAAGATATAGATGAGAACCTAAATAGCTATAACGATATCTGTAAAAAGAGTAAAGAAAAGCTAAATAAAATCATTGAATCTTTAAAGCAAGAAGACGAAGATAAGAGCAAGATTTTTGAAGCCCATATAAATATCTTAGAAGATGAAGTGCTAATAGAGGATATTAAAACCTGCATAAAGGTTCAAAAATATAGAGTTGATTGGGCAATTCATACAACCTTTGAAACATATATTCAACTTATAGGAAAAAGTGGAAATGCCTTAATAAGAGAAAGAGCTGCAGACTTATTGGATGTTCGCAATAGGCTTATCAATGAATGGTTTCATGTGGACAATTGTAGTTTAGACAATTTACAAGAACCTCTTATTCTACTTGCCCATGATTTATTACCCTCAGATACAGCTAGATTAGATAGAAAAAATGTCCTAGCTATTATTAATGAAATTGGTGGAAACACCTCTCATACAGCAATTCTTGCAAGGGGCTTTGGGATTCCTGCTATTTTAGGGGTTGAAGATGCTATGTCTATTTTTTCTGAGAAAGAATTGTTGATTGTAGATGCATTTAAAGGTGAGATTATTAGAAATCCTAGTGAAAAACATATTTTAGAATACAAAAAAAAGATAAATGAACATAATTCCTATATAGAAATTATGAAAGACTATCTTAATAAACCTGCTTTAACAAAGGATGAGATAAAAATAGAGATAGGTCTAAATATTGGAGGACTTGACCAAGAGCTAGAAAAACAAGAGCAATATGTAGATACTATTGGATTATTTAGAACTGAATTTCTTTATATGAATTCTAAAGAGCTTCCATCTGAACAAGAACAATATGGTGTTTATAAAAAAGTATTAGAAGTCTATGGAGATAAACCAGTAATACTTAGAACCATGGATATAGGTGGTGATAAGACTGTACCTTGTTTGTATATGGAAAAAGAAGATAATCCTTTTTTAGGTAACAGAGCTTTAAGGCTCTGCTTTAAGCATGTGGAAATATTTAAAACTCAATTGCGAGCTGCTTTAAGGGCATCTGTTTTTGGAAATCTTTGGATTATGTTTCCTATGGTTAGCAGTGTAGATGATATATATAAGGCTAAAGCAATTCTAGAAGAGGTCAAAAATGAACTTATTGCCAAAGACATTAGCTTTAGCCATAATATAAAGGTTGGAATAATGATTGAGACTCCTTCAATGGTGCTTATGGCAGATAAGATACTAAATATGATAGATTTTGCCAGTATCGGTACCAATGATTTGTGTCAGTACTTAACAGCAGTAGATAGGACAAATCCTAGTGTAAGCTCATATTATCAAAGTTATCATCCCTCCTTATTTATTGCCATAAAAGATCTTGCATATAAGTTTTCAAAGGCCAATATACCCCTTAGCATCTGTGGTGAAATAGCAGGTGATCCTCTTGTGGCACCGGTTCTTGTAGGCTTAGGGATTCGTAAGCTTAGCATGAGCTTTTCATCTCTTGCTAAAGTGAAAAAGACAATTTCAGAAAAAACCTTAGAAGAAATGAAAGCTGATGCTTTATCTGTGCTTTCTATGGATACATCCTGTGAAATAGAAGAATACTTGAAAAAGTCCATTAAATAATTAAAGGAGGTTAAGCTATGTACAATAAAAGAACAAAGGTAGTAAATCCAACCGGTTTACATGCAAGACCAGCATCTGAGTTTGTTAATGAAGCAAAAAAATATGAAAGTGCAATACAAGTTCGTCATATATCTGATGATACAGATTATATAAATGCAAAATCCATAATTTTGTTACTCTCTCTTGGTATTGGCCAAGGTGAAGAAATAGAGATAAGTGCAGAGGGAGTAGATGAAAAGGAAGCAGTAGATTCACTAGTCAATTTGATTGAAAGTGGTTTTGGTGAATTGTAGATATAAAAGGAGGTAAAAGAGGTGAAAGTAACATTATTATTAGAAAATAACAGCCTATTTTGCAAATACTATAGTGCAGAACATGGTTTTTCAGCCTGGATTGAAGATGAGGATATTAAGGTTCTTTTTGACTTTGGTTTTTCTGACAAGTTTATTAGAAATGCTGAGGATATGGGAATTGATCTTAGAACAGCGGACTATGTAATTTTATCCCATTGTCATCGGGACCATTCTGGGGGTCTAAAGTATTTAATGCAATATTACAGGGATAATGCAATGTTTAAAAGGCCAGTCTTTTTAGCAGCACAAGAAGGAGTCTTTGCAAAGCGCTATAACTTTGAAAAAAACCATTCTTCAGGATTTGATATAAGCAAAGAAACCCTAGAAGAATACTTTGATGTAAGAATTATTGAAGAGCCCTTTTGGATTACAAAAAATCTTTGCTTTATGGGTATTACTGAACAAACAAATGACTTTGAGCACAAGGTCCCACAAAGGGCAAAGAAGTGGGAAGATGGAAAATGGGTAGATGATGTAGTGGATGAGGATACCCAGCTTTGCTATCGCCATAAAAATGGTAAGGAAGTAAGTGTAGTAGCAGCTTGTGCCCATTATGGTATATGTAACATTATGGAGTATGCTAAAAAACTAACAGGAGCAGACCAAATACATACCTATCTAGGAGGTTCTCATTTGAGAATTGATGAAGTTCCTCAATCACAACTGGATAAAACCTGTGACTATGTGAAAAAGCAAAATATTAAAAACTTCTACATCTGCCATGATACGGACCAACACTGCAAACAAGCCCTATGGAATGCAACACCGAGTAAAGAAGCTGGTGTAGGTTTAATAGTGGAATGCGAATAGATAGCAAACACCATTTGATTTCGACAAACAGCACAAAACACAGTGCTAATAAATGATAACTAAGGCTATTACATATATGTAACAGCCTTTTGTTATTTTTGGATTTTATTCTCAAAATAGAGCTTCTTTGTGTTTTAGATAAAATTAGGGTTGTTAATGGGAGTTAGGTTTTCTTGATAAATCAAATGTTCTTTGACTTGGTCAAATCTTTTCTAGGACTTTGTATTGTAGTAATCTTTTAAAAGTAAAAACTAGCAAGAAAAATAGAAAGTTTGTTATTAATATTCAGAATATCCATAAGCATATTTAGGTCATCTTGAGTAATAGAAGAAGGGTCAATATTGCATTCAATACAGACCTGTTCAAATAGGTCTTGCTCAATGTCATATAGTTTATTATCAACAATATAATTAGCTAATCTCTGTATAATACCCCTATTTGTGGTTGTATAGCCTTTTTCTTCCATTGCAACAAACATCCAAGGCTCAAATTTTTTAAACATTATAATAACCCTCTTATACATAATTATATTTGTAGCTTGTTAAATAAGTTTACATCAAATTTAATTGTGATACAAATACACTGAATATAGTCTTATATTTAGTATGCTTGTCATTTTCTTATAGATTTTTTAAATTATTTGTTTATTTTTGATGTAGGTCAAATTGTTATTTTACTAATAATGCTATAATGAATCAGAAAAATGATATTAAGGAGAACAAACTGATAATATGACAAAACAATTTAATGAACTTATAAATAAACATATGAAAACTTTAGACCTTTATGTACCAATAGTAGCAAGAGTACATGGTGGTAGTCATCCAGAATTTCATGATGTCCATAAATTATTTAATTCAATGAAAGAAGCTTTAGAAAAAAAATCAAATCTTAACTCAATTTTTGAAAGCCTTAGAAAAGTAACTAATGATTATGCTGTGCCATCTGATACATGTGAAAGCTATGAAGCTGTATATAATATGCTAGAAGAATTAGATAAAGCCTATATGGCATAGAGATAGTAGGTGAAAGTATGCAACAATTTCTTTTTAAAAGAAAAAATCATATTGCTTTTTTATCAGGTATATTAATTGCACTGGCCTTCATAATTAAGTTTTTATTCAAAAATGATCTAATTTTTGAAATACTATTAGTTATCGCTTCAGTATTGGGCTTATTACCTATAGCCTTACAAGCCTATCAGGCCTTAAGAGTTAAGTTGGTAAGCATTGATGTATTAGTAACAATAGCAGTATTAGGGGCCTTTGCTATTAAGAATTTTGAAGAGTCTGCTATAGTAACCTTTTTGTTTTTACTAGGTGCGTATTTAGAACAAAGAACTCTAAACAAAACCCGTAGTGCAATAAAAGAATTAACAGAACTGGCTCCAGATAGTGCCTTCAAGCAAATGGAAAATGGAGAATTTAAAGAAGTAGATGTCGATGATGTTGATGTTGGAGATATTCTACTAGTTAAAACAGGCGGTAAAGTACCTGTAGATGGAGCTGTAATAAAAGGTGAAGGCTACATAAATGAGGCTAGTATTACTGGTGAATCCTTACCTGTGACCAAACAAGAATCTTCCTTAGTTTATGCCGGTACTATTTTAGAAAATGGCACAATTCAAATTGTAGCAAATAGGGTAGGAGAAGATACAACCTTTGGAAAAATTATAGAGTTGGTAGAAGAAGCCCAAGACTCTAAATCAGCAGCTGAAAGATTTATTGACAAATTTTCTAAATACTATACACCTGTTGTATTAATACTTGCTATTGTAGTATGGATATTTACAAAAAATATTGAACTTGCAATAACCATATTAGTTTTAGGTTGCCCCGGAGCCTTAGTTATTGGAGTTCCTGTATCAAATGTTGCTGGAATCGGAAATGGAGCCAAACATGGAATCTTACTAAAAGGTAGTGAGGTTATCAAAGACTTTAGCTCTATTGATGTAATGGTTTTTGATAAAACAGGAACTTTAACCATAGGAAATCCTCAAGTTTCTAAAGTGAGTTTCTATACAAATAACAAAGCAGATGCTTTAGCATATCTTGCCAATATAGAAAAGGAATCTGATCATCCCTTGGCTAAAGCCATTGTTGAATATATTGGAGATACAAAGCAATATTCAATTGAAAACACTGAGGTTGTAAAAGGTGGGGGTATCATAGCCTATATTGATAACCATAAAATAGTTGTTGGAAATAAGGCCTTAATGGAAAATGAAGAAATTGGCTTAAATGAAAATGTTCTTTCTGACATTAGAGATTTTGAAGAAAGTGGTAATTCCATTGTGCTAACTGCTATCGACGGAAACTTAAGTATATTAATGGGTATTAGAGATGAAATCCGACCAAATGTAAAAGAAAATCTTCAAAAATTAAAGAACTTAGGTGTAAAAAATTTAGTTGTCTTATCTGGCGATAACCAAACAACTGTCAATGTTATTGCAAAGGAATTAGGTCTAACTGAAGCTTTTGGTCATATGTTACCTGAAGACAAATCAGCATATATTAAGAAGCTACAAGAAGAAGGCCATAAAGTAGCATTTGTAGGAGATGGTGTCAATGATAGTCCTTCTTTAGCACTTGCAGATATAGGGATTGCTATGGGAAGTGGTACAGATGTTGCAATAGAAACATCGGATGTGGTATTAATGAATTCAGACTTTAATAAACTACCTCATGCTTTAGGTATTGCAAAAGCGACATCAAATAATATGTTGCAAAATATTTTAATTGCTGTAGGAGTAGTTCTTATTCTGCTTGCCAGCTTAATTTTTAGTAACTGGATGAATGTCTCTATTGGAATGTTAGTTCATGAAGGAAGTATTTTGGTAGTTATATTAAATGGCATGAGATTGCTTAGGTATAGATTAAAATAAGAAAAAGGAGAATGATATTATGAAAAAAGTAACAATACAATTAGAAACTTTGGCATGTCCATCATGCGTTCAAAAAATTGAAAAAGCTATTACATCTTTAAATGGAGTAAACAATGATAGTCTTCAAATACTATTTAATGCAAGTAAAGCAAAGTTTGAGTTTAATGATGAATTGTTAACCATTGAAGAAATAGAAGCTGCTATTGGAAAAATGGGCTATGAAGTGAAAAAATCCCAAGTAAGAGATTTGTAAGAAGTTTTGCAGATATATTATACAAATAAAATCTTCATCCATTTAATACTGGAAGAGGATTTTTTTGTTGAGTATGATGATAACAGTTTTTATTGGTAGTATTGTATAAGATATATATTTACATCATTATTCTTACTTAGTTATCTTGGCTTATTAGTATAAGGTTCAATATGGATTGTTATGATTGAGGTAGGATTAAATAAGTTTTTAATCTTGCTTTCAACTTTTGCAGCAATATCATGGGCATCTTTAATATTTAGATCTTTATCAACTAATATATGAACCTCTATCACAACTTTGTTGCCTACACTGCGCATTCTAAGTTTATGATAATCTTTTACAGACGGTGTGTTCTTAAGTATGCTTTCTACCTTCTTTCTTTCTTCTTCAGATAAGGATTTTTCAGCAAGTTCATTTAACGAGGGTATAAGGATATGGAATGCCACTTTGAAAATAAATATACTTACAATAACAGATGCAATAGGATCTAATATTATCCACTTATCACCAAGTAAAATTGCACTACCTATTCCTATCATAGTACCAATTGATGAAAAGGCATCTGACCTGTGGTGCCAAGCATTTGCAATAATAGCAGGGCTATTAATTTTCTTGCCTGCAATAGTGGTATATCGATAAAGCAATTCTTTCGAAACTATAGATACTATTGCTGCAATTAGTGCAATCGTTTTAGGTGTTTGGAAAGTTCCACCATTTATTACTAGTAAAATATTTTTAATACCTGATTTCAATATTTGATAGCCAGCAACTGTTAAAAATATACTGATTATTACTGTAGCAATGGTCTCATATTTCCCATGACCATAATTATGACAATTATCTTCTGACTTGGATGATATTTTAAGTCCAACCAGTACAACTATATCTGTTAAGAAATCAGACAAAGAATGAATTGCATCAGCAATCATAGCTCCACTATTACCAACTATCCCAGCAATTAATTTTAAAATTGATAGTAGAGCATTAACAAAAAAGCCAACTAAAGTTATTTTTCTCGCCTTTTTAGAGCGTAATAATTCTTTTTCCATAACTTGCTCCTTCTTTTACAGTTCTACTGGTAGCATAAATACACATTATATTTAAAAAAACCTGTAGAACTATAATTCGCATTAGTCCCACAGGTAAATAATCCTGCTGCCCAAAGGCCCAACTATATATATTAATAATATAGTCTGATTAATTAATATTTAGTCATCCCATACAATAAAGACAATAAAATATCTATTAGATTATAGCATGGGAAGAAATTATTAGCAAAAAAATAATCTTACTGATCTCAAAAGAATCTAAAGAGCACCATGAGAAGAAGACAAATTCCATAGTGATAAATAAAAGATTATTTAAAATAGATATAATCAAAATAGGGTGTAACTAAGGTATAGTGGAGTGGAAATTAAAATTTAATATCAGGAGGCAATATGGCTAAAGTTACACAAAAAGAGAAAGAAGTAAGAGAATTGGCCAAGTGGGAAAAGGAACTGGCAAGACCTAAGGGGAAATTCTATGTTTGGTATCTACTTTTAATTATTACCCTAATCTACATTATTGATGAAGTTACCTCAACAATAGGGGCACAAATGCAAACTGAAATTGCTATAGGCCTCTTTCAAGATAGGTTAAGTATTATGTCTTTACTTACTGCCTTATCTTTACCCATTCTTGTACTAGCTATTTTTTATAAAACCCTAGCAGATAAATACGGTCGTAAACTCTTTTTAGTTATCAATACCCTTGGTATGGGAGTAGGGATGTTTTTGATCTTTCTTGCTGGAGCAATTGGCAACTTACCAGGTGTTGTTGTTTATGTACTAGCTACAATTATTGTAAACTTCTTCATCCCCCATGACATGCAGGTTGTATACATTATGGAGACCTCTCCAGAGGGAAAGAGAGCCACAACCTTTGCAGTTGTTAAGGCCTTAGCAACCCTAGGTATTGTTTTAGTACCAGCCATGAGAAGAGTCTTTATGGGAGATGATATTACAAAGTGGAATCTTGTATATTTAGTTCCTGCCATAGTTGCTATGCTTGTTTCATTTATAGCTCTTTTGTTTGCTAGAGAATCAGAGGTCTTTTTAAGAAAGAGAATTGCTTACTTGAAAATGACTGATGAAGAAAGAGAAGCTGAAATAGAAGAAAGAAGTAAAGAAGCACAAGCCCAAGGTGGTATGGGAAATGCCTTTAAATTTGCCTTTAGGCATAAGCAATTAAGATGGCTATTTATTACCTCTGCCATTATTGCTGTTTCTACTATGGGTACTAACTATTATGCTAAAATTGGAGATCTCTTTTATACCACTTCACAAGTTACAACCATGCTCTTTTTGTATCCCTTTGGTAGTGCTTTTATGACCATGCTTAATGGTATTTTAGGAGATAGAATAGGAAGAAAAAAGACCCAACTTATAGTTGTTGCAACAGCCTTTCTTTCATTTACATTATTCTTTGTAGGAGTTCATTTTGGCTTGAATCCAGCCTTAGCAGGATTATTGATAGGTCTTTACATAGGAGCTACCTTTGCATCTAGTGACAATATTGGGTCGGTTATGACTGCTGAATCTTCTCCAACCAACCTTAGAGCCTCTATAATGTCTGCTCAAACAGTTATGTTTATGGCAGGTATGATTGTTGCTATGATTATTCCAACCATTGTTCTTTTAGCAACAAATGATAACTACAATGTTTTAGGTTGGCTGTGTATTTTAGTCTCAGCTCCAGCCCAAGCTATAACTCTTGTACTCTTTTCACTAAATGTGAAAGATACAACCCATGTAGACCTTAACCTAGTTAGGGGAGATGAGTGGGATTAAGTAAGGAAATTGTATTACAATCAAATGTAACAAGAACACTTTTAATCTAACAGTATTAATGTTAGATTGGAAATTTGCTCTAAAACACAAGAAGTTGCCATTTATTGATGGCAATTTTTCCTGTATTTCTGATATATTTGACTTGTCAAAATAAATAACAAGGTATAAGAATGAAAATGAATAAGAGCTATTGTGATAATTGTGATAAAAAGGTTGACTATTTCGTTAAAGAAGAAACTATAAACCAGTATAAAGGATATGAGGTTAATGTTGTTGAAAGAATAGGAGTATGTAAATCATGTAAAAATGATATATACATTCCAGAACTTGAAAGCCAAAATTTTAAAAAGCTTTATGATAAATATCGTGAGTTAGCAGGGTTGATAAGTATAGACGAGATTATTAGATTAAGAAGCAAATATAATATATCTCAAAGAGAATTAACAGCTATACTCAATTGGGGAAAGATGACAATTAACAGGTATGAAAATGGAGCGCTTCCTTCTCAAAGCCATAGTGACTATTTATCCCTATTATTATCTAATCCTAATATTTTTGAAGAAAAGACTAAGGAAGCTTTTGAAAGTAATCGGATTAAAAAGGGAACATTTGACAAAGTTATAAAAGGTATTGATGCTCAAGAAGAGAATATCTTAAAGGATATTACAATTAGTTCTTTAAGCCATAAAGAAGATGAATTTAATGGCTTTAGAAGCTTCGATATAGAAAGATTAAACAATTTGATTGGCTACATAAGTGATAAAGCTAGGATCTATAAAACCAGTCTAAATAAATATTTATGGTACATTGATTTTTTAAATTTTAAAGAAAATGTAAGGTCTATTACTGGGCTTAGGTATGAAAGATATACCTATGGCCCTATTATTGAAAAACGCAAGTATGAGGACATATTAAAAAACTTTACCGATAAGTTCTATAAAATTGAAACAGAAGATGGTGATTGTATAAAAACTACCATTGTAAGCAAATCAAATTATGACATGTCAATCTTTAAAGATGAAGAAAGAAAAGTAATTGATAAAGTAATTGATTTATTTAAAACAAAAAATAGTAATGAAATAACTGACTTATCTCATAAAGAGATAGGATGGCTAGAAAAAGAGGATAATGAACTAATATCTTATGAATACGCAAAGCTCCTAAAGGTAAACTTTGATTAGTATATCTACTTCAACCACTTATCCCAGTAATATGCTTTGCCTTCAGGGCTCATTTGGTTTCCAATATCTTGTCTACTTGCACCCTGGTCAAGTAAAGACTGGGTATTCTCACAAGCCTCGATAAAAGCATTTACAACAGCAATTGAATGACTATCTAAATGGTCTGCTTCAGTAAATACACCAGATGCACCATCTCTAATAGAGGCATAAACAAAGTCCTTAGCTAATTGGGGAGATATTATACTGTGATAAATGGACCCTAATCTAAATATGTAGGGTATTCTACAGTTGTTGGTTATTAAAGGCGGGGTCAATTTAGGTGATATAGAGGGGTCATACCAGGTAATTCCAAGAGTTTCTAGGTTTTTCAAGTGCTTATAGGTCATATCCTCACAATGGAGATTTCTTTTGTAATTTCCTGTATCAGAATAAATCATATCCATAAAGGGTATAACAAATTCATCCCACATATCAGGTGCTACCATAGCAGCAATATCATCACACATACCATATGCATATTTGTAGTCGCTATTATTCATTTGAGAATAGAATTTTTTAAATCTGATTACACTTCTTGCAATTCTATCAAGCATAATCTTAAGTTTTTCAGGTTCATCGTAGAGGGCAAAAAAGAAGTTGGAATCTAACATGGTATAGGCTTCTGTTATTGGGCCTTCATAACCATAGGAAAATCTAACTTGTTTACCAGGGTAGGCTTCTTTTAGTTTTTCCATGTAATCTATGAAATATGGAGCCATACCTGAAACCTTAAAATCTCTAGGTTCTTCTAGCATCTTTATCCATTCATCTATGGGTCTTTCTACCTTTTCATAGTTTACCTCTCCATTACCAGGAGGAAAGACTAAATCTACTCCAATACCATTTAAATGACCATAAGATACTGGGGGAGTGGATATGACAGGTCTTCTCATTTTTTCATTAAAATTGAAATTCTCTAGATATGAATTGATACTATTTTCTTGGTACATTTTAATTCCAGCTTTGTAGTCTGAGTTTAATTCATATAGAGATATATCAGCAATTTTTGCTAGAGCATAAACTGACGAGTTAACATACCAAACAAAGTCTTCTTGATTTCTTAAATTATCATAATCAGGTTTTTTAATAGCCACATTCCACCTCAAATATCATCATCATTATTAATGATACCATTAATATGAGTCTTAGGCACAAGTTATATAATATTACATAGATTCATCAAGCAAGAAATCAATAACATGCACAACTTGGATACCATCGACCACTCCTACATCTAAATAATTCATGGTAATAATTAGTTTTTCATAGTTTTCTTTGATAGAAAGCAAATCTCTTATTTGCCTATCTTGATTTTGTGGAATTTCATAGGCTACTTGTACGTATTTAACCATATCATTCTTAAAACAAACAAAATCAACTTCCACATTGTTGTATTTACCAACAAAGACATCATATCCCATGCTTTTTAGTTTTAAATAAACGATATTTTCCAGCTGTGCTCCACGATTAGCTGAATCTCTTTGAAGCATAGTGTTTCTAAGGCCTGGATCCACAATGTAGTACTTTCCCAAGGTTTTTAAACGTTCTCTCCCTCTTATGTCATAGCGTTGAACTTTATAGAAAATAAAGGCGTCTTCTAACAAGCCTAAATATCTGTCAACTCTTTCAAAACTAGCTTTGAATCCTTGATTCTTAATATAATTTACAATGTTGTTAATTGAAATGGGACTACCAATATTATCCATAAGAAAGAGTGCTATCCTTAGTAATAAGTCCACATCCTGTATACTACCCCTTAAAGAAACATCCTTTAATATAACGCTATTGTAGATGCCCTTAAGTACATCTTTTTTTAATAAGTCATTATCTAAATTTACAACAGAAGGGAACCCTCCATATTTCATATATTCATTAAATGCTAGCTGAATATCTTTTTCGTTTTCAAGCTTCTTGAATTTTACAATTTCTAAAAAGGAAAATGGGTAAACTTTGATTTCTACATATCTACCAGATAAGTAGGTAGCTAGTTCACCAGAAAGAAGTGTAGCATTTGATCCAGTTATGTAGATATCACAATCATAGGCAACCCTTAAGCTATTAACTAATTTTTGCCACCCATCAACTTCTTGAATTTCATCAAAAAGAAAATAAACCTTAGTATTTTGTGGAACTAAGTTTTTCAGATATGCATAAAGTTTATCATGGGTTTGAATTTCAAATGTGTCTGGATGCTCAAAGTTTAATAAAAATATGGAATTTTCATTTACCTTTTCTTCTAGATAGTTTTTGTAAAGATGCAGTAGAGTTGATTTCCCAGATCTACGTATCCCTGTTATTACTTTAATAAACTCAGTATCTTTATAAGCTATTAGTTTGTTTAGATAGTCATCTCTTACTAGCATAGTACACCTCCCTATAAAAACAAGCCTATAATATCATAGTTTTTCAGTTATGGTTTGAAAAACTTTCGATTTTCAGTAATTATTCAAGATAAACACTAAAAACTTTTATTAAAAAAGAGGCATATAAGCCTCTTAGTAAGAAATATATGTCTTTTTCTTTAATAATATGCCTCATTAGAAGCATGAAAACCGGATAAGAGCTTGTATAGCCAATTCCAAAAGAAGAATTTAGTCATTTTATCTTCTGTTTCATCTTGTCTGTAGATTTTAATAAAGTCATAGGCATTATCATATCTAGACTTAACTAGATCTCTTTCTCTTTGGGTGATTTTATCTGCTTCTCAAAGGGTTAGAAGCTCAATAAAGTCTTCTCCTTCTTTTTCATCTAGAAAGACTTGGCCTAGTGTTTTTCTACCAAACTCTCTTAAGTTATCTTCTGGCCAGTGGATAAAGTGAGAAAATGCTAAATAGTTTAGTGCAGAAGGGATATGTCTAGCTGATACTTCACCATGGATAGAAACACCTTCTAGGCCTGCTTCATAGGACCTTAAGCAAGCTTCCTTAATTCTACCAATGAAAAGGTCATATCTAGTTGACCTGGTTTCCCAAGGAGAATAATCCCATTGACTACCTTGGTGAACAAAGCCAGTTGACCTTTGTGAAGGAGGCCTAATATCTCTACTCCATGAGGGATTATCGTAAATTGAAGGGGCTTTTCCATCATCTAAAAAGTCAATTAGTTTAATTTCATCTTTTCTTAGCATTTTTGTAAGGGTCCATTGGGCAATACCCTCATAGTCTAGAGCCTTAAAGACTTCTGGTTTGTCTGTTCCCATGGTTTTAATATAGCTTTCAGGTTTATCTGGGATGTCTTCAACCTTTTCAGGTACAAAGCCACAATAGGTAGCCCAAGTAATTAAAAGACCTGGGTCTTTATCCACTATATCTTTAGCTATGTCTAAAACAGGTTTGTTACTTAAAGCTTGAAAAACTAGGAAGTTGGGGTCTGTTTTGGATATTTCTTCTTTTTGTGCCTGACAAGCATCACAGTAACAAGAAAAGAAGTCTCCATTTTCAATATTACATCCTCCCACATCAAATTCATCAAAAAGCCATTTTACAGATTCTTCAATCCATTCCTTGTAAAGAGGACTAGAAGGGCAGGTGGAGTTAGTAGATCTTTGGGAGCCTTTTTCCTTGGAGGTAATGGCTGCTGCTTCTGGATAGTCTCTTAAGAAGGTATTCATATTGTATTTGTGTTCACCTTCAAAGTAGACACCACCATAGTGGGTAGTTCCTATACCTGGCATAATGGCAACATTTTTTGATTTTGCATAGGTTGAAATCTTCTTAGCAAAATCTTCTCCACCATGAGAATCTCTTAAAAATCCCCAGATAACTATACCTTTAACTCCTAAATCACTGGCCATATCAATAAGGCGGGTATAGTCTTTTATGTAAGTTTCAGGCTGTTTAATATTTCTAATCCATGAGCCAAAGTTTATTAAGCCTGGGTCTTCTAAGTACCAGTTTGTACTATGATCGCAGGTCCAAAAATATGAGTTGGGAAGTTTTGGCTTAGGTCTTGTTAAGTTAAATTTCATAATTTTCCTCCATGTATTCAATTCTTCATATTTACCATCTGGTCTATATGGCCATACTAGCAAGAATCAAGTCTTTATACAAGACAGTCTAAGGAAAAGAAAAAGTAGCCTACTAGAAAAATAGGCTACTTTTTTAGAACTCTATGATTTATACTTATTTTGCTTTTACGCTTCCTATGTCAGTTACTTGACCACTTTTCACTATAACTCCTGTTTTAAAACCAGTATCTCTTCCAGTGATAAACAATTCATATGTTCTAGGTCTAACAACCAGGGTAAAGGACCCATCACTTTGGGTATAGGCTGGCATCTCCCAGGTGGCTTCATCATTACGGTCAAAGTATGACCAATTAAAAGCTTGTACTTCAGTTCCTGTGGGTACCCCAGTTAGTACACCCTTTATAATGCCCTTGTTGTAATCAACTGTATAGGTCTTGTTGATACTAGTTAAGTCAGCTATTATTCTATCTCCTCTTAAGCCAGTATCGAAGTTTATGTAATATCTGCCGGTGGGTACTACCGCCTTATAGCGGCCCGCGTCATCTGTTTCTGTCCAAGCGACATTTTGAGTATCATTGAGCATGAAGTTTACTTGGAGACCTTTCATGGGAGTACCCGTAAAGGGATCTTTTACTAGACCAGACACCACAGCAGCACTGTTAGCCGCTAGTATTTGGATTTGCTTAAATTCCTCTATTACAGGGTCATCATTAAAGACAGCTACTTCTATTCCTACCATCTTTTTGTCATCTTCTGCCAAGCTTGTATAGGTTACTTTTACTTTACCAGAAGCATCCGTATTTACCTCAGATTTTGATAACTGTGCATTTCTATCAAACTCAAAACAAAATGCTTCAAATCTAACTTTAGCACCCTTAATTGGGTTTCCTTCTTTATCGGTTACTGTAACGGTAATGGTAGCAGTCTTACCGCCACCTTCGGCTAAGACTTCTGAGCTTAGTGCAATAGATATGCCTGTGGGCTCAAAAAAATCAATTATCCTAGATCCATCAGCACGTAATATGTCATATACTGCATTGGTTGAAAACTTAGCCATTTGGTCTCTTCTTATATGGGATCTACTTACATATTCAAGCCCTTCTGTAAGGCCCAGTTCATCAGCCATTTGGTCATAACCAGTAGGCCAGGCTAGTCCTTTGGTCTCATATCCCAGTACCCTAATAAGGATGGTTGCCCATTGAATCATCTGAAGAGTATCTCCTGGGCCATATTTGCCGTCTCCATATCCTTCTATAATGCCTTCTTGTGCAGCTAGATTAATCCAGCCTAAAGCCCATTCATGGCGTCCCATACCAGCATACACATCATCGAATGCTTGGGGCAGAGCGGCTGCCACGGCTGCGTCCTCTTCATCAAATCCAGCAAGGTACATTGCCACCTTTGCGGCTTCTGCCCGGGTTAAGTTGTCATCGGGCCAGAACAAACCATCTCCTCGGCCAGCAAGGACTCCCAATTCCACCATTTGCTCTATAGCTTCCCTGTGGGGACTATCATCTATATCAGTCAATGGCTGGGCAGTGGTTGTTACCACTAGACTCAAAAGAATGGACAATATCATGAAGAGGGCAATTCTTCTTTTGCTCATACTCATTTCCTCCTTAAAACAGTATTAACTTCTTATTGTACCTAAATTTTACCACACTTTTTATTTTGTTACCATAAGCATAGAAAAGCTGATAAATATGGAGTAAAAAGGTAAATATTATAGGTTTTTAACTAATAATTTGCATAAAATTCTTATGTCAAAAAAAGATAAGACCAATTTACAGGACAGAGCTTTTTATATATTGTAGTTAGAGAATATTAGAGTTAAAATATATGTATTAATTGATAGGATAAATATGATGAAAAAAGATTACGCAAGCATTGGAACTACAATAATTGCCCTGTTTATTTTCATGTTGTTTGTAATGGTAGCCATAGAACAAGAAATTTTAGGATATATTTCTTTTGTAGCTATTATCATTGGTTTTGTCTTTTTAAACATGGACAGAAGAGACAAGATGGAAAAAGCAGACTTTCTTGTAATAAGAGAAATTAGGACAAGGTTTTATGATCATTTTTTAGTAGATGAAGCCAATAAAAAAATTGGGGTATATCGCGGTTTTAAACTAGAAATCTTTGATTTTAAAGATATTGTTTCATATTCTCTAGAAAAAGATGGGAAAACCTATCTTGGAAGCAGGGCTCTTGAGACTGCTATTGGAGGTTTGGCTTTTGGAACTCTAGGAGCTTTTATTGGTAGTGCTGGCAAAAGACAGGTTTATGAAGAATGTCATTCTCTTACAATATATATTACTGTTAAAGATATGTATAATCCCACTATTTCCATTGATTTAATTAGACATAGGGCTAAAACCTCTAGTATGAGGTATAAAAAGGCTGTAAAAAGGACTAGAGAGATACTTGCTATCCTAGAGATTATTGAAAAGATGAAATAAAAAGAGCACATATTCTGTGCCCTTTCTTGTTAAATAAATGACTCTATAATCCCATGAAAGCCAGATAAGAGTCTGTATAGCCAATTCCAAAAGAAGAATCTGGTTTTTTGATCTTCTTCCACGTCTTTACTGTAAGGAACAATTATCTCATAGGCTTTATCGTATCTAGCCTTAACTAAGTCTCTTTCTTTTTGTGTAATCTTGTTTGCTTCCCAGAGGGCTAAAAGTTCTACATAATCTTCGCCTTCTTTTTCATCACCAAAAACTTGACCTAGGGTTTTTTTACCAAAGTCTCTTAAGGTATCTTCTGGCCAGTGGGTAAAGTGGGAAAAGGCTAGATAATTTAGAGCAGCTGGGATGTGTCTAGAAGTAAGTTCACCGTGTATAGAAACTCCTTCAAGGCCTGCTTCATAAGATCTTAAACAAGCTTCTTTAATTCTACCAATAAATAGATTGTATCTAGTGGACTTAGTTTCCCAAGGGGAGTAGTCCCATTGACTTCCTTGATGGACAAAGCCTGTGGATCTTTTAGAAGGTGGCCTAATGTCTTTTGGCCAAGAAGGATTATCATATGCTGATTGGGGTCTTTTTTCATCTAAAAAGTCAAGAAGCTTTATTTCTTCATCTCTTACCATCCTAGTTAAGGTCCATTGAGCAATACCCTCATATTCCAACTGATTGAAAATCTCTGGTCTATCTGTTCCCATTCCTTTTATGTAGCTTTCAGGCTTATCTGGTTCACCCTCCAATTTTTCAGGAACAAAACCACAATAGGTGGCCCAGGTCATTAAAAGGTCTGGGTCCTTGTCTACAATACCCTTTGCTATATCCAATACTGGCTTGTTGCAAAGAGCCTGATATCTAAAGAAGTTAGGGTCAGATTTTGGCCAAACTTCCTTTTGAGCCTGACAATCATCACAATAGCAAGAGAAAAAGTCTCCATTTTCTATATTACAGCCCCCAATTTCAAACTCATCAAAGAGCCATTTGAAGGCCTCTTCAATCCATTCTTTAAAAAGAGGATTGGAAGGACAAACTGAGTCTTTTGACCTTTTTGCTCCAACTTCTTTTGATGTAATAGCACCTGCTTCTGGGTGCTCTCTTAAAAAGCTATTTATATTATACTTATGCTGACCTTCATAGTAGACACCACCATAGTGGGTAGTACCAACTCCAGGTAGAATAGCTACACCTTTAGATTTAGCATAAGAGGCAACCTTCTTAGCAAAATCCACACCTCCATGAGAGTCTCTTAAAAACCCCCATATAATTATCCCTTTTATACCTAAATCACTAGCTGTATCAATTAAACGCTTGTAATCTTCAATAAAGGTTTCAGGTTTTTTCAAGTTTTTATTCCAAGAACCAAAGTTGACTAAGCCAGGATCATCTAATGCCCAGTTGGTACTGTGGTCCCAGGTCCAAAAGTAGGAGTTGGGTAGTTT
Source organism: uncultured Clostridiaceae bacterium (assembly GCA_964563155.1). Lineage (GTDB taxonomy): Bacteria > Bacillota > Clostridia > DUPQ01 > DUPQ01 > DUPQ01. The sequence continues at coordinate 6,425 of CAZLVL010000019.1, read as the reverse complement.
AGGTTTTGGCCTAGTTAAATTGAATTTCATAATATCCTCCAAATATTTGATATATGGACATAGTAGCAAGAAAGAGAATTGTTAACAAGAGAGTATATGTTTTAAGGGACAGAATAAGGTATACTGATAAAGTAAAGAAGAGGATGACATGGATAAAAAAGTTAGCCTTATTGAAAGTATTGATTACTATGATGAGAAATTAGTATTTTTTTGGGAAGAAGAGGTAGAAAAGTTCTTTATGTCTACTTCTATTGAGGATATCTCTGACTTTGATGTAACCAATGCCTTTACCTGCTTAGTGGCAATTGATAATGAAGGTCTTTTTTATGAAGGAAAAAGAAAGAGAGAAAAGGGACCCTTTCATTTTCTAGAAATCACCATTTCAGGTGATAAACCCTTGGCCTTTTGTCTTTTCTTAAAGTATACATCCTTAGAAGGTGATGCTGATCTATTTGTCTCTGAGGAGCCTTTTTTAAAAGACCATATCTGGTTTAAGGATAAGTTTAACTTCTTTTGTAAAAAGCATGATTTGCTGGCACTAGATTATTTAGACTTGACCAAGATTGTGGACTATGAAGAAGAAGCTGCCAGCATATATTACAAGTACTTTGATAGTTCTTTAGATGATAGATTAAGCGTAAGTTTTAAATTAGGTAAAGTATAGAGGAAGATTATTTAGGATATTCAGCCTTGCATTATATGTGTATTTTTACTCAATTGTAAATTCTAAAAAATCTGCATATCCTTCACCCATATAAGTAAAATAAAGAGAGGATGTGGTTGTTTCTACTTTTAAGTAACCAGAAAAGTTGGTAAAATCTTTACTCTTCTTTATAGGGATTCTCCCTATTTCCTTACCATCAATAGCATCTTTAATCAAAAAGTATCCTTCATTACTTGCCCTTATCTTAATTGAAATTTTACTTTCATTTCCTTCAAATTCAAAATATCTAAAGCCAGCTGTGGCCCCATCTCTCATGTTTTCTATGTATTGGAGGGCTTTTTTATCCTGGTCTGCTCCTTCTTGGGTAAAGGCAGGATGATTTTTGTTTTGGATCATGGGATGAACCCCGAATAAGGCACCATCTTTTGATAATAGGTGACAGGCAATTCTTGCCTCATATCTTCCTTTGCCTTTTAGAGGGCTTAAACTGAGACCACAGCTGGTTAAAGATGCTTGGATAAATGTTCCATCTTCTAACATTTCTATTTTTTCAGCACATGCTTGTCTTGAAAACATATTTCTACTTGTATGTCTGTGAAAGAAGATATAGTAATTGTTGTTTATGTAAGCTAAACTACCATGATTATTCCCCATATAGTTTAATACTCTTTTATCTGCTTTGCTTCGAAAGTTGCTTTTAATTTGATACTCTTGGCGGACATCTCCATTGGATACTAAAACTCCTTGATATATGAAGTTTTTGTTGGGGTAGTCACTTATTGCATAACAAAGTTCATGGATATTTATAGAAGAGTAAATAAAATAGTATTTACCATTAAATTTTCTAATAGAACTAGCTTCAAAAAACTCATGGTTTTCAAAACTAGTACCTTTTGAATTCTCAATCGTTGGAATAAGGGGGACTGATTCGCTTATTAAGGTTAGCATATCATCTTCTAATTCCATAACTACAGAAGCTTTATTCTTCTTATTATCCTTTAAAAACTCAATAGGACCATTTCCCAAATATAGCCAAATTCTTTTGTCATCATCAACTAAAAGAGCAGGATCAAAGGCTACAAAATCATCTTCTCTTTGTCCCAAGAGATTTCCATCTTGATCTTTTAAAAAGCCATAGAATTCAAATTTTCCATCAGGCTTATCACACACTGCGACAGACACTACGGATAAATCTGAGAGGCAATAGTAAAGATAATATCTCCCATCTATTCCTTGTACACAATCGGGAGCATACATTGACATTTTACCATCTTTGTTGTTAGGATCTTGGATCTTTTTATATATTACACCATGACATTTCCAATCTGACAAATCATCAATTGGAGCTGACCAAAGGACATAATCATTTAAGCAAAATTTATCTCCATTAAAGCGATCATGAGATCCATAGAGATAAAGTCTATTATTAAAAACTCTTGGTTCTCCATCAGGAATATATTCATTTCCTGGTAAAAACACACTATAGCCAGACATATTTTGCCTCCTTAATACTTTACTTAACTAATGTTCGCATATGGAACTTCGGCTTACTCTTAATATTCATATGAAGAAAGAATAAAGTTTAGAACCCTGATAGCACTTTTTTGGAGGTCTCCTAGTACTAGGTATTGACCTCTTTCATATCCTTTATAGGTAATAGTTTTACTCTTATCTTGGTTTTCAGTTATTTCAACTTGCCCATTTTCTACCAATTCTTGTATTTTACTGTTTAATTCTTGATTTGGACTAACCATTGTACTGATTCTATCTAGTCCTTTTGCATCTAATTCAAAAGAATTCCAGTAACTAACTTCCTCTTTGAAGAAGCCACCATAAACATCTAACACTTCATTTCTCACATAACCATCTTCTCCAAACTCTGCTTTTTTACCTTCCATAGCAGCTTTAAGATGGTCGGTTCTATAACCTCCCATTATTAGGTCATTTCCCGCATGGAGATCTAATGGTTTTATACTTTGGGAATTCCAATCGGTCATAACCAAGCCATCAAAACTCCATTCTCCTCTTAAAATATCGGTTAGTAATTCATAATGAGAAGATGCATGGATGCCATTTATTTTGTTGTAACTGGTCATTATAGTTTTTGCTTTTCCTTCTTTTACAGCAATTTCAAAACCTCTTAGATAGATTTCACGAAGGGCTCTTTCTGTCAATGAACTATTACCAGTAATTCTGTCTTCTTCTTGGTTATTAGCAGCAAAGTGTTTAAGAGCTACAGAGGTGGTGCCAGGTTTTTGGACCCCTATGGTAGTATGAGCAGCAATTTTACCTGTTAAAAGGGGGTCTTCTGAATAGTATTCAAAGTTTCTTCCACATAAAGGGTCTCTATGAATGTTCATTCCTGGACCTAATATAACTCTATGATTGTATTTTAGAAGTTCTTTACCAATTGCTTCTCCCATTAACTCACAAAAATTCATATCCCAGGTTTGTGCCATTAGTAAGCCGGTAGGCCAAGCTGTGGCAGGAGATCCTAGAATATGAAGACCAGCAGGGCCATCGGTCATATAGCAGGCTTGTATGCCAAGGCTTTCTGCATATTGACTAGTAGTAGCTCCAGATGATCTAGGGGCTTCTATGGCCTTAAAGTCTTCTTTAAGTCTTTTTTCAATTGGATATGGGGTTTCATTTGAGATTCCTGTTACAAGCCTAAAAAGAACCTCATTATCTAAAGAAGCTACAAATTCTTCCATTGTTACTTCACCATTTTTTACATCCAGTAAACAAGCATTAGGCTTGTATTTTACGTATTTAATTACTTCAGGTGCAGGGAAAGGTGGAGTATAGTTTTTTCCCATTTGAGCTTTATTATGGGTCTGTCCCTCAGGGATATAGGTTATAGTTTGGTTTATTATCTTTGAAGAATTATCTATTGTTTCATATTCATCTTTGAAGAGGTTAAAGGCTTTTACTTGATTATCAAAGGCTTCAGATTTTCTTTTTGGAGCTTTTAGTATATTTAAATCTCTGTCTATGGTCATTTTATTAGAGACTTGCCTAATAATAGTTTCTTTATCTAGTTCAACAATACCTATAACTTTTGTGTTTCTGGAGTGATTACCCAAACGAATAACATAATTACCAGATTCGCAGATAAAGGCTGCTTTTTCCATAGAGTAGGAAGCAAGATACTCTATGGGTATAGTTATTTCAAGAACTTCCACTTCATTTGGACTTAAAAGTTTTGTCTTTTCAAAACCTACTAACTCCTGGTAGGGTTTATCTAATTCCCCTTCTGGTGAAGAGATATATACTTGTGTAACTTCTTTACCTTCTGCATTTCCAATATTCTTAACTTCTACTAGAACCTTAATACTTTTCCAATTTACAAAGATGTCCTTTAAATTTATCTTGAAGTTAGTGTAGGAAAGACCAAAGCCAAAAGGGAAGAGGGGCTCAATGTTAAAAGTATCAAAAAATCTATATCCTACATATATATCTTCTAAGTAGTCTTCTTGTAAAGTAATTCCATCATTATGGCTAAATGTGGCAGAGGCAGGATTATCTTCATATTTTTTAGCCCAAGTATCTGTTAGTTTTCCTGAAGGATTTACCTTACCTGTTACTATGTCAGCTAGAGCATTTCCTGATTCAGTCCCTGCGAGGCCCATAAGTATAACTGCTTTTATACCTCCTATTTGATAAATAAAGTTTAGGTCAATGACTGTGGTATTTAGGACAACTACTATGTCTTTTCCTTCTTTAGATAAAAATTCAAGATTATCTTTTTCAGTCTTGGATAGATAATAGTCACCTTCAATAGCTTTTCTATCACTATTTTCTCCTGCACTTCTTCTTATTGCATATATAACTGTCTTTACAGACCTTAAGGCCTCAAGGTCATCTTTTTCTATAGCTAATTCATCTATAAAGATTTTATGGCCACTAAATTGCCTTTGTACAAAGGTCAAGGTTTTATCTTCTCTATTTGCCTTATCATCCAGTTCCTTATATCTATCCAACCAGCCTCTAGATAGAAGATTAAAACCTACATTCTCTAAGCCTTCTTTAATAGTAACCCTATATGGGGTAAAAACATTACCACTTCCTGTACCGCAAATTGCTGTATCAATAGCACCACCACCAAAAAGACCTATGTCTTGTGGGGGCAGAGGTAGTATATTATTTTCATTCTTTAATAAAACCATTCCCTCTGAAGCGATGTGCTTTGATAATGCTATGTGATCTGGAAAAGGGTGTTTAGGTGGATTTTTCATCATTTCTGCAAATAGTTCCATTGTTATATTCCTTTCAAATTATCTATATTTTGATTATAAAAGTGTATCTTCCACTTGATAATTCTTTTTCTATATTTTTATATATAAAAATTGCCTTAGTGTTGCCTGGTATCACTATTTCAAAAGTACAAATATCTTCATTTATTGACCATTTGCTCTCCACTTTTCCAAAAAGACTCTTATAACTTGTATAAGCATAATCTAATGAAGCGTCAATTCGAGGTTTTATTTGAAAACTTCTTTTCCCAACTATTTCTATTCCACCAACATATTGATAAAGCCATTGGGCAACGCTGCCTGGAGAATAATGATTATGACTAACCTTACCTTCCCAGTCTTCCCAAATTGTACTTGCTCCTTTATTAACTTCATAAAGCCAACCAGGCTTTTCTTCATTTAACAAAACTTTATATGCTAGATCATCTCTATTGGCTTCACTCAGCATAGGTAATAAAAATGCTGTGGATAAAAAGCCTGTGGATACTCTGTAGTTTAAGTTGATAACTGCTTTAGCTAATTGTTCCTCAAGCTGTGCTTTTATTTGATTATCATATATGCCCATTGCCAAGGGTCTGACAAGTTTTGCTTGACGGTTTGTGTTAGGAATTGACTTAGCTAGATAAAGTTCAATGTAGGCATTTTTTGCACCTTCAGCATACTCTCCAAATATTTGTATATCTCCATTTTTATTTAAAAGCTTTGCCATTTTTACCATATGAGTCATGGAATAATGAAGGTAAGCTGTTGCAACCTCTCTTTGATTGGCTTGTTTGAAAGCACTTATATCATCTTTAAACTCTTCTGGTTCTAGCCATTCACCTAAATGAAGTCCTTTTTCATAAACATACTTTCCATGTTGCAAAGTTTTTTCTTCTTTTTTCTTTCTACAGCCAGTGTTTTTTATAAGATACTGGGCATAGGGAAGGGATAAGGTGTTATAGAAGTATTCTAGAAGCCTTATGTCTCCATATGCTTCAAAGAATCTATAGGGTATCAAAATTGCAGCATCTGCCCAACCAGCACTTATACCTGAATTTTCATACATAAGTCTCATACCACTAAAGGGGATTACAGCAGGAAGGAGGCCATTTTTTCTAACTGCATCCACCATATCGTACAAGTACTTTCGATAAAAACTTGCAACATCCATTAGATAGGCTCCGGTTTTAAAGAAAATTTGTGCATCTCCTGTCCATCCCATTCTTTCTCTAGTAGGACAATCAGTTGGAACATCTAAGAAGTTACCCTTCATACTCCATAGAATATTTTCATGGAGTTTATTTAATTTTTCATTGGATGTCTTAAACTCTCCAACACTTTCCATATCAGAATATACAGCGATGGCTGAAAAGTCAGATTCTTTAATTTCTATCTCATCATCTGCTTCAATTAGAGCATATCTAAAACCTGCAATACTAAAAGAAGAAATAAAAGTTTCTTCTTTTCCGTATGACGGGCATGCCGTCAATCTGTGGTGAAAGTCCACAAGGGGCGTAGTTGCC
>CAZLVL010000018.1:0-41946 GCA_964563155.1 uncultured Clostridiaceae bacterium | reverse complement strand
AGCATAATGTATTTTTCTACATGATTATTGCGTTTTGCGGAAACTCAAAAAAAAATTAACCATCTTTTAAAATTTTTGGAAGCTCTAAATAGGTAGATTTAAAACTTTAACTAGTAGGTCCCATCTTTCTAAGAGGTAGCACTCTGAAGATTACTTTACCAATTATCTCTTCATAACTAATGGCTCCAATACTTCTACTATCCCTACTAGAAGCTCTGTTATCTCCTAAGACAAATACATGGCCTGCTGGTACTTCATAAGGCATTTTTATGTTTCTTTCATAGGTGACACCATCTTGTCGGATATAAGGTTCATCTATTAGTTTATCATTTACATAAAGATATCCATCTATCATATCTACAGTGTCAAATTCAACTGCAACAATTCTTTTAATATAGTCTTCTCTTGTTTTAGCTGGAAAAATTCTTCTAAACCAGACTATATCATTTAGAAATGTAAAGTGTTTAAAATGAACTGGCTCTATTTCAATTACAATGATATCTCCATGAGCTGGTTTTTTAATTAATGGTCCTATTTTATTCATTATGAGAATATCTCCAGTTTCTAAGGTATTTAGCATGGATGTGCCTAAAACCTCCACTGGCTCCCCTATAAAGCCCCTTATTAATATCACAGCAAGGATTACTAACAAGATTGCTCTAACCCAAAGACCTAGTTCTTTTAAGTAATAAAGGCGCATTTTATCTTTATTATTGGTTTTGCAAGCTAATGACTCTAAAATATAATCATCATTTTTTACAAATTCACTAAAATCTTTTTGGTTTTCAAGGTTTTCAAAATCACTCATATCTCAATGACCTCAATGTTTTCCATACATTCTTCTACTATACTTTCTATATCTAAAGCTTGTTCAGAAGCTTCAATCAAATGTAAACGAGGTTTTGTTTTAGGATGTTTTGCAACAAATATTGTGCAACAATCCTGGTAAGGCAAAATTGAAGTCTCATAGGTCTCAATTAGCCGAGAAATATTAACTATTTCATTCTTATCCATCCCTATTAAGGGCCTTAAGACTAAAAAGTCTGATGCACTATCTGTAACATAAAGGCTTTCAATGGTTTGGCTGGCTACTTGGCCCAGAGATTCACCTGTAACTACAGCTTGTGCATATGTTCTTTTACCAATTTCATTGATGATAAAATACATTACCCTTCTCATAATAATGGTAAGTTCATTATGAGGACACTTTTTATAAATCTCCATCTGTGCATTGGTAAAATTAACCACATGAATTCTGTTTATTAGGGTATAGGGTTTAATAATTTTTGCTAAATCAATGACTTTTTCTTTAGCTTTTTCAGATGTATAAGGCTCACTGTGAAAGTAAACAGCTTCGAGTTCTATTCCTCTTTTTGCCATCATATATCCTGCAACAGGACTGTCTATTCCACCAGAAAGCATTAGTATTCCCCTGCCCGCACTGCCAACAGGAAGGCCTCCATGAGCTCTAATTTCTTTAGCATACACATAGATATGACTTGGCCTTATCTCTATGTTAAAGACCTTTTCTGGCTCAAATAGGTCAACTCTAAGACTATCTAGGGCTTCAAGTATCTTACCACCACAAATTCTTGACACTTCTGGTGATTGTAGCTCAAAGTTTTTATCTGCTCTTTTAGTACTTACTCTAAAAGATTGAAAAGCCTTTTCCTTAAAGAGGCTTTTAGCATAAATAGATATGAATTCAGTTAAGGTATCCATATCTTGGGGTAATTTATAGGCTATGGAAACAGCTACAATTCCAAAAACCTTAGATAGCATAAGGGCTATCTCTTGTTCACTGTATTTGCTTTCAATGATATGTATATATAGTCTTCCAGATTCTTTATCAAACTCATAATTAGCAACTTTATTTAAAATACTTTTTATATTATTTACTAATCTTTTTTCAAAAATTTTTCTGTTATCACCTTTTAGCATATATTCGCCAGGCTTTATTAGTAAGGTTTTTTCTGCATATTTATAGTCCATTCTTATCTCCTTACAAACAATTGTAGCATGGGAACAATATCTTTTAAATGTTCAATTAAAATATCGATTTCTTCTTTTGTGTTTTTTTCAGAAAATGAAATCCTAACAGCCCCCCCTATATAGTCATCAGGTAAGTCTCTATCTATATAAACAGATGAAGACTTATTGTGATTACCTACACAAGCAGAACCTGCTGATATATATACACCTTTTAATGATAAAGCATTTAATAAAACCTCAGAGTTAATATTTCTAAAAGATAAGCTGATGATATGGGGAATGGACTCTTGTGGTGATAGGTTAATAAACTCATCACTAAAATCTTCTTCTAATTTTTCTAGTAAATAGTTTTTAAGACTTTTAATATAGGTATAGTTGTCAGCTCGCTTTTTCAATAGTAAATCTAGGGCTAATGAAAACCCATATATACCAGAGGTGTTTAAGGTACCAGCTCTAGGGCCTGCTAAACTTGACCCGATAATAAAAGGATCTATCTTAGTTCTATGCTTTATATAAAGAGCACCTATCCCCTTTGGTCCATGAATTTTGTGGCTAGAAAAAGACATTAAATCCACATTAGGTAGATTAGCTAAATTAATATATATCTTTCCAAGAGCTTGAACTGAGTCTACATGGTAAACAGTTTTAGGATTAATGCTTTTAATTAAATTTGATATATCTTTTATAGGGACTAAAGCACCTGTTTCACTGGATACATGAACTGTTGAAACTAAAACTGTTTTATCATCAATCAAGCCAGCTAATTTGTTTAAGTCCAGATTTCCCTCTTTTGTTAAAGGTGTAAACCTAATATCAAATCCAAACTTTTCTAAATAAAGGGCTGTATTAGTTATTGTAGGATGTTCATGATTGGTAATAACTATATTTGCACCCTCTCTTAAGTTTGCAAAAGCTGAAGCCTTTAAAGCGAAATTGTTGGACTCTGCCCCTCCTGAAGTAATTACAAGCGTATCAGGTTTAGTATGAAGGAGTTTACCTAGTTTTTCTTTACTATTTTTAACAATATTATTAACTTCCATGCCCATCTTATGCAAACTTGAGGCATTGGCATAAAGATTCTTGTTTATTCTATTTATTTCGTCTACAACTTCATCAAAAACATATGTAGAAGCAGCATTGTCAAAATATATGTTTCTCTTCTTCATTTAAGAATTTGTCTCCACTTCTTTTATTAGATTTTTAATATGACCACCCATTTGGCTATAAAGGTTGGTAAAAGAAGCAATCTGTTCATCATCTAAATGATTAATCTCATCATAAGCTATTAGTTCTGATAAGTCTTTTACCTGTTTTTTAACATCACTTATTAAATCTAATAAGAGTAATTTTTTGTATGAACTGTCACTTAAAACCCTGTCTGGTTTGTATTTGAATTTTCTATCCATTAGATCTAATTCATAAGATGCAAATGCTTCAGGTATTGTAACATCAATATCAAACTTATCTTCTATTCTTTTAGCAAAAGGTAGGAGTTGTTCTTCTTCTCCGTGAACTAAAAAGATATTTTTAGGTTTAACCTTTATCTCGCTTATGTACTCATCTAAGCCATCTTTATCAATATGACCTGAGAAACCATCTATCATTTCTATCCTGGCTTTTACATCAATAGTATCACCAAATATTTTTACAGCCTTTACTCCGTCTACTAAGATTCTACCCAAGGTCCCATTAGCCTGATAGCCTACAAAAAGAACTGTTGTATTTTTCTTATATAGATTGTGCTTTAAATGATGCCTTATTCTTCCTGCATCACACATACCAGAGGCTGAAATAATAATCTTTGGGCTTTCATCAAAGTTTAATTGTTTGGATTCTTCTACAGATCTTGTAAAAAAGAGGTTAGGAAAATCTAAAGGACAATTGCCTTGAAAGATAAAGTCTTTTGCTTCTTTATCAAAATACTCATAATTCTTTTTAAAGACTGCCGTAGCTGATGTGGATAAAGGACTATCAATATATACAGGTATTTTTGAAAAGATAGAAAACTTCTCTTTTAAATAAATATTCTTATGAAAGGCATAAATCATTTCTTGGGTTCTTCCAACAGAAAAAGAAGGAATGATTACGGTACCACCCTTAGCTATGGTTTCTTCTATTACTCTAAACAACTTTTCTTCAGGATTTTTCTTGTTTTCATGAATTTTATTACCATAGGTAGATTCCATTATTAAATAATCCACATCTTGAACAACTACCGGATCACTAATAATTGGGGTATCTTTTTTCCCTAAGTCCGATGTAAAAGCAATGGATGTAGTTTTATCATTTTCTTTTACATATAGAATAATAGAAGCTGAGCCTAAAATATGACCAGAGTTAATAAATTTTACACTTATCTCATCATTAATTTTTACTAAATCATTGTATTGAACAGGAATAAAATTGTGTAGACACTTTTCAGCATCTTCTTTAGTATAAAGGGGCTCTAAAAGTGAAAGTCCTGCCCTTTGCCTTTTATGATTTTTAAATTCAGTATCTGATACCTGTATATGAGCTGAATCCATTAACATTAAATCACAAAGATCCTTAGTTGCTTTTGTGCATATGGTTGGACCTTTGTATCCTTTTTTATATAACAAAGGAATTCTGCCTGAATGGTCAATGTGGGCATGCGTTAATAGTAAGTAATCTATGCTTTTGGGGTCATAAGCTAGCTCTTCAAAGTTTTTTGCCTTTGTTGCCGATGAGCCTTGAAACATACCACAATCAATCATTACTTTTGAATTTTCTGTTTCCAATATGAAATTGGAACCTGTAACCTCTTTTGCTGAACCATAAAATCTTAGTTTCATAAAAATTTACCTCTGTTTTAATAATAACATAAAATATTTAATGAAAAAGATTTGATGAAGAAGATTTGATGAAAATATATTAGTAGATAAAGATTAAATAAAATAAATAATTAGATTTGTATAACAAAAAAACCCCTTTAAAAGGGATTTCTTGGCGTGCCAGAAGGGATTCGAACCCCTGACCTACGGATTAGAAGTCCGTTGCTCTATCCAGCTGAGCTACTGGCACAAATGGAGCGGGTGAAGGGAATCGAACCCTCACAACCAGCTTGGAAGGCTAGTGTTCTACCATTGAACTACACCCGCGTATTTGCTTTATGTATTATAACACAACCAAGGCACCTGTCAATCAGAAATTTTCATTTTGTTTATAAGGTTTTTAGCATGATTTAAACCAGTTTCTGTAACCCCCTTGCCTTCTATTAATACAGCTAATTGATATATTCTTTCTTCTTTATCAAGATATTTTATGTCAGCATAAGAGATATCATACTCACTATTTTTATAAATTAAATATTGATGACTAGCCTTTGCTGCAATTTGTGGAAGATGAGAAATTGCAATAACTTGCTTTTCCTTTGCTAACTCAAACAATCTAATTGCACTTACTACAGCAGCTTGTCCACTTATGCCTGCATCAATTTCATCAAAGATATAGGTGGTAGTTGGATCTTTTTTAGCAATTATACTTTTTATAGCTAACATTATTCTAGAAATTTCACCACCTGATGCAATTTTAGAAAGAGGTAAGGTATCTATTCCCTTATTTGCTGATATGAAAAACTCTAAAGAATAAATGCCTTTAGCTGGAAAACTATAATACCCTAACTTGTTTTTATGTAAATTATTCTCAAAATGAACTTTAAAAACTGAATCAGGCATTTCTAGACTATTCAGTATCTCTTCTACATTTTTAGAAAACTTTTCTGCCAATTCCAATCTTTTATTATTTAATGCTTCAGCCTTTTCTAAAAGAATATTGCCTAATTTATCTATTCTATTTAGTTTATCTTCATAAATACTTTCAAAGTTTTCCAATTCATAAAGTTCTTTTGCAGCCTTATCTTTAAATTCCAATATGTCTTCAATGCTTGATCCATATTTGTAGGAAAGTTTTCTAAAGGTTTCAAGTCTTGTGATTATATAGTTATATTCTTCTTCATTGTAATCAAATTTACTCAAATTATCTTTTAGTAATGATAAGGACTCTTTTATTAAGTAATAAGAGGATAAAAGGCTTTCTGAGATATCTTCAATCTCTTTTACATTTTTAATCTTACTAAGTGTTGTAGCTGAGATATAGATTTTTTCAACTTCATCTTCCCCTTCTAGATTGTTTATTGCCTCTTCTAGTAATAAAAGATACTTTTCAGCATTTTCTTGTAGTTTTCTTTCTTCTTCCAAGGCTTCTAAATTGAATGTTTCAACCTTAGACTTTTCAATCTCATCAACTTGATAAGCTAAAAGATCCATTCTCATAGACCTTTCTTTTTCTGAACCAGAATTTTTCATTACAAATTCTACTAAGTCGTTGTATTCTCTAAGATTATTTTGATAGTCAGAAATGAAAGGTTCAATTTCTTTTTCATAAAGGTTATCTAATATTTCTATATGTGTTTGAGGATTTAGAAGAGTCTGGTTCTCATATTGGCCATGAATGTCACAAAGTTGATTTGAAAGGTCTTTTAAAAGGCTTAAACTTCTAACTTTTCCATCAATTTTGCAAACAGAACCTGCATCTAAAAAGAATTGTCTTGTAATTACAAGCAAATTGTCATCTAACTCAATGTCAAATTCTTCTTTTAATCTCTCTTTTTGATTAGGATTTACTTGGAATACAGCTTCTACTGTAGAATTGTCAAATCCCTTTCTAATGTATTCTTTATAGGCTCTTTCCCCATTAATTAAGGACAAGGCTGTTATAAAAACACTCTTTCCAGCCCCAGACTCCCCGGTTATAACTGAAAAACCATTGTTGAAGTCTATAATTGTATCTCTAAAAATAGCAAAATTCTTAATAGACAGTTGTAATAACAAGTTATTTCTACCTCAGTTCATCTAAGATAAGGCTTTGAAAGTTTTCTGTATCTTCATTAGTTTGAAAACAAGCAAAGATTGTATCGTCCCCTGCTATTGTTCCAAGAAGATTTTCATAGTTAAGATTATCCACTGCCGAAGCCACAGCCGGAGCCGTGGCAGGCAGAGTCTTTATAACTGCAATGTTTTGAGAAATCTTAATGGACAAAAATGAAGCCTTAAGAATTCTAACTAACTTTTCATGGGAATTATCTGATGTTACAGAAGGAGCAGTATATATGGACAAACCATCCTTATTAACTGTTTTAAATAGTTTTAACTCCTTAATATCTCTGCAAATTGTGGCTTGGGTAGAAGAAAAACCTTTAAGTTTTAGTTTGTTTACCAGTTCTTCTTGAGTTTGAACCGCTTCTTTGTCAATCAGTTCAAGGATTTGAAGCTGTCGCTTATTCTTCATTGCTAATTACCCCTATAATAAATCTTGTTTCTCAAATTCTCATAAAAAGGATTCTTTTGAATTTTCACTAGTTTAATAACAAGGTCACTTTTTGAAATGCGTATTAGGTCATTTCCCTTTATATTATATGATATTCCATCGTAACTTAAATAACAACTGACAAAGTCTTTTTCTCTAACTTCTAATTCAACCAATCCATCACCTTTTATAACATAGGTTTGCCTATGCATCATATGAGGACATATTGGTGTAACCAAGATAATATCTGCTTCAGGATCACTTACAGGTCCTCCTGCTGACATTTGATAGCCAGTTGAACCGGTTGGTGTACTAACAATAATTCCATCTCCATTGTAACTATCAATGTAAGATCCATTTATATAAGAGGATATCTCCACAGTATCCCCTGTAGCTTCTCTGGTTATAACTATATCATTTAGGGCTTCTACACTATTTATGGTAATGCCATTTCTTATTACATCAGCTTTTATGGTCATTCTGTTAGAAATATCAAATTCTTTATGGAATATGGAAAGTAGCATTTCTTCATAATTTCTTTTTTCAATCTGTGTCAAAAAGCCTACTGAGCCTAAATTAATGCCCACTAAAGGAATACCAGTATTTTTAGTCTTTTGTGCCATATCTAAAAGAGTTCCATCTCCACCTAAGGTAATAATCATATCTGTGTTTTTTAATTTGCTCACATCAAAAAAGCCACCTTTAGTAACTATTTCATCATGAATTACATTAGCACCTATGGATTTTAAATAAGTGGTAACCTGCTTAAGAAAGTCACCATTGGAATCTTTGTGAATATTAGCAAAAAGTGAAAAGTTCATATATATTTTTCCTCTCCAGACCATGCTTAATAAATTTAGGATTAAACTCAAAACAATTGAATTTCTAACTAACATAATAATATAAACAAAAGGTAATTACAATTGATGGCCTTAGGATTTTATTAAGTTTGCTGTATAATACCACTTTTTAACTTATAATCTTGCTTTTTATACATATTTTAAGAATTTAAATTCTTGACCTAAAATGCCCCATATTCTATATTATAATGGTGTCATTAAACAAAAGGATAATTTGTATGAACAATCATGTAAGAAGATGGAAATATGAAGATTTGATTGATAAGGATCTAAAAGATGAGATTATTTTAATGGAAAGTAATCCTGATTTAGCTCTTGATGCTTTTTCAATGGACTTAGAATTTGGTACTGGAGGCTTAAGAGGAATATTAGGAGCTGGCACCAATAGAATGAATGTCTATACTGTTAGAAGAGCAAGCTTTGCCTTTGCTAAAACTCTTAAAAAGGGATCCAAAATAGCAATAGCCTATGATAGTAGAATAAAATCTGACCTATTTGCAAAAGAAGCTGCAAGGGTATTTGCAAATATGGGAATCTTTGTATATCTATACAATCAAGTTTCACCTACTCCCCTACTTTCATATACAGTAAGGCATCTAAATTGTGATGGTGGCATTGTAATCACTGCTTCTCATAATCCATCTGAATACAATGGATACAAGGTCTATGACAATGAAGGTTGTCAGATTGGGCCTAAAAAGGCTGAAGAGATTTTAGATGAGATAAAAAACATAGATGTATTTTACAAACATGGTGATGAATTGAGTTTTGAGCAATGCCTTGAATTTGGATATATAACCTATATAGGCCAAAATATAATAGATTCATTTTTAAAGGTAGTAACTAATGAAGTCTTCTTAAAAGAAGAGCGTACATTAAAACTTGTATATACACCTTTACATGGCAGTGGTTATGAATGTGTCTCTCAAGGTTTTGACCTATGCGGCTTTAAAAATGTACAATATGTAAAAGAACAGATTAAGCCTGATGGCAACTTTCCAACAGCAAAGTATCCAAATCCTGAGGTAAAAGAAGCTCTTATATTAGGTATAAGGGACTTAGAAGCTAGTTGCTCTGATATATTAATTGCTACAGATCCAGACTGTGACAGGGCTGCTGTAGCTGTTTTACATAAAGATGAAGTTAAGATTTTAAATGGAAATGAAATTGGGATTTTGTTATTAGACTATATTTGTCACATAAGAAGCGAACTTGGTATATTACCTCAAAATCCTCTTGCAATAAAGACTATTGTTACAACTGAATTGGCAAAGAGCATCTGTAAAAAGTATGGTGTTCAGTTAATTGAAGTGTTAACTGGTTTTAAGTTTATTGGAGAGCAAATCGCAATTTTAGAAGAAAATGGCAGAGAAAAAGACTTTATATTTGCTTTTGAAGAAAGTTGTGGTTACTTATCGGGAACCTATGTAAGAGATAAAGATGCAGTTAATGCCAGTCTATTAATAGCTGATATGGCAGATTATTACAAAAAGAAAGGCATGAGTCTTTATGATAAATTGGAAAAAATTTATAAAGAGCACGGTTATCTATTTACTTATTTAGGTAATTATGAATACAAGGGGCTTGAAGGCTTAGATAAAATGAAAAGCATTATGAAAAATCTCAGAGCCTCTTCCCTTTTAACAAAAGATTATCTAAATAATACAGATCATTTAAAAGCAGATGTTTTGGAATTTAACATAGAAGATAAAGGCATTGCCATAGTAAGGCCATCAGGAACTGAGCCCAAAATAAAGGTCTATTATTCTTCTCAAGCAAAGGACTCTTTAAAAAGTAAAAGCAAGTTAAGTGAACTTGTTACTTATTTTGAAAAGATGATAGAATAGAAACATGAAAAAAGTAGCATATTTCAAATCTCACAAAAAGAAAAGTGGCTTTCCCTATGAGTTTTTTGGACTTCTTTATCTTGTTCTTTCTGTAGGTGTTTTTGTCTATTATTATGTAAATATAAATTTAGAGGTGCTTTTAAACTTTAAAATATATAATGAAACAACCTTTGATACTTTTCGAGGCTTTTACTTTTCTTTAATATTTCTTAGCATTTTCTATTTCATATATAATTTAGGAGTAATAAAACTTTTTAAATCTAGAATTAAGTACCCTTTATACTTTGCAACTTTTGTGCTTACAGTCTTGTATTTTGTTTGTGGCTTTTTTTATGATTACAAAATTGTAATAACCCTTTATGATTATCTTTTATACCTACAAGCCCTATATTTCATATTAGTGATTTTGATATTCATATTTGAAAGTAGCCACTTGTCATATTATGGCAGTAAGTTTATGAGAGTCTTTTTTGTAATCTGCTCTATTTCATATATCCTTCTTCTTGGCCTTAAAATATTTAATTTTCAACACATTAAACATGAAGTTATTTACCTGGTTTTAATGCAGGGCTTTGTAAATCTTGCTGTGTTAGGTAATTCAATTTATAGGTTTTTAAAGAATAAGCCTCATTTAAGCATAAAATAAATAATTTATCTATCTTTTATAAATAATACTTTATAGCTACATCATTGGTGTGAATATCAGTAATATCATCTACCATTTGAAAGTCATAGGCCCAAGCACAGGTTTTGCTATCTAAACCTTTTAAAAAGCCATCATAGTAACCCTTACCATAGCCTACCCTATGGCCTTTTTTATCAAAGGCTAGACCTGGAACAAATATAAACTCTATAATCTTAGGGTCTACAAGAATCTTATCAACCGGTATTTCTATACCAAAGGCATCTTTTTCATAGATAGTATCTTTTGTTACCTTTAAGGGAACCAACTTATTTTTTTTGTTTATCCAAGGAACATATACTTGCTTGTCTTTCGAAAACAGATACTTCATAAGTTCCTTAGTATCAGCCTCATTATGCATGGACATGTAGACCATGTAGTGTTGATAGTTGGTAAAATTAGATTTTAAAAATTTCTCTAAAATTTTATTAGATAAAGAGATAACCTCATCTTTTGATAAGCTATCTCTTTTTTTATGCATTACTTTTCTTAATTCATCTTTACTTAAAATCATAATTCAAAAAACATGTTGTCTACATACTCATCAGTAAATTCACTATCTTGACTTAATTCAATATAGTTGGTCTTTTCCTTTATATCTTCTAACACATCCAAGGTGCTCTTATCTAACATTATCATAATGGTACCTGTTAAGGAAGTATTCCCTGCAGCAACCACCTTATGGGCTAATTCTTTGGGAAATAGGCCAATACCTGCTGTACTTTCAATATTTAGAACCGTTCCAAAACCTCCAGCTAAGTAAAGCTTATCTATATCATCATAAGAATAACCAGATCTTTTAATAAGAATGCTCAAACCTGCTGCTATGGCGGCTTTAGCATTTTGTACTTCTCTAATATCTTTTTGTGAAATAGAAACATCCTTAGTTATTTCAAAACTATCATAATCTTCCATATAACCAGACTCTTCAATAATCCCATTTTTCAACATGGAATAGATAACATCAATTAAGCCAGAACCACATATACCTATAGGTTCTTTGTTTCCAATGGTGGTGAATTTCTTAGGATCATTAAAATCTACCTTATCAATAGCTCCTTGAATACCTGCTACTCCACAAGAAATATTGGCACCTTCAAAGGCAGGGCCTGCAGCGGTTGCACAAGATAAAATCATATCTTTTGAAGCTAGTACAATTTCTCCATTGGTTCCTACATCCAATAAAATAGAAGGTTTATCTGCTAAGTGTATTCCAGTAGCTAAAATACCTGCTAGTATATCTGCCCCTACATATGATGCTATGGAAGCACAAACTACTACTTTTCCATCCTTGTTTATCTCAATGGCTGATTTTAAATGTGAATCCTCAGGGTCCAAAACATGAGTATCCAAGGTAACCGGTGTAAAAGGTGCAACACCAATACCCGTAGGATCAAGACCCATAAAGATATGTTGCATGGTTGTATTTCCAGAAACAACCACTAATTGAATGTCATCTCTTACTAAATTAGACTTTTCACAAAGCCTTCCTATTAATTCATTTACTTCTTCTAAGATAGTTTTTTGTATAAGTTCTAGATTTTCTGCTTTAGAGGAAAACTCAATTCTAGATATTACATCAGCACCAAAACGAGATTGTCTATTTATATCTGATGTGACCTCTACCCTTTCAGCAGTTTGTAAGTCATATAAAACAGCAGCAACAGTGGTTGTTCCAATATCCACCGCCACACCATAACCTTTTCTAATTAAGGGATTAACAACAATCTTACTTTGTGGTAGACGATTATCTGTCATAATGGCTTGAACAGCTTTAATGTTTCTTAAATCAATGGTTTGATTGTCAATTAAAGGTACAAAGCAAGCAAGACGAACATTGTTTTCAATTTCATCAGTTTTCAAAAACTTTCTTTCTCCATCAGTCATGACACTTTGATCATTGAGAAGTTTAATTTTGCATTTTCCGCATCTTTGCCCTCCTCCACATGGAGCGATAAATTCTATTTCTGGTATACTTTTTAATAGTGAATATATATTTGGATGGTCTAAATCGACTTTATTGAATTCATAGTTCTTCTTATCTGTTAAAATTTTAATAGCCATATAAATAACTCCTTAATTTCATTATTCTATTATAAGGTAAATAAGTTTTTTTAAAAGGGATTTTTAAGAATAATCCATATTAAACCTACTAATAGCATTTAATAGCCGAAAATTTGTTTTGTCTATATGATATAATAACAAGGAAAATGATATTGGGAGTTTTTGTATGAATAATAGTAAAGTAAGAACAAGATATGCACCTTCACCAACAGGTTTTGTACACATTGGAAATTTAAGATCTGCCCTTTATGAGTACTTGGTAGCTAAAGCCATGGGTGGACAATTTATCTTAAGAATTGAAGATACTGATAGAAATCGCTATGTTGAAGGGGCTGTAGAATTGATTTTTGAGACCTTAAAGACTGTGGGTATACAACATGATGAAGGTCCAGACATAGGCGGTCCTTATGCCCCCTACACCCAATCAGAGCGCTTAGATACCTATGGAGAGTATGCTCAACAACTAATTGACTCTAAAAAAGCCTATAGATGCTTTTGTGATACCGAAAGATTAGACCAACTTAAAGCTATTGCTGAACAAGAAAAGGTCCAATACAAATATGATAGACACTGTTTAGCCTTAAGTCCAGAAGAAATTCAAGAAAAGTTAGATAAGAATGAGCCCTATGTTATTAGACAATTTATTGAACAAGTTGGCTTTACTGAATTTGAAGATGAAGTCTTTGGTAAGATAAGATTTGATAATGATGTATTAGAAGATCAAATATTAATAAAATCTGATGGCTATCCCACATATAACTTTGCTAATGTTATTGATGACCACTTAATGAATATTACTCATATAGTTAGAGGAAATGAATACATAACCTCTACCCCGAAGTATATTCATCTATATGAAGCCTTCAATTGGGATATTCCCACCTTTGTTCATCTTCCTCTTGTTGTTAAACACGGTGGAGAAAAACTCTCAAAAAGAAGTGGTGATGCCTACTTCTCCGACTTCATAGACAAAGGCTATCTTCCAGAAGCCTTAGTAAACTATATTGTTTTATTAGGCTGGAGTTCTAGAACAGAAGAAGAATTCTTTACTTTAAAAGAGTTAGAAAAAATCTTTGATATAAAAGGTATAACCAAGTCCCCTTCTACCTTTGATACTGATAAGCTCAATTGGATGAACAGCGAGTACATTAGAAGAAAAAGCCCAGAAGAGTTTTTACAGGTTGCATCTAAGTGGATAGATTTGGGCTTAAAAAAAGATTTAGACAAACTCAAGATTTGTAATATGATTCAAAAAAGAGTGGCTGTCTTAAATGAAATACCAGATATGGTTACCTTTTTAGATGAAGTAAAAGAAATAGATCTAGAACTATATGTAAACAAAAAAAGTAAATCAACTGTAGAAAATGCAAAAACTATTCTACCTCTTGTTTATGAAAGAATATCCTTGTTAGATGATTTTAGTCATGAAAACATATATGGTCTTTTTGTAGAGATTGCTAATGAGTTAGAATTAAAAAATGGAACTGTCATGTGGCCCATAAGAATAGCTTTAAGTGGTTTACTGGTAACCCCTGGTGGTGCTGTAGAGATAGCTGACATAATTGGAAAAGAAGAAACTTTAAAAAGACTGAAAAAAGCAATAGACCAACTGGAGAATGATAATGTTTAAGTATGAGGACCTTCCAGATTATTGTAGGAACTATTTATCCTATCTGGAGACTATACAAAACAGATCAAAACAAACTGTTAATGAATACTATTATGACTTAAGAATGTTCTTAAGATTTTTAAAGGTATCAAAGTTTAAGGCTAAAGAAGAGTTTGACCAGATAAAGGTAGATGATATCTCTGTTAATGTGTTAGAAGAGTTAAGCCTTTCAGATTTTTATGATTATATGACCTTTTTGTCTAGAACAAGAAATGCTTCTGCAAAAACTAGAGCTAGAAAGGTAGCATCTATAAGGTCTTTTTATAAATATCTTTTTTCTAAAGCCAAATTGATATCTTCTAACCCTTCTTTAGAATTAGAAACTCCTAAACTTAAAAAGGCCTTACCTAGATACTTGAACTTAGAAGAAAGCAAAAGCCTTTTAGATAATGTGCAAGGAAAGCATGAAAAGCGGGACTTTGCCATGCTAACCATTTTGCTTAATTGTGGTATTAGAATATCTGAATTGGTTGGAATAAATTTAAGTGATTATAGGGATGATACCATAAAGATTTTTGGTAAAGGTAATAAAGAAAGAACCATCTATTTAAATGAAGCTACTCAAAATGCCATTAATGAATATTTACAAGTTAGACCCAATAATAAAGCTATAGATAGAAATGCCATGTTCATTAGTGATAGATATACTAGGATAAGTAGAAAAACAGTGCATGTTATTGTGAAAAAACAATTAAACAATGCTGGAATTGATATGGACCAATATTCAGCCCATAAATTAAGACACACTGCTGCTACCTTGATGTACAAGCATGGAAATGTTGATATTAGAGCTCTTCAAAGAATACTAGGCCATGAAAGTATTGCAACCACTGAGATATATACCCACTTAGATGATTCTCAACTAAGAAATGCAACAAAAAGCAATCCCCTAGCTCAATACACAAAAAAGGAAAAGAATAATCAAAATGACTAAATCTTTTGCAAATTTAGACAAGTTTTCACATGTTATCAATAAAAGTAATTCACTTTACATTCTTAACATTTATATGTAAAATATACTTTGCTTGAATAAGGAGGCATAATGGCATTTAAAAGATTTCTTTCAGTTTTTACCACAGCAATGTTTGCAATTCTGGTAGTAGCCGGATTTGTTGCTGTAATTTTAATAAATGTAAAACAAGATAAAAGCAATGTAGACCCTACAGACAATAATTCTAATACTACAAATACAACTCCTAAAGAGAATCCTGATTGGACAGATAAATACATTGAACCCAAGCAAAAGCCCTTTAATACCCTTGTTTTTGTAACAGACCCTAGGGGCAAAGACACAGATACCATAGTATTAGTTAATTTTGATCCAGAAGAAGGAGTCTTTAAGGCCCTTAGTATTCCAAGAGATACCATATTAAACAATAATCAAAAGGCTATACGAATTTATGAGTCTTCTGCAAATGAGATTTTAAAAGATGAAAAAGTAATTTCACTTTTTGAAGACCTCTTAAATACAGAGATTAAATATACGGCTAAGTTTTCTTTAGGAGCTATTGAAAGAGCTGTGGAAGAATTAGGTGGCCTCTATTTCCATATTCCTGCAGACATGTACTATTATGACAATGGAGTTGATCCTGAAACTGGTGAATACAATACTGACTTAGAAATACTAATCGATCTTAAAAAAGGTGATAAGCAATTAAGTGGTAAGGACACTGTCAATCTACTTAGATTTAGAAGACCATCTGAAGGTCATGAATCTGAAGAGCTAAGCCAGTTCTACCCTAGTGGTTCAGATATGGACAGAATTAATATGGGTAAAAGTGTTTTAAAAACCTTTGTTCAACAGCTTTTTGAAATGAGTAGAAGAAATCTAGTAAGTAAACTTTCCAACCTAGTAAACATTTTGTATGACCAAGTAGAAGTCCATATGACACTTAGAGATTTACAAGAACTAGTAAATGTCTTCTTGAAAGCTATACCGGTTGATAAAAATGATAACTACGAACTTCAAGATATTGAATGGTTCGTACTTCCTGGCCAATATAGCAATGATTCCTATGGCTATGTCTACAGGCTAGACATCCCTGCTACTAGTACAATCATCAATGAAAACTTTAGTACTAAGTAGATAACTAGAAAATATATATTGTTTGGATTTCGATGTTAATAGAAGATGAAGAAAAGAAATAAAAATTGTCCTATGAAAGGACAATTTTTTATACTAAGGATATTAAAATTTTAAGTTACATATCTTTATCTTCAACACTTACATATTTTCATAAAAAGCCTTAAAGGCCTTGTAGGTCATATAAATATCAGCTTTGCTTGTCATTTCATATGGAGAGTGCATTGCTAAAACAGGAACTCCAGCATCTAGTACATTTATACCTAGATTTGCTGCAAATTTTGCGATAGTCCCACCACCACCTGCATCTATTTTACCAAGTTCACAAATTTGCCAAACTATATCTTCAGTGCTATCAAACAATTTTGTTACAGAATTTAAAAATTCTGCATTGGCATCACTGGCTCCACCTTTTCCACCTGAACCTGTATATTTAGTAATAGCTATTCCCCTGTTTAGATATGAGCTATTGTTAGATTCAAATACAGATTTATGGTTAGGATCAAAAGCGGCAGTTACATCTGCAGATAACATAACAGAATCTCTTAAAACACTTTTCACATTAGGAGTTTCTTTTTTGTTGTTAAGATACAAAAGCTCAGCAATCATCTCTGTGACAAAGGTTAAGGTATCAGCTTGTGCCCCTGTGTTGCCAGCAGAACCAACTTCTTCTTTGTCTGAAAAGTAGCAGTAAGAAGTTTTGTCACTAATTGTGTTAGAAGAATCAAAAAATGCCATTAAAGAAGTATAAGCACATACTCTGTCATCTTGTCCATAACCACCTACTATAGACTTGTCAATTCCCACGTCTCTTGCTTTAAAAGCTGGAACAACCTCTAGCTCAGCATTGATGAAGTCCTTTTCCACTAAGCCATATTTGTTGTTTAATAATTGTAAAATGGTTGCTTTAACCTTCTCATTTACTTCTGTGTCACCATTGGGAACAGAACCAACTACTAGATTTAAGCTTTCACCAGGTATTGCATCTTTTAAGGTAAGCTTGCTTTGTTCTGCAGCTAGATGTGGTAAAAGGTCTGATATTACAAAGACAGGATCATTCTCATCTTCACCTATTGTGATTTCTAACTCAGTACCGTCTTGTTTATAGATGATTCCATGAATAGCCAAGGGTATGGTTACCCATTGGTACTTCCTAACACCCCCATAATAGTGGGTTTTAATAAAGCCTATCTCTGTATCTTCATATATGGGAAGTGGCTTTAAATCCAGTCTAGGAGTGTCTAAATGGGATCCTATAATCTTTATACCTTCAGAAAGACCATCCTTACCAATGGTAATAAGCATTACAGCCTTATTGTTTTCAATAAAGTAAAGCTTATCACCAGGATGAAGTTGCTGCTTATTTTTATATGCGCTTTTTAAGGATATAAAGCTGTTGTTTCTGTTAAGGCACATGTCGTGGATATACTTAACACATTCCCTTTCAGTTTTACATTGATTTAAAAAATCTTTGTATCCTTCAGAAAAATCATGTATTACAGAAACTTGATCTTCCGAAATTTCTTTCCAAACGTTTTTTCTTTCATAGAACAAAAGGTCTTTTACATCTTTACTGTCTACCATATCATCTCATCCTTTTCTAGCATTTTTTATTAGAACAACAAGAATTACAGGAAAAGTCCTCATCAGGTACATCCATTCCTAAATTCTTTTGATAGTTGTAAATAGCTGCTTTAATGGCTTCTTCAGCCAAGATAGAACAGTGAACCTTAACTGGTGGTAATCCATCTAAGGCTTCTACCACTGCCTTGTTTGTTACTTGCAAGGCTTCTTCCACAGTTTTACCTTTAACTAATTCTGTTGCCATACTAGATGTAGCAATAGCTGCTCCACATCCAAAGGTTTTAAATTTAACATCTATAATAATATCGTCTTCGATTTGCATGTATATTTTCATTATATCTCCACACTTGGCGTTTCCTACTTCACCAACTGCGTTTGCATTTTCAATTTCGCCTACATTGCGAGGATTTGCAAAATGATCCATTACTTTTGTGCTGTACATATATTTATTCCTTTCAAATTACCAATTGTGCTTTAGATTAATAATAATCTAATATTATTTTAAACTATAAATCTACTCTAACAAGGATTTCTTTCTATTTTTCACAAAATCCTCATATAAAGGAGACATTTCTCTCAATCTTTCCACTGTTTGGGCAATGGAATCCACTATATATT
Organism: uncultured Clostridiaceae bacterium; assembly: GCA_964563155.1. Taxonomy (GTDB): domain Bacteria; phylum Bacillota; class Clostridia; order DUPQ01; family DUPQ01; genus DUPQ01. The sequence goes on along the minus strand of CAZLVL010000018.1, from coordinate 23,222 downwards.
CTGTATCTTCTAATTGGTTGTCTCTTCCAAAGGACAGCCTTAAGGATCCATGTGCAATCTCATGAGGTAGACCTAAAGCTAATAAAACATGGGAAGGGTCTAAAGAACCAGAAGTACAAGCTGAACCTGATGAAGCACTTATTCCTTTAAAGTCAAGCATTAATAGAAGAGACTCCCCTTCTATAAACTCAAAACTAAAGTTTAGGTTGTTAACTAAACGCTTATCTTGATCGCCGTTATATCTTATGAAAGGAATCTTTTTCTCAATTCCTTCTTTTACTGCATCACGAACCTTTTTGATGTGGGCATTGTTACTTTCTAAATTGGCTACAGACAGTTTTAAAGCATGTGCCATACCAACAATACCTGCAACATTTTCCGTGGAGGCTCTTCTGGTACTTTCTTGACCACCACCGTGTAAAAGATTGTCTATTATGACTCCTCTTCTGATGTATAGGGCGCCAACTCCTTTGGGACCATAAAATTTATGGGCTGAAATGGACATTAAGTCAATATTTAAATCCTTAACATCAATATCAATTGAACCAGCTGCTTGGACTGCATCAGTATGGAAAATTATTTTATTTTCTTTTGCAATTTGTCCAATTTCTTTTATTGGTTGTAGTGTACCTATTTCATTGTTGGCAAAAATTACAGATATTAAAATTGTATCTGGCCTAATGGCTTTTTTAACCTTATTAGCATCTAAAATACCATTTTCTTCCACTGGTACATAGGTTATATCAAAACCTTTTTTCTTGAGATAACCCATAGTATCCATAACAGCATGATGCTCTATATTACTAGTAATAATATGTTTTCCTTTTTTGGAATGATAAGAAGCTATACCCTTTATAGCCCAGTTGTCACTTTCAGTACCACCAGAGGTAAAATAAATTTCTGTATTTCTAGCATTAAAGACTTCAGCTATGGATTCTCTAGCCTTTTCAATTGCAGTTTTATTTTCTCTAGCGATTGTATATATAGAAGACGGATTACCGTAATTATCTGTTAAATAAGGTAGCATTACTTCAACAACTTCCTTATCCGTTCTTGTTGTGGCGGCATGATCTAAATATATTCTTTTCATACACTCACTCCTTCTTAATTCTATCTTCTATAATACCACTATTTAGTCCTTAGTTTGTGATTTTTAAAATAATTTATAGAAATTTCATAAAAGCAAAAATATCAAAACTATAGCAAAAAATTATTTATTTATAAAAATTTCACTCTTTCTTTTGCTCCTTTTCGTATATCAACCTATTTTTTATTCTCTTCTTCATTTTCATTAATGCCTGTATCTTTAGGTTTTCTAAAAATAACTAAGTAAAGAACAATTAGAATTACATAAGCAAATAAAAATATATCTTGATGAAATTCAAAAATCATTAGATTTAAGATTACTACAACAAATAGGGCTAAATATACCCAAGCCAATACTCTTCTTAAGATTTCTTTCTTTTTTTGATCCATTCTAGTAGGGTCCCTTCAATATCTTTTTCACTTGGTTCAAAGTAAATTTTGTCTTTAATTTTATCTGGCAAATACTGCAAATCCACATAGTTATTTTCAAAGTCATGGGCATATTTATAGCCTTTGCCATAACCTAGGTCTTTCATATCTTCTATGGGAGCGTTTCTTAACCACATAGGAATTTCACCAGTATCTATGTTTTTAACATCATCCATTGCTTTTTTAATGCCCAAATATGCTGAGTTAGATTTATGGGATATGGCAATGTATAGGGCAGCTTGAGATAGTATTAAAGCAGCCTCAGGCATTCCAATCATTCTAACAGCGCTTGCACAGGCTTCAGCTTGTACTAGGGCTTGGGGATTAGCTAATCCCACGTCCTCTGCTGCACAAATCATTATTCTTCTAGCTATAAAATTAATGTCTTCTCCAGCTAAAAGAAGCTTAGCTAAATAATGTAAGGTTGCATCTGGGTCCGAACCTCTCATGGACTTGATAAAAGCACTTATATTATCATAGTGTTCTTGAGCATTTTTATCAAAACGTATACTTTTATTCTGGATAGACTCTTTTAAGTCTTCTACACTGATTAATATTTTCCCATCAGCTCTAGGCTTACTTGTAATTACAGCCAATTCTAAGGCATTTAAGGCAATTCTTGCATCCCCATTGGAAGCAGTTGCTAAACTTTGTAAACTTTCATCAGAAACTTCTACATTAAAGTTACCCAATCCTTTTTCTTTATCTGTAAGTGCATTTGTTAATATTTTAAGTATGTCTTCTGTCTCTAGTGGATTAAGCATAAATACAGTGGATCTTGAGATAAGGGCCTTGTTTACTTCAAAGTATGGGTTCTCAGTGGTTGCACCAATTAGTATTATGGTTCCATTTTCAATATGAGGCAGTAAAGAATCTTGTTGTGCCTTGTTAAACCTATGAATCTCATCTAAAAAGAGTAAACTTCTGCCCTTAGGGTTTAAAAACTGGTTTTGTGTGTCTGAAACCAGCTGTTTTATATCCGCTATACCACAGGTAACAGCATTTAAGGCTACAAAGTTTAATTGGGTCATATTGGATATGATTCTGGCCAAAGCTGTTTTTCCTGAGCCTGAAGGGCCATAAAAAATGACCGACCTAAGCCTGTCACTTTCTATTAATCTTCTTAAAAGTTTTCCTTGTCCAACAATATGCTTTTGTCCTACAAATTCGTCTAAATTCATTGGAGACATTCTGTAGGCTAAGGGTTGATTAATCATTTTAGTATAGAGGATACTTTTTAATAAGTTGCTCTACCCTTTCTATAGCATCCAACTTATTATTATCATAGTCAGTTAAGACCTTGTATATAATATTTGCTATTTCTTTCATTTCATTTACTCCCATTCCTCTTGTAGTTACAGCTGGTGTACCCAGTCTAATACCAGAGGTTATGGAAGGTTTTTGAGTATCATAGGGAATTCCATTTTTATTACAAGTAATATTAACAGAATCTAAAAGCTCTTGAGCATCTTTACCAGTAACATTTATGCTTCTTAGGTCTGCTAACATTAAATGGTTATCTGTTCCCTTTGTAACAATATCAATTCCCTCTTCCATAAGTGCTTTTGCTAGAGCTATGGAGTTATCTAAGGTGTTTTTTTGGTAGCTGGTAAACTCTTCACTTAAAGCTTCTTTAAAACTTACAGCTTTAGCAGCAATAATGTGCATTAAAGGGCCACCTTGGGTTCCAGGGAAAATTGCAGAATCAATTTTTCTAGCATGTTCTTTTTTACATAAGATTAAACCACCTCTAGGACCTCTTAAGGTCTTGTGGGTAGTAGTTGTTACAAAGTCAGCATAAGGTACAGGATTTTGATGTAAACCTGTAGCTACTAAACCAGCGATATGAGCCATATCCACTAAAAGATAGGCACCAACCTGGTCTGCTATTTCTTTAAATATTTTAAAATCAATAGACCGAGGATAAGCAGAGGCACCAGCAATAATCAATTTAGGTTTATGTTTTATTGCAAGGTCTCTAACCTGGTCATAGTCTAAAAATCCAGTCTCTCTATGGACACCGTAGTGAACAATATTAAAATATGAACCTGAAATATTCTTATTCATACCATGAGATAAGTGACCGCCGCTAGATAAATCTAAGCTTAAAACCGTATCAAAAGGTTTTAACACTGCAAAAAATACAGCTAAATTAGCATTTGCTCCAGAGTGAGCTTGAACATTGGCATGATCTGCTCCAAATAGTTCACATGCATATTTAATGGCCAATTCTTCAACTTGATCTACATATTCACAACCGCCATAATATCTTCTTCCAGGATAGCCTTCTGCATATTTATTGGTTAAAGGTGTTCCCATTGCTTGCATTACTGCTTCACTTATAAAGTTTTCTGAAGCAATTAGTTCAATATTGTTTTTTTGTCTATCTATCTCTGCTTGAATTGCATCTGCTAACTTTTCATCAACTTTTCTAATTAAACTTAAATCCACTTTACACACTCCACAATTTATTTAACAAAATTAATTATATCATCTTTTATATCTGTATAAAATCTTAAAAAAATGCTTAATTCATTTCTATCAATTTTTCTTTTTTCTAAAAGGTCTGGTCTTCTTTTTAAGGTATAGAAAATCCTTTGAGCTAATCTAAAATCTTCAATATTTTTATGGTGACCAGATAATAATATATCTGGTACTTTAAGACCTTGGTAAACCTCAGGCCTTGTATAATGGTCATATTCTAATAGTCCATCCATATGAGATTCTTCCATGAAACTCTCTTCTTGAGGTAGTACTTGAGAAATCATTCTTGATATACTATCTATTAAGATCATGGCAGGAATCTCTCCTCCTGATACTACATAATCACCACAAGAGATTTCTTTATCCACTAGTTCTTCACTAATTCTTTGGTCTACCCCTTCATAATGGCCACAGATAATATTAATGTTTTTAATTTTTGATAACTCCAAAGCTAGGTCCTGAGTTAAAAGCTCTCCTCTAGGAGACATTAAAATTGTATAGTTATCTTTATAGTCTTTAAGAGCATCAAAAACAGGCTGACAAGTCATAACCATACCATAGCCACCACCATAAGGGTAATCATCGGTTTTCTTATGTTTGTCTTTTGAAAAATCCCTAATATTAAGGGGATTTATAGATATGATTTTCTTTTCTTGAGCTATTCCCATAATCCCATAATTCATAGCATCAAATATTTCTGGGAAAATGGTAAATACATTAAAAGTATTCATTATCTAATAAGCCTTTCGGTATTTCTACATCAATTTTCTTATTCTTAATGTCAATCTTTTTAATAACGCTTTTTAATGCAGGTAAGAGAATTTCTTTTTTGTAAGGGCCTTCATGTCCATTGATAAGATAAACATCGTTATTCTTTGTTTCTATAATGTCTTCAACAAAGCCAATAAGGCCATTTTTGTCATATACCTGACAACCAATAATATCAAACATATAATAGGTGTCTTGGTCTAAATCTGGTAATTGAGATCTATAGGTATAAAAACTCTTATTTTTAAAACTTTCAGCCTCTTCTCTACTTGAAATATTTTCTAATAAGACAACAAAATGATTATTAAGATATTTAATATTTAAAATCTTATAATCTTTTTTATCGATTATAAGGGATTTTAAACTTTCAAGTTGTGAAGTATCACGGTTAAAGGGGAATATTTTCAACTCACCCTTTAAGCCGTGTGCATCTGAAATTTTACCCAATTCAATTAAGTAATCCAATTACAATACATCCACATTAACTCTTTTTCTTAGCTTAATAGCATAAGCACGCATAACTTTTCTAATGGCAGTTATGGTATTCCCATTTCTACCAATTATTCTACCTACATCGTTGGAGTCAGCAGTAATCTTAAAGGTAATTTCTCCATTATTGCTAACTTCCTCGCTTATATGAACTTGGTCTTTGTCATCGACTAAAGCATAAATAATGGTTTCTAACAATTCTTTCATATATACTAACCCTCAGCTTGTAACTTTTTGTGAATTAAAGCTTTTACAGTATCAGTACATTGAGCACCTTTAGCAATCCAGGCATTAGCTTTGTCCATGTCTATTTCAAAAACACTGGGGTTAGCTAGTGGATCATAAATACCGATTTCTTCAATGAATCTACCATCTCTTGCAGTTCTTGAATCTGCCACTACTATTCTGTAAAAAGGGTTCTTTTTAGCTCCCATTCTTTTCAATCTGATCTTTACCATTTTATTTCCTCCGTTTTTTTATATTCAAAAAGGCATATTAAAGCCCTTGAATTTTCTTTTTTTATTTGATGAAAATCTCTTCATCATGGTTCTCATCTCATCAAAGCTTTTTAACAACTTATTAACCTCTGTCACACTGGTACCACTACCTGAGGCTATTCTCTTTCTTCTTCTTGCATCTAGTATTCTAGGGTTAGATCTTTCTTTTGGGGTCATTGATTGGATAATTGCCTTGGTTCTATCAATTTGCTTTTGATCTACCTTTAAATTCTTTATTCCAGAAGCTCCTGGCACCATATTTAAGAGCTCTTGCATATCTCCCATGTCTTTAAGTTGGTCTAATTGCTCTAGGTAATCTTGCAGAGTAAAAGAGGCTGTAGCTAATTTCTTTTCTAATTCAATCGCTTTTTTCTCATCAAAGTTTTCTTGAGCCTTTTCTATTAAAGATAAAACGTCTCCCATACCAAGAATTCTTGATGCCATTCTATCTGGATAAAAAGGTTCCAAATCACTCATCTTCTCCCCTACTGAGGCAAACTTTATAGGTTTGTTTATTGTTTTTTTAATAGAAAGTGCAGCTCCACCCCTAGTATCACCATCAAGTTTGGTTAGAATAATACCTGTAATCTCTAAGGCTTCATTAAAGCCTTGAGCAATATTAACAGCATCTTGTCCGGTCATTGAGTCTACAACTAAAATTACTTCATCAGGCTCAACAGCTTTTTCAAGGGCTATTACCTCATCCATCATCTGTTCATCTATGTGAAGTCTTCCAGCAGTATCAAAAATTACAACATCCAAAAGATTCTTTCTAGCATGATCTAAGGCATTTTTAGCTATTTTAACAACATCTTTGCCATCTTCAGAATATACTGGAATATCTAATTGTTTCCCTAAAACCTTTAATTGCTCTATGGCTGCAGGTCTGTATACATCACATGCAACAAGAAGAACCTTTTTGTTTTGCTTCTTTAAGAGGTTTCCTAGCTTTCCACAGGTTGTTGTTTTACCAGAACCTTGTAAACCACATAACATATACTTATTAGGAATTCTGCCTGAAACAATTAATTTTTCGTTTTTATCCCCTAATAGGGCTATTAGCTCTTCATTAACTATTTTTATAATTTGTTGACCAGGAGTAAGACTTTCTAAGACATCCTTATTTAAGGCTTTTTCAGAAATAGTATCTACAAACTCTTTAACAATTTTGTAATTTACATCTGCAGATAAAAGAGCCATTCTAATTTCACGAGATATCTTTTTAATATCTGCTTCAGTAACTCTTCCAGAACTTCTTAAGTTTTTTATAACTGCTCCCAGCTTTTCTGAGAGACCTTCAAAAAGAGCCATCTAATTCTCCACAATCTTATTTAACAAGTTAATAGCTTCATCATGTTTATTCTCATGAATAAGTTTTTCAATCTTTGCCTTGTTTTCTCTATTTTCTAATAACTTAGAATAGATTTTTAAGGCATCTTCATACTTTTCTAAGGTTTTCATTGTTCTTTTGATAATGTCATGGGCAGCTTGTCTGCTAATTTGCATCTTTTCTGAAATTTCAAACAAAGAGCAATCGTCATTATAATATAAGGTGAAAATATCATACTGTTTTTTTGTCAGTAAGTTTCCATATATATCCCCTAAAATAACTGCTCTGTTGTAATCTTTCATAATCACCTGTAAAGTATTTATACTTGACACATCTTACAATAGAAAACTACCTGTGTCAACAGGTAGTTTGTGTAAAATTATATTCTTATTTTAATCTTTTCTATTAATCCTTTTAATCTTCCTTATGGTATAGGTGTAATAGGAATCTTAATCTCTTGACCATAGAAAATCATATTTATATCTTCAATTCCATTTAATCCTGCTATCTTTTGAACAAGCATGGCTGCATCTGGATAGTTAAGCTTGTAAGTTTCATTATAATAAGCAGCAATTGCATTTAGAGTTGAATGATCTGTGGTTACTGAAATCTTATGTAAGATATATTGATCTTCAGGGTCTGGTAAACTAGTTTCTGAAGGTTCTGGCTCTAATGATGGTGAAGGTTGAACAGTTGGTGATGGTGAAACAACAACTATAGGTGAAGGTGATGGTATAGGTGTTTCAGATTCCCCTGGTCCTTCCCTTTTAAAGATTATCTTTAATAGAGAAACCATTCCCCAAATAATTCCTGCCATTAAGGCTAATACTAAAATAATACTTACTGCCCTTTTAATATATATTGAAGTTCTTCTTTTAATCTTTTCATTTTTAGACATTTTTATAGAGTCAAAGGAAGATGAGCTGTCAGCTTTCTTTCTTTTTTCTGAAAAGAAGGAATCTTCACTGGATTGGCTCCAAAAATTATCTTTTCTAACCGGTTCTTCAAATTGCGTTCTTTGAACAGGGCCTGTATGATGCACACTTGCTGCCACATGTTCTGCTTGAATTTGTTGACTATCTAATTCACTTCTCATAAAGGTCTTAGATTTATCTTGAATTAGCTTAACTAGAATAACACTTATGGAAAAGTCCTCATTGTAGTTTGCTGTATAAAGATTAGCTATGTTTTGTGCCACTGATTCAGCTGAATCGTAAGCATTTAGCCTATCTAAGATTGTTGCTTGGGAAATTGATTTAGCAACAGTTGCAGATAAAAGTATTATTAAATCATTAGTTTTAAGCTTTGGTATTTGAACTGAACTTAAATGGTCAGATGATTCTTCTTCAAAGATATTTACTAAATTTCCACCTGATACATACATAACACAGTCTCTATCTGTTGTTGCAATCAAGGCCTTATCATATGAAATTAAGGTTGAAGCAATTTGTCTACTTGCTGGTGGTACTTCTCCTGTGTCTTCTAAGGCTTTCATGTATGTAAGTGTTGAAGATAAGGTTTCTACAAAGTCATTAGCCTTAGTATCATAATTACTTTGCTTGTAATTCTTAGCGTATCTTCTAACCTCTCTTAGAAGAGAAATATCAGCATTTTCATCGCTAATCTCCATATTTTCGTTTATTAAAAAGATAAAATCTGTGTCAGCATACTCCATAATAACTTCTTTACTTTTGTAATTAAGAGTGTTAACGATTTTACCGTCGACAAATGCTTTAAGATTACTATCTTTATCATTGTTACAAGTAATGTTTGCACTATTTAATAGTATTTTCCCCATGTCTTCACCTTTTTCTTTATTCTTATTGAATTTTACCATTGCAAATATAAAAAATCAATTAATACACAGCTAGATATATGTATTATTAATCACAGAAACAATTGAGTTTAGATCCTTCATATCTGTCTTATCTGTGTTTATAATTATATCACCTTTTTTTATGTAAAAATCATAAGAATCCTGTAAGTTTATCCTTTCTATAATTTCTTCTTTAGTAGTTTTGTATCTTTCTAATAACCTTTTTATTTGAATATCTTTATTACAAACCGTTACAATAACTAAATCACACCTATCCATAAACCCTTCTTCTACTGGAATAGGAACATCAAGTACAATATTATTATCGGGGTTGTTTTCAATAAATTCATCAAGTTTTAATCTAACATAATAGTGACTTATCTTGTTTAGTTCTTTTAAAAGTCTTTTATCTTTACTTACACTTTGTAAAATTGTTTTTCTATCTAAAGACTTAAAAACCTCTTTAATTTTTTCTTGCATTTCAAGATTATTTTCTAAAAGCAACTTATATTCATAATCAGCATCAAAAACAAGAAAACCCTTTTTACTAAAGGCCTTTGCTAAAGTAGATTTTCCTGTTCCAGTTTGTCCTGTTAAGCCAATTATCATATTTATCCTTTTAAAAGAGAGTTTTGTTGTGATATTTCAACTTCCAAAGGAACAGATAAATGAAAGTGATCTTTCATGTGTCTTTCCATAAGCTCTCTAACCAATTCAACCTCAGATTCATGAGTCTCTATTACTAATTCGTCATGTACTTGAAGTATTAATCTGGATTTTAGTCCTCTTTCTTTAATCTCTTTATATATGTTTACCATTGCTATTTTTATTATATCTGCAGCAGAGCCCTGTATAGGAGCATTTAAAGCTACCCTTTTACCGAATTCTCTTATGGCAAATTTAGGTGAAGAAAGCTCTGGAATATATCTTCTTCTTCCATACAAGGTATCTACATAGCCTAAATCCTTGGCCTTAACAACAATGTCTTGCATGTATTTTTTTACACCTGAATAAAAGTTTAGATAATCTTTTATGTATTGACCAGCTTCTTTAACACTAGTTTTTATATCCTTTGCTAGGCTAAAGTCGGAAATTCCATAAACAATACCAAAGTTTACAGCCTTAGCAGCGTGTCTTTCTTCAGGTCCAACTTGATCTGGTGAAATATTAAATACTTTAGCTGCTGTTAAAGTGTGTATATCTTGTTTATGTAAAAAAGCATCTATCATATTATCATCTTGAGATATGTGGGCTAAAATTCGGAGCTCAATTTGAGAGTAGTCTCCACTAATAATTGTATAACCTTCTTTAGGAACAAAGGCCTTTCTAATTTTCCTACCAATTTCTGTTCTTATGGGTATATTTTGCAAATTGGGTTCTGTTGAGCTAATTCTCCCTGTTGCTGTTACAGTCTGCTTGAAGTTAGAGTGTATTCTCATATCCCCTTCAATTGCTGATAAGAGGCCTTGAGCATAGGTAGAGTTAAGCTTTGAGATGGTTCTGTAATATAAGATCTTTTCTATTATAGGATAATCTGTTAACTTTTCTAAAACATCCACAGATGTAGAATAAGAGCCAGAAGGATTAATCTTTGGTTTTGGTAAATCCAGCTTGTTAAACAAAATGTTTCCCAATTGTTTTGGAGAGTTAATATTAAAAGCCTCTCCTGCATAATCGAATATATCCTTAGCAGTTATATTTAGCTCTTGGTCAAAGTAGTTGCTAAGTTCAATGAGATATTCCTTATCTGCACCAATACCAATAAACTCCATATAGGCAAGAACTTCAACCAAGGGTAATTCAATATCATAGAATAGCTGATTAAAATGATTTTTTTCTATTTCTTCATTACTATATTGGTATAGATACTTTAGTTTGTAGCAAATGGGGTCATCTTGTTTTGCATCTAGGTTATATAGTCTATATGAATCATCAATATCATACTTATCTTTCATAGAATCTAAAAGATACAAGGCGGTTGCTGTATCATAAAAGTTTTTTGGTAGTGGAATATCATTTTTAAAGGCATATACAAAAAGCTCTTTAATATAGTGGGAAATTATAATTTGACCGTTTTTAAAAACATCAGCTAAAACTTGATTAACTTCAAGATCTGAAATATCCATAATATCAAGTTCATCATTCATTATGGATATATTGGGTTGACCTTGATAAAAGGATGTATGTAAGTAAATAGGTTTGTGATAAAAGTCATTTAGATTTTTACTTTCTTTAAAGACTAATTGATTAGTTTTCTCTTCTTTACCATCAATTTTGTCCAAATTAAACTTTTGTATAAAGGAGTTAAATTCTAGCTTTATAAACAAGTCTAAAAGACTCTTCTCATCAGCCTTTTCAACCTTTAAAGAATCCAATGAAACATCACCTAAAGGAGCATCTTTTTTAATCTCTGCTAATTCTTTACTTAAAAAAGCTTGGTCTTTATCTTCAATAAGCTTATTCTTTAAAGATTGATTAGTAATCTTGTCTAAATTTTCATAAATATTTTCAATGGTTTTGTATTCTTTAATAAGCTTTAAAGCACCTACCTGGCCAATACCTCTAACTCCTGGTATATTATCTGACTTATCTCCCATAATTGCCTTTACATCAATAAACATATGGGGTGTAATACCAAATTCTTCCTCAAAGGCTTTTAAGTCATATATGTAGACGTTATCCTTAGCACTAGCAGCTGTACTAGGTATTTTTACAGTACAGTTATTTGATACTAACTGGAGCATATCTCTATCACCGGTTAAAATTACAGTATCTTTTTTAGAAAAGTTAAGAGCCAAGGTGCCTAATAAATCATCTGCTTCATAGTTTTCCAGCTCAAAAATGGGAATTTTCATAGCTTTTAAAATGTCTTTAAGTACAGGCATCTGCATTGCTAGTTCTTGAGGCATGCCCTTTCTGCCAGCTTTATAATCATCAAAAATCTCATGTCTAAAGGTTTTTCCCTTTAAATCAAAAGCCACCCCAATATGGGTGGGTTGATCTTCATTTATGAATCTTTCTAAGATATTCAAAAAACCATATATGGCATTGGTGTAAAAACCTTCTTTGGTTACCAACATATTGGCAGCCATACCATAAAATGCCCTGTTTATAATACTATTTCCATCTACTAAAAGTAATTTATCCATAAAAATATTATAGCATAAAGCTAAATAGATTTTAAACTTTCAAATAGCCTTAACTTTTCCTTAATTATTCTTGTTTATAACTTAAAGTGAATTGTATTAGATTTTGATTATCACTAGTTACGCTTCCATAATACTCAGGTTGGTTTTGCAAATCTAGAAATTCAATCACAAAATCCTTGTTCTCAGTTAAAATATAAAAGCTTATGGTTTGATCTTCTTTATTTTCACTTAAATCAAATATAATATTATTTTTTTCTAAACTCTTTAGCTTTTCCACTGTTAACTCTATTAAGTTTTCATCATAATCAAAAGCAAACAATGAGCTTCTTACTCCGCTTTCACCACTTGCAGTTTCTATAGTGGGTTGTAAAGCTTCAGGCCAAGATTTTTCTTTTCCATACAGGTTATATGCTTGTTCATTTACAGACTGGGCTTCATTATCTAAGGTTTTCCTATTCAAATTAAAAAGATTTGTCTTATTGCCTATAGCGAATATAGTTATTATTAAAACTAAACTTGTTAGGACAGGCACATATTTATATGAGAACCTCTTTTTTTCAACCTTCTTATCTTGATTTTCAATTTGATACATTATCTTATCTTTCAAATCTACTTCTTTTAAAGGCTGTGAAGCTAACTTATGTAAACTGTTTTTTATAAAAAGATTGTTGTTATATAGGGTTTTACAAGAATCACAAGACTCTAAGTGAGCCATTAATTCTAAATTATCCATTATACTTTCATCTTTAATGAAGGATCTTTTTATTAAATTTTCATAATATTTACAACTTTTCATTTTTACAAATCTTTCATCAATATTTCTTACTATTAGTTAAACGTTTACTTCTAGTAAAAGGTTCCATTTTCTTCCAAGATTTTCAAGAGTCTCTCTCTAGCCCTAAAAAGTCTAGATTTTACAGTCCCTACTGGTACATTTAAAATACTTGAGATTTCATTTAAAGAGAAATTTTCTAAGTCAAAAAGAATAATTACCTTCTTTAAAGGCTCGCTTAATTTATTAATTGCTAAATGTATCTCTTTTACTTTTTCATCTTCTGTAATTATCTTTTCTGTGTTTGCATTTTCATCTTCTATTTGAATGTATATATCATCGACTTCTCCATCAAGTGGGTTTTCGATAGAAATCTCTTTTAAGTACTTCTTGTTTTTTCTTAAAAGATCCAAAGAAGTATTGGTTACAATTCTATATAGCCAAGTGTTAAAGGAAGATTGAAAATTAAACTGATGCAGGTTATTAAAGATTTTTATAAAGGACTCTTGAACACAATCTAAAGCATCATCATGATTTTGAACCAATCTAAAAGAAATGGAATATGCCTTGTTTTGATACCTTTCAACTAATTGGCCAAAACTATCATTATCCCCTGCTAAACTTCTATTTATAAGTTGGTCATCAGTCCTGTTCATTTGTCCTCCGCTAGAACATTCTAACATGATTTTAGCAAAGATTGTAGTTAATAAAAAGTCAAAAGACTTGTTGGTGAATTGATTGTTAATTAGTAAATCCTCTTTCTTTAACTTATTATTTTTAAAAACAAGTTTACATATTGATAAAAATATTACTCTTTTTAAAGCCATATATTGATATATCCATGGCTACTGATATAATAATTTTATGAATTTTAGAGTTACCCTAGCAGTATTTATATGTAAATTAAGTATCAAGCTACTTCGTTTGTTTAACAGAGGTGGAACATCTTTACCTGGTAAAATTGCTTTGTTTATACATAAGGATATTCTAAAATATCTTTCTAAAGATGTCTTTACCATATTTGTAACTGGTACCAATGGGAAAACAACTACTTGTAGAATTATTGAAAAAGGCTTAGAAGACAACAAAAGCGACTATTTTTCCAACAAGACTGGTGCAAACTTATTTAAAGGCATAGTCACAGCCTTTTGCCAGAATTCTAATTGGAAAGGTGTTTGCAAACATAAAATAGCTTTAATTGAATGTGATGAAGCTGATTTACGGAATGTAACTAAGCATGTAAAGGCTGGAGTTATTTGCGTTACAAATATCTTTGAAGACCAATTGGACAGATTTGGCAGTGTTGAAAATGTTGTTTTATTAATTAAAGAAGCAATTGATAATTCAAGTGATGCCCTTTTAGTCTTAAATGCTGACTGTGAACACACCATTTCCTTAGGTAAATCAGTTCCTAATAAGTCCTACTTTTTTGGGATTAATAATAGTGAAACAAGTGATAATATAAGAAAGCAAGTTAGCATTGAAAAGGTAGTGGCATTAAAAGAAGACACATCTGAGGTCCTAATAAACATATTAGACAAGCAATATGAGACTAGTGTTAATCTACCAGGTCTTTACAATGTATATAATGCTGTCTGTGCAGCTTGTGTCCTTCAAATACTGGATATACCCCATGAGAGTATACTATCAGCACTTAGCCAATTCCAATCCGGATTTGGCCGTATGGAGAGCTTTAGCATAAGAAATGTGGATACTACAATGATTCTAGTTAAAAACTCAATTGGTTTTAATCAAACCCTAGGTTATTTAGAGTTAATTGATAAAAAATTTAATCTTATTCTTGTACTAAATAATAGGGCTGCTGATGGAAAAGATTTCTCTTGGTTAGAAGATATTGATTTTGAACTATTTAAAACTATTGATAAAAAAATAGATAAGATATATTTATCAGGTATGTTAAAAGATACCTTCTTTGAAATATTAAAGAACAATGGTTTTGATACAAATAAGATCCTTTTACAAGATGATTTATATAAACTAACAGAAACTGCATTAAACGAAAAACTACCTATTTATATACTACCTACCTATACAGCCATGTTAGATTTAAGAAAAATGCTAAGTAAGAAATATTCACTACCAAGGTTTTATGAAAAGTAGCTTAACATTTTGTCCGATAAAGTGTTGTCGTCTCTATCTCCATTAGATTAATTTGTTTAGTGAAAATTTAAATATCTTTTAGAAGCTCTTCCATAGTATCCATGGACCTTTTATACATAGCTTCATATTTAGCTTGTTTATTTCTCATTCTTACTTCAAGATCTTGTAAAATACCAAAGTTTGCATTCATAGGCAAATACTCTTTGTTAGGCTTTATAGAAATATGGTTTTGAAGAGCTCCTAATACGGTTTTTCTTGTAAAATCAATTTTCTCTTTATTTTCATATTCTCTAACTGCATTAATACTTGCTAGTAAGCCTGAGGCTGCTGATGGGACATAGCCTTCTACACCAGTTATTTGGCCTGCAAAAAAGATCCTTTTATCTTTTTTTAATTGAAAGTATTTGTTCAGATGATTTGGTGCATTTATATAGGTATTTCTATGCATAACTCCATATCTAATAATCTTGCAATTTCTTAAAGCTGGAATATAGCTCATTAATTGGTCTTGCATTTTAAAGGTTAAGTTGGTTTGAAAGCCTACTAGATTGTATATTGTAGCTAACTTATTTTCTTGTCTTAGTTGAATTACAGCAAAGTCTCTTTCATTTGTATGCTTATTAATTAAACCAACAGGCCTCATAGGGCCAAATCTAAGAGCATCATACCCTCTTTTAGCAAGTACCTCTACTGGCATACAGGCTTCAAATACTTTTTTATTTTCAAAGTCTTTAAGTTGGGCTGTTTTAGCATTGATTAAGAAGTTATAAAAGGCATGGTATTCATCTTTTGTTAAAGGACAGTTTATATATGAACTGTCATCTTGGTCATAACGTGAAGCCAAATAGGCGTTGGTAAAGTCAATATCTTCATATTCTATACTTGGAGCTACTGCATCATAAAAATATAGGTCTTCACTTCCTGTAATCTCATTAAGATCATTAAATAACTCATCTGTTGTCAAAGGACCACTTGAAACTATTACATATGAGTCTTCATCTTTTGCCAAAATCTCTTCAATGCTATCTACTTTTTGGTTAATAACACTTATGTTTTCATTTTCAGAAATCTCTTTTGTTATTAATGAAGAAAATGCATCCCTATCTACTGTTAGGGCCTTACCACCGGGGATTTCTGTAAGTCTTGCATTTTTTAGGATTATAGAGCCCAAAAGACTCATTTCGTCTTTTAATAGTCCATTTGCATTTGTGTTTAATTTACTCTTTAATGAATTGCTACAAACTAGCTCTGCTAAATTAGAACTTTTATGAGCTGGTGTGTAGTAGTCTGGTTTCATTTCATAGAGGTTAACCTTGTAACCTTTGTTTGCAATATAGTTAGCAGCTTCACAACCTGCTAAGCCACCACCAATAATATTAAATTTAACTGTTTTATTCATCGTCTTTCTTTTTCTTGCTAGATTTAACAGGTTCTGCTATGTAGTCACAGGTATCCAGTGAGCATTTAACAAGGGTCTTTCTGTTTTCAAAGACTTTAACCAAGAAATTACCGCATTTAGGACACATATCCCCTGTAATGGTACCCCAAGAAGAAAAGTCACACTTAGGATAGTTTTCACAGGATATAAAGGTCTTTCCTGTCTTGGTCTTTTTATTTATCACTCTACCTTGACACTTGGGACATTTATAACCAGTATCACTTAGTATAGGCTTTGTGTTTTTACACTCTGGATAACCTGAACAGCCTAAGAAATCACCATAACGACTTGTCTTAACAAGCATCTTTTTCCCACAAAGCTCACAAACTTGGTCAGATTCAATTACTATCTTCTTGGTGTTTTTGTCAGCAATATCAATTTGTTGAATAAAATCCTTGTAAAACTTATCAATTATGCTAACCCAATCAATCTTAGCTGATTCAATATCATCTAGATTTTTTTCCATGTCAGCTGTGAAGTCATAGTCTAGAAGTTCTTTAAAGTTTTCCACCATGTAGTCATTTACTATTATTCCAAGATCAGTAGGTACAAGAGATCTTTTTTCTTTTTCTACATAATTTCTCTTAATAATTACATTAATTGTAGGAGCATAAGTACTTGGTCTTCCAATTCCCTTTTCTTCTAGAACTCTTACTAAGGAAGCTTCTGTGTATCTAGAAGGAGGATTTGTAAACTTTTGTGCCTTTAACAAGCCTTTATTCTCTAGTTGTTCATTATCTTTAACATTTGGTAAGTAAACATTATCACCATCTAGGTTATCCTCACCATTGTCATCCTTTTCTTGTTTGTAGTCTTCATAAACAGATAAAAAGCCTTTAAACAAGGTCTTATTTCCACTTGCTTTAAAAAGATGCTTTTCACTTTCTATGTCGATAGTTACATTTTCAATAATAGCAGGAGTCATTTGACTAGCTATATATCTATTAAAAATTAAGGTATAAAGATTTAATTGTTCTTTTGTCAAAGAAGAAGCAACCCTTTGTGGTGTCATGCTTAAATCTGTTGGTCTTATGGCTTCGTGAGCATCTTGGGCTCCTTTTTTGTTTTTGTAATAATTAAACTTTTCAGGAGAAAATTCCTTACCATAGGTTTTTTCAATAAATTCCTTGGTTAAATACAAGAAATCATTGGCTATTCTTACTGAGTCTGTTCTCATATAAGTGATTAAACCTATTGAGCCTTCATCTTTTATTGTCAACCCTTCATAAAGCTGTTGTGCTATTCTCATTGTTCTAGAAGTGGAATAAGCTAATTTATTAGAAGCTTCTTGTTGCATTGTTGAGGTTATAAATGGAGGAGAAGGATATCTCTTTCTTTCACTAATTGTTGTAGATTTTACAACAATAGGATTATTGTTAACTGCATCTATTACCTTGTTAACATCCTCTTCCTTGTTTAAGGCTTTTTTTCTTCCTCCAGATCCATGATACTTTGCAATAAATATTCTATCTTCATTGAATTTACTTAATTTTAAATTCAAAAGCCAATACTCTTGTGGTACAAAGGCTTTAATCTCAGCTTCCTTTTCACAAACCAATCTTAAGGCTACTGATTGTACACGCCCTGCACTTAATCCTTTTCTAATCTTTTTCCAAAGTAAGGGACTAGCCTTGTACCCTACAATTCTATCTAGCACTCTTCTAGCTTGTTGGGCATTATACATGTTTATATCTATTGGTCTTTTGTTATCTAAAGCTTTATCAATTGCTTTTTTAGTAATTTCATTAAAGGTTATTCTGCAATTAGTTGACGGATCAATTTTTAATATATGGGCTAGATGAAAGGATATAGCTTCACCTTCTCTGTCAGGGTCGGTTGCTAGATAAACATTATCAATATCCTTCAAGCTTTCTTTAAGTTTTTTTATAGTATCCCTCTTGTCAGACATAATTTGATATTCTGGTTCATAATTATTATCAATCTTAATACCAAAAGACTTAACAGGTAAATCTCTTACATGTCCATAGCTAGCCATAACTTTATAGCCACTTCCTAGATGTTTTTTTATAGTTTTAGCTTTCGCGGGTGATTCCACTATAACTAAATTTTTTGTCATTAATAGGCCTCCACCTTCATTTTATATGCCTTTACAATAATAAATGTTTTTCCAAATTATTTCAAGGGATTTAATTTCTGACACAAAATCCTCAATATTTGTGATAATTCCAGCCCCTTCTTTGATTAAAAGGTTAGTTCCATTATATTGGTCTATTATCCGGTTGGGTAAACAAAAGACCTCTCGTGATTCTCCAAGGGCTAAATTAGCAGTAATAAGAGATCCACTTTTAGGGGATGCTTCAACAATAATAGTTATAAAAGAAAGACCAGCTATTATCCTGTTTCTTTGAGGAAAGTGATATTTTTCCGGTCTTACACCTAAATTATATTCACTTAAGATTGTTCCAGATTTTTTAAGATTATTATATAAATTTAAATTATCTCTTGGATAACAAACATCTACTCCATTTCCCAAAACTGCTATGGTAGTACCACTTTCTAAAGCACCAATATGGGCTAAGCCATCAATTCCCTTTGCCATTCCAGATACTATGATATATCCTTCTTTAGCTATCCTTTTTGATAACCTATAGGCATATTCCTTTCCATACTCTGATGGATTTCTAGAACCTACAACAGAAACCATAGGTTTTGTTGGAAGTTCTCCTATATGATAAATTACTAAAGGTGGGTCATGTATTAGTTTTAATAAAGGAGGATAAGTACTTTCATATATGTGAGTAAGTTTTATATCTATATTATTAGTTAACTTTGAAGAAGCTATTTCATTATCAAATGGTGTAATTGTAATATTTCTTAAACTTTCTATTTTTTCTAATTCTATAAAGCTAGTTTTTGAAAGATTAACTCTTTGATCTTTTGTCATTAAAAAAATATCACTAATTGAATTAGTGTTTTTGTATAAAGATATTTTATCTTTTTTACTCAATATGTTGGTATTCCAAAAAGTATGCATTAAATCTCTCATAATTTAATGATACATATTTACTTGTATTATTTAAGAGACAAAGTGATTTATGTTCTTTCTTTAAAAGCTTCGAATATTTTAGTACATATTTTATAATTACTATAGCCTGTAGAAATGATCGAGATACCTATATCTTCTGCATATTCCACCAGTTCATCTGACAGATGTAAATTATAAGGGATGATAATACCGGACAATTGCTTCTTATGGGCTAAATCAATAGATAGTTTGTCCACATCTGTTTGTACCCAAACAAAATCCTGTGAAGCCTTTTCTTCAAGAATCTTAAAACTGTCGCTACAAAAAACATATTGCACTTCCCTGTCTAGTCCTTCAGGATAAGCAATACACTTTGCTCTTAGAATTGTGATTAAATCATTGACTACCATTTTGAAAACCTCAATTAAAGTTTAACACAATAAAAACGGTATTTCTACCGTTTTTACTTATGGTAATCTAATAATTTAGTTAGAACTTATTTCTTTACACCATCTCCATTTAGTCTTTAGCTACATATCTTTCTCTTTTTACATAGGTTGTATGTAAAAGTTTATGAGCTATTTCAGAACCTGGCTTTTCAGCAAATTCTTCGTAGAAGGTATTTACAAATGGATTCTCATCAGAGTTTCTGTAGGTTGCTCTCATATCTTCAGAATAAAGGGCCTTTGCACGTTCTGCTCTAATATCAATTTGGTTTCTAATTGATGCAGGCACTATAGGCTGACCACCACCGTTTACACAACCACCAGGACAAGCCATGATTTCTATAAAGTGATAGTTCTTTTCTCCACTTCTAATCATGTTCAAGACCTTTCTAGCATTTCCAAGGCCACTAACAGCACATACATTAACATCCATACCAGCAACATTAATTGTAGCTTCTTTAATGCCTTGTGTTCCTCTAATAGGTTTTAAGTGCATTTCATCAATTCTCTTTCCTTCTAAAAGGAAATATACTGTTCTCAAAGCTGCTTCCATAACACCACCAGTTGCTCCAAAGATAACTCCAGCACCAGTAGCTTCCCCTAGAGGATCATCAAATTCTGCTTCTTCAACATTTCTAAAGTCAATTCCAGCTTCATTAATCATTCTAACTAATTCTCTAGAAGTAATAGAAATATCAACGTCTTCAATCATTTCTCCTCTGTAGCTTTCAAACTTCTTAGCTGTACAAGGCATAACTGAAACACAGAAAATCTTTTCAGGTGCAATATTATGCTTTTTAGCATAATAGGACTTAATGAGGGCTCCAAACATTTGTTGTGGAGATTTACATGAAGATAGGTTATCTATGAAATCTGGGAATTCATGTTCGCAAAACTTAATCCAGCCAGGGCTACAAGAAGTAATAAGAGGTAGTTTTCCACCGTTTTGAACTCTATTAATAAATTCAGTTCCTTCTTCCATAATTGTTAAGTCAGCAGCTGTATCTGTGTCAAATACTCTGTCAAAACCTAGCTTTTTAATAGCTCCAACCATTTTACCTGTTAGTGGTGTTCCAATGGGATAACCAAAGAATTCACCAATTCCAGCTCTTACTGAAGGTGCAGTTTGGATAATAACGTGAAGGTCTGGATCTTTTATAGCATCCCAAACTTTTTCCACATTATCTTTTTCATATAGGGCAGCAACAGGACATACATTAATACATTGTCCGCAGTTTACACAGTTAACATCTGCTATGGACTTATGGTCTACTGTGGATATAACTGTTTCGTATCCTCTTTCCATTACATTAATAGCACCAACTGTTTGTATGTTGTTACACATGGATACACATCTTCTGCAAAGGATACATTTGTTATTATCTCTAACAATTGAAATAGAGATTTGATCTAGAGGAGCACCCTTTGGTTTACTGTCAAAAGGAATCTCTCTAACATTTAACTTATTAGCTAAAGCTTGTAATTCACAATCTTGATTTCTGATACAAGTTAAGCAACGTCTATCATGATTTGATAAAATTAATTCTAAGGTTGCTTTTCTAGCATCTCTGATTTTAGGTGAATTTGTAACTACATTAAGTCCTTCGGAACATGGATATACACAAGCTGTTTGAAGAGCTTTGCCACCAACGTCCACTAGACACATTCTACATGCACCTATTTCATTAATATCCTTTAAATAACAAAGAGTTGGTATATCAATATTTGCAAGTCTTGCAGCATCTAGTACTGTGGTTCCATCTGGTACCTTTAATTCAATTCCATCTATTGTAACATTAAGCAAATTCATCTTTAACCTCTCTATTTCTTCACAATTGCATCAAATTTACATTTTTCGTAACATACATTACATTTGATGCAAAGCTCATTATTTATCTTATATGGTGATCTTATAACACCTGTTATAGCATCAACTGGGCAGTGTCTTGCACATATGCTACAACCAGTACATTTATCTTCTATGATGTAGTAGTTCAACAAATCTTTACAAACACCTGCTGGGCAAGTTTCATCTAAGATATGGGCTTCATACTCATCTCTAAAGTATCTTAAGGTAGATAATACTGGGTTAGGAGCTGTTTGTCCTAGTCCACATAAAGAAGCATCTCTAATGGTTCCAGCTAGTCTTTCTAACTTTTCAATATCACCATCTTCTCCATTACCTGAAGTAATCTTTTCCAACATTTCTAACATTCTTTTGGTTCCAATCCTACATGGAGGACATTTTCCACAAGATTCATCAACTGTAAATCCTAAGAAGAACTTAGCGATGTCAACCATGCAGTTGTCTTCATCTATAACAATTAGTCCACCAGAACCCATCATTGAGCCAATAGCTGCTAGATTTTGGTAATCAATAGGTATATCCAAGTGCTCTACAGGGATACAACCGCCAGAGGGGCCTCCAGTTTGAGCTGCTTTGAATTGTTTGCCATTAGGAATACCACCACCTATGTCGTATATAACCTCTCTTAAAGTCATTCCTAGGGGTATTTCTATAAGGCCTGTGTTATTGATTTTTCCACCAATAGCAAAAACCTTGGTTCCTTTACTCTTTTCAGTACCTATCTTGTTAAACCAATTAGCACCCTTATTTATAATTACAGGAATGTTTGCAAAGGTTTCCACGTTATTAAGTATTGTTGGTTTTCCAAATAAGCCTTTATTAGCTGGAAAAGGAGGTCTAGGTCTTGGTTCTCCTCTTTTGCTTTCAATTGAGTTCATTAATGCAGTTTCTTCACCACAAACAAAAGCACCTGCACCAAGTCTTATTTCTATATCAAAACAAAAGTCTGTTCCAAAAATATTATTTCCTAAAAGACCTGCTTCTTTAGCTTGATCTATTGCTAGATATAGTCTTTTAATAGCAACTGGATATTCAGCTCTTACATAGATATAACCTTGGTCAGAACCGATTGCATAACCAGCTATAGCCATAGCTTCTAATACGCTGTGTGGGTCTCCTTCTAAAACGGACCTATCCATAAAGGCACCTGGGTCACCTTCGTCTGCATTACAGCATACATACTTTTGGTCTCCTTGGGCCATGGCAGCAAATTTCCACTTTAGTCCTGTTGGAAAGCCTGCACCACCTCTGCCACCTAAACCTGAATCTAAAAGCTCTTGAATAACATCAGCAGGTTCCATGGAGGTAAGTACCTTACCTAAAGCCATGTATCCATCATTTTCAATGTATTCATCTAAATTTTCAGGATTAATGTTTCCGCAGTTTCTTAAGGCTATTCTTAACTGTTTTTTAAAGGATCTTGTTTCTAGAATATTTTTAATGCAACCATTAGGTTCATCACAAATTAGGTATTCTGTGCAGGGCTCTCCATTAATTATGTGGTTTTCTACCACATCCTTAACTTTTTGTGAGTCCATTTGAAC
>CAZLVL010000017.1:0-58382 GCA_964563155.1 uncultured Clostridiaceae bacterium | reverse complement strand
ACCCCTGACCTCTTGAATGCCATTCAAGCGCGCTCCCAGCTGCGCCACGCCCCCGACTTGTCTTACTATACTATTTTACACAATTAAATGTCAACTATTAAAGGTCTAAAACTACTTTTATCTTCTTAGATATTACCTGAGCCATTCGGATAAAACCAATATCATTAGGATGGGCTCCATCTATTGTGCAAGCATCTCTATCTATACCTTCAAAAAGCTTCTCTCCATCTATGAAGTAGACATTTTTATCCCCTCTTTCAAGAGCTTTTTGATAGGAAGTGTATATGATTTCCCTTCTTTTTATATCACTTTCTTCTGTCTTTTTTAAGTTAGGTCTAGATATCATAATATAGGGTAGGTTTTCTTGAGCTTGTCTTATCTTTTCATACATGGCAAAGTGAGTGTTTTTAAGGTGTTCTAAACTAGGTGCATTGTGGTCATAATCTGAAACAAAAAGTGACATATCTAGTTTTGACATATAGTCTACAAGGGCCTTTTCAGCCTTTGCTCCACCAGAAAAACCTAGGTTAATATAGTTACAATCTAACCATCTGGATATAAAGGCGGGATAGGTGTTTCCTGGTCTGCTGGCACAACCCCCTTGAGTTATGGAAGAGCCATAAAAGACTAAGGGCTTTTCTATTTTATAGTCTCTATGTTTTTCTAAAAGAGCATCTTTTTGAAGACCAATGTATAATGCATTTACATTATCATATAGAGGGAAATTTATTGTATAACTTTTAGGATTATTATCTTTTTCTAAATAGGCTATGGATTCATATCTATCTTCAATATCCAAAGGAGGCATAAAGGATTTTTCGTAAGTAGATATCTCATCAACCTCTTTATATAAATCAAAACCAGTAATAGCTAAAAGAGGCATATGAGGCATTTTTGTGCCATTTTTAGGCTTGGTCATACTAATAGCAATGTAGGAAGAGTTGGTAACAAATCTTACTCTTGCTCCTGCTGTATTGGTGTGTAATAGATAGACTTGCGGACTGGTAGCCGAAGCTATTTCTTCTGGCATCCTTCTAAAAACTTTTTCTTCTTTTGGCTTGTATAAGCCATAGAGGGAAAAAGGGTCGCGTCTTACATCAAACCACTGAAGGTCCTCTTCATTGATTTTACTTTCTATCTCTATTTTCTTTTTAGATATTTTTCTTTTCATTTTGATTATTTATTGTTTATTGTTTGCTATTTACTGTTTATTCTTTATTCTTTGTTTTTATTCTTTACAGTTCCAATGAGGAGTCAGCATTAATATCAAAGTCATCTTCTTTGATATAGTAGGCAGCACCTGCAATCATGGCAGCATTATCTGTACAAAGGTTTATATGGGGAAAGTATACTTCTACCCCTTCTTTTTCTCCTCTTTCTTTTAAGGCATTTCTTAGACCTGAGTTGGCAGCAACTCCACCAGCTACAGCTATTACTTTTGAATTAGTATGAAAAATTGCTTGAACTAAAACATCTGTTACTGCCTTTTGGAAAGAAGCTGCTACATCCTCTTTAGAGTATTCTTCATTCTTCTGATTTTTATTATTAATATAATTTATGACTGCGGTCTTTAGCCCACTAAAAGAAAAATCATAGGGATTGTCTTTGAAGTGGGTTCTTGGAAAGTTTATAGCTTCAGGATTTCCTTTTTGTGCCAATTTGTCAATTTTAGGACCACCTGGATAGTCAAGTCCCATAACCCTAGCCACCTTGTCGTAGGCTTCCCCTACAGCGTCATCTCTGGTCCCTCCCAGGTTCTTAACCATATCATAGTCTTCAATGGATAAGACGTTAGTATGGCCTCCTGAGACCAAGAGACAGGCAAAGGGAGGCTCTAGCTTAGGATAGGTGATGTAGTTGGCTGCAATATGGCCCTTAAGATGATTTACTGGTATTAAGGGGATGTCTAGGGCCATAGCCATAGCCTTAGCTGCAGTAATACCTACTAAAAGAGCACCAACCAAACCTGGTCCTTGGGTTACTGCAATGGCATCAATATCTTTTTTATTTATCTTAGCTTCTTCAATAGCCTTTTTTATAACTGGCAGAATAAACTCTACATGTTTACGAGAAGCAATTTCTGGAACCACTCCCCCATATTCAATAAAGAGATCCGCTGAAGATGATATTATATTTGACAAAACAAATCTGCCATCTTTTACAATAGCAACGCTGGTTTCATCACAACTTGTTTCAATACCTAAAATAATCATGTTAATAATTTAAAAAGGAACTGGTCTAGTATACAAAAAACACCTAGGGCTCCTGTGTAGTAAGCAAAGTACTTAATCTTCCCTTTCATAACAGTACGAAGAAAGATCTTGACTGCAAAAAATCCTGTTACTCCTGCAAAAACCATGCCTACAAGGGTTGGTAGAATATCTATATTTACAAAACCTAATTTGTATGCTTTAAAGCCTTGTACTAAAAATCCTCCAAGTATAACTGGTATGGATAAGAGAAAAGAAAACTTAACTCCATCTTCTTTTTTCATTCTTCTAAAAAGTCCCGCTGTTAAGGTTGAACCTGAACGAGATATACCTGGTAATATGGCAATCATTTGCATTACCCCAATAAAAAGAGCATCATACCATTTAATATCCTCTTTTTTTATGTCTCCCTCCCTAAAAGATGCAGCTAAGGCTAAAAAAGCAGTAGTAACTAAAAACCCTATACCAAGGGTCAACATACTATCATTAAAAGAATCTAAAAGATCATTTAACAAAAGACCTGCAAAGGCTACTGGAACAGAAGCAATAACCAATAGAAGGGTTAATTTTTGAAAGGGTTTCTTTAAAAGAATAAGAATGTCCTTCCATAATACTGAACATACTGCTACCAAGGTAGCAAGATGAACTGCTAAGGTAAAAGCCATGGATGGAGAATCTAATCCTAGCATCCTTGAAAACAAAAAAATGTGTCCAGAGGAGGACACTGGAAAAAACTCTGTAAACCCTTGAACTATCCCTAGTATTATGGCTTCCCAAATTGTCATGATGCGCTCTCTTCTTTTACTTTTTCTCTATATATCAACTTAGGAGGAGTATTGTTTAATATGGTACTTTCCTCTATTATACATTTTTCAATGGAAGGATCTGAAGGAATGGAATACATAACCTCCATTAAGGCAGCTTCAAGAATGGACCTTAGTCCCCTTGCTCCACTTTTTCTTTCAAGAGTCTTTTTAGCTATGGCAAAAAGGGCTTTTTCTTCAAAGATAAGTTCACAGCCATCCATTTCTAAAATCTTTTTGTATTGCTTTATTAGAGCATTTTTAGGTTCACTTAAAATGGACACTAGCATTTCTTCTGTCAGCTGCTCTAAGGTAGCTATGACTGGAAGTCTACCTACAAATTCAGGAATAAGGCCATATCTCAATAAGTCTTGGGGCTCTATTTCAGATAGAACCTTGCTTTTTTCCACACTTTCTTTTCCGTGGATTTCAGCTCCAAAACCAATTGTTCTTTTTCCTATTCTGTTTTGAATAATATCTTCAATACCTTGAAAGGCACCACCACATATGAAAAGAATATTAGAAGTATCCAGCTCAATAAACTCTTGAGCAGGATGCTTTCTTCCTCCATGAGGTGGTACATTTGCAACTGTTCCTTCTAAAATCTTTAATAGAGCCTGTTGTACTCCCTCTCCGGAAACATCTTTAGTAATAGAGGGGCTATCGCCTCTTCTTGCAACCTTATCTACTTCATCTAAATATACAATACCTCTTTGGGCTCTTTGTATATCATAATCAGCAGCTTGAATTAGTCTTAAGAGAATATTCTCCACATCATCACCCACATAACCAGCCTCGGTTAAGGTTGTGGCATCTGATATAGCAATGGGAACATCCAATATTTTAGCTAGGGTTTGGGCTATATAGGTTTTACCTGTGCCTGTTGGCCCTAGCATAAGTATGTTGCTCTTTTGTATTTCCACATCATCTTCTGACTTATTATTCAAGTTATGACTAATTCTCTTGTAGTGGTTATAGACTGCTACTGAAATAGCCATTTTAGCTTTTTCTTGTCCTATAATGTAAAGGTCTAATCTTCTTTTTATTTCCTTTGGGTGAGGAACTTCATCTATAATTGTGCTCTCCATTTGTTGGTAAAAATCTGTTTCTTCATAAGCAAATTGGTCATCTAATAAATCAGAGCATAAATCTACACATTCATTGCATATGAAAGCATCAGGTCCAGATATAAGTCTTTGGACCTGCTTTTCATCCTTACCACAAAAGGAGCATTTAATTTTTTTGTCTTTTTCTGTCATTAAACTCTCCTGAGTCTTATCTCTTTTCTAATACTTGGTCAATTAATCCATAATTTACTGCATCAGCAGAAGACATAAAATAGTCTCTTTCCACATCCTTAGTAACTTGCTTTATGGATTTACCAGTATTTTCTGCTAAGATCTTATTTAAGTTTTCCTTAATCTTTAAAAGCCATTCTGTATGCAACATAATATCTGTAGCTTGTCCTTGTACACCACCTGAAGGTTGGTGAATCATGATTTGACTGTTAGGAAGGGCATATCTTTTTCCCTTAGTTCCTGCAGCTAATAAAAAAGCTCCCATACTTGCTGCCAGTCCCACACACATGGTGGACACATCGCATTTTACCAGTTTCATTGTGTCATATATGGCTAAGCCAGAAGTTACAGACCCACCAGGGCTGTTAATGTATAGCTTAATATCTTTCTCAGGATCTTCATGCTCTAAAAATAGCATTTGGGCAATTATTAAACTGGCGGTGGTATCGTTTACTTCACTTCCTAAAAAAACGATTCTATCTTTTAGTAGTCTTGAGAAAATGTCATAAGACCTTTCTCCCCTACTTGTCTGTTCTATAACATAGGGTACTAGATTCATGTTTAGTCCTTTCTCGAAAGGAGGACCTTAATCCTCTTTACTTTCTTTTACTTCTTTAACCTCTTTAGCTGGCTTGTCTACTTTTTCGGTATCCTTTTTAGTAGACTTAGCTGTGCTTGTGGTTTTCTTTTTGGTTTCTTTCTTTTGTGTATCAGCTTTTTTAGCTTCTTCTTTTTTCTTGCTTAAATCTTTAACTTTTTTAGCATTGCTATAGATTAGATCTTTAATCTTTTCATCTGCAACTCTGTCTGTATAGTAGGATTTGTAGTCGCCTAAAGCCTTTTTAACTTGCTCAACTTCCATGCTGTAAAGCTTAGCTTCTTTTTCTAGTTCTTCATCAATTTCTTGGTCAGTAACTTGGATATCTTCTGCCTTTTTAATAGCTTCAAGAACCAAATCTCTTACTACCATTCTTTTAGCACCTACTTTGTTATGCTCACGCAGGTCTTCCATTTTCATACCTGTGTAGGCAAAGTATTGTTCTAGAGTATAGCCGCCACTGTATTGCATTTCCATTCTCATGTTATCAATAATTCTATCTATGGCTTGTTCTACCATAGCATTAGGAATATCTACCTTGGCATTGTCACAAGCTGCCATAAGGGCATCTTCTTTCATGTTGCTTTGGGCATCTTTTTCTTTTCTTTCTTGTAATTGCTTTTTAGTCTCTTCTTTATATTGGGCTACTGTATCGTATTCACTAATATCTTTAATGAACTCATCATCTACTACAGGAAGTTCTTTAACTTTAATATCATGAATAGTTACTTTGAATACAGCATCTTTGCCTTTTAAATCTTCTGAATGGTATTCGTCAGGAAATTTTACATTAATATCAAAAGTTTCGCCAGTTTTATGACCAATAAGTTGATCTTCAAAACCAGGAATGAAGGAGTTGGAACCTATTACTAAATCATGTTGTTCACCTTTTCCACCTTCAAAAGCTACATCGTCAACAAAGCCTTCATAGTCAATTAGCACTGTGTCATCTTTTTCTACTGGGCGATTGTCAATGCTAACCATACGAGAGTTCTTTTCAGCTTCATTTTTTAGCTTGTCTTCAACTTCTTCGTCTGTAACACTAACCTCTATTTTTTCAATTTCAACACCCTTGTATTTGCCTAGTTCAACCTCAGGCTTAACATCCACTTCGATGGTAAAAACAAGACCATTGTCATCGTCCATGTCCTTTAAATCCACTCTTGGATAATCTACAACGTCTAGTTCTAATTCTTCTACTGCCTTGGGATATTCAGCATTTAGGGCTAAATCCATGGCTGTATCATAAAAGATTCCCTTGCCATAGATTCGTTCTATAAGATATTGAGGGGCTTTACCTTTTCTAAAGCCTTGAACTGTATATTTGTTCTTATCTTTGCTATAGGCCTTATTTATATATCCATCAAATTCCTCTTTTGTAAGAGCAATTTCCAATTCCACTTTATAGCCTTCTTTTTTAATTAATTTACTATCCATTTGCTACCTCCGCATCTTTGCGCTATTGTTTAGTGTACCATAGGGGTCTTGCATAATCAAGATTTCTAAGCCAGCAAATGGCAAAAAAAGGGATATATCAGCCCCAATAGCCCATAAGACAATCCGCTAGAACATTTTACCACAATAAGATAAGAAGTTATAGGGTTAGAAAAAGAAGATAAAACGGTTAAGACTTTTAAAAATATGTATTTAATTAAGATACTTTAATTTACTCGTAAAAAAACAGCTATTGCTAGCTGTTTTTCATATAACTAAATATATTCTAAATACTCTAATCTTACTTAAGCAGTTCTTTTAACCTCTAAACTATATTTTCCAGATACAAGCTCTAGGCTTTCTTTTCCTAAAAGATTTCCATCTTCATAAATTTCCATATCCTTATCCAATTTAAGTACTGCACAGGTGTTAACAGGTATCTCTATGTTAAGTAGGATGTGATCATCTTTCTTTTCAAAGCCAGATTTAATGGTTCCTCTAATGCTGTCATAAACTGCATCCACCTTTTCAACCGGTATATTTAATCCTGGGGCAATTACAAATTTCTTAAAGCCCGGGTTTTCAGGATCAGGTTGAATACCAGCAAAGTATTTGAAGAAATTAGCAGAGATATCTGCAAACATATGGTGGTTTCTTGAACCTAAGCCAGACCAGGTTTCATAAAGGGTGGTTGCATCCAGTTCATTAATGGAGTATGCAAAACTTGGATAAGTATCTTTGGTTATCATGGAATAGATTAAATCAGCTCTTCCTTCTTTTCCAAGAACATTGTTAACATACTTGTTACCAAGCATTCCATAATCTAAGTGGCCATCAGCTTCATCGATGGTTCTTAGCATGTTATCATAAACTAATTTAAACTCTTTTTCATTTTCATATAGGCCATGATAAAGCATAGCTGCATAACAGGTTTGCCCATCTCCTGCCAGCCTTCCTGTCTTGGCGTTAAAGAAGGTTTTTCTAAAGCCTTCTTTAATTAGCTTAGCTCTTTTTGCAAATTCCTTTGCATCAGCCTTTCTTTTTAGCATGTGTGCAAACTTTTCTAGGGTATTTGCCAAAGAATACATACAAGCTGTATCTGTTAAATCAATAGGAGCCTTGAAAGAAGACATATTTACTGATATTGCTGGTCCATCAAAGGGAGCACACCAGTCACCTACTCCATAGTTATTAACACAGACATCATTTTGCATCATGGTTAGCATGTATGAAAAGTTTCTCTTCATCATTTCATAATGTTTAACAATCATCTTGTTATCTGCATAGTAGGTGTTTAAATGGTCAGGTAACCAAGTCATAACCCCTGAGTAGTCCGGTCCATTACCCCAATTGTAGCCCCAACCAGGAGTTGGAATCATACAAGGTACATTGCCTTTGGGTCTCATGGAGTCTTTAATATCATTCATCCATTTTAACCATACAGGTCCAATCATGTAGTTAAAGAGGGTTTGCTCTACAGATATGTTAGTGTCTCCAGCCCAAGCATTCTTTTCTCTATGAGGACAGTCTGTTAGACAGCCAAAGAGATTGGAATAGGTGGACATTCTGGCATTTTTTTGAATCTTGTTCAGCATCTCATCAGAGGATGAAAATTGTCCTTTTTCTTCTACAGCTGTATGAACAAAAATTGCTGTAGCTGCTGTTAAATCAGGCTCATAGGTAAAGCCTTCAATGTGTGCGTATCTAAAGCCGTGGTAAACAAACCTTGGTTGCCAGATTTCCTCATCATCACTCTTTTTAATGTATCTATCTGCCTGGAATTCACCAGTTTTAGTAAATCCTGCATTTTGAACAATATCTAAAAGACCATCATCTGTTAGTCTTTCGTTATATACAATTTTAAATTCAGTTCCCTTAGGACCTTTTACCTTTATGCGAACAAAGCCAGACATGTTTTGACCAAAGTCAAAGAGATAGGCATTTTCTGGAACAGCTTTTACGCTTACTGCAGGGAACTCTTGGCCTACTTTTACTGAGGGTAGTTCACTGGCTACTAAGATTCCACCAGGGTCTCTTGATATTTGAACCTGCTCCCATTGTCCTAGGGCTCCATCAGGCATACACCAATCATCTATTTCCAGTCTAGCATCATAGTACTCCCCATTTCTTAAGCTATTAAAGGTAATGGGACTCATATGACTTTCCCAAGTAGTGTCTGAAGGGATACAAATCTCTTTATTGTTCTTTGTGGTTATGTGAAGCTCACATATCATTTTGGGACTTCCCTTCCATGATGCAGCCTGGGTAAACCATTGGTCTGCTGTAGGTAGGTTGAAAAAGCCATTTCCTAACATAACTCCTATCATGTTACTACCTTTTCTCAAGTGCTCTGTTACGTTAAAGGTGTAATAAAGGGTAGTTAGATTATATGCTGTGTAGGGAGGATCCATTACATGGTCATTTAATTTTTCACCGTTGATGTATGGCTCAAAAAAGCCCAGACCACTGATGTATAAATAGGCTTTTTCCACTTCGTCATCAATGGCAAATCTTTTTCTTAGATAGGGTGAAGAAAACATTAATTCCCGAGCTACCTTATAGCCACTTTGAATAAATCTTCCTTCCCATTGTTCATCTAATTTTCCTGTTTCAAAAAAGGCATCTTCACTTTGAGCTCTTTCTTTAGACTTATCGGTAATAGATACATTCCATCTGTAAGTTGTTCTTGGTTCCAAGGCTTTTCCTTGGTATTCTACAAGTATAGTATCTTCACTTCTTACATCCTTGGAATCCCAAACTATTTTGGTGCCTTGCATAACCTTAATCCTGTATGTGCGTTGGTAATTTCCTCTACCATCGTAATCCAGTTTCCATGAAAATCTGGGTAACTGATCAATACCTGTTGGGTTTGTCAGATAGTTAACCGTTAAATCCTTAATTGTAATTGACATGATAAATCTCCTGAAAATTATTTGTAGGGCCATTATACCTTTTTTAAAGGTCTTTCTCAAGATAGGCAAGAAATCTTCTAAAAAAGAGACGATTGCTCGTCTCTAATTGTTACTTTATAGAATCAACCTTAATCTTTTGTTGTTTTAAGCTTGATAATTTATATTCTAAAGTTTACTTAAATACCTTAGCAACAGTACCAGAACCAACAGTTCTTCCACCTTCTCTAATAGCAAATCTTAGTCCTTCTTCCATTGCTATTGGAGTAATTAGGGCGATATTCATGTTGATGTGGTCTCCAGGCATACACATTTCAATACCATCAGGAAGTTCAGCAACACCAGTAACGTCTGTTGTTCTGAAGTAGAACTGAGGTCTGTAACCTGTAAAGAATGGAGTATGTCTTCCACCTTCTTCAGCTGTCAATACGTAAACTTGACCTTCGAAGTTTGTGTGAGGTTTAATTGAACCAGGCTTAGCTAGAACTTGTCCTCTTTCGATATCTGTTCTTTGAACGCCTCTTAGTAAGCATCCTACGTTGTCTCCAGCTTGTGCATAGTCTAGAATTTTTCTAAACATTTCAACACCTGTTACAACTGTTGAACTGATTTCGTCTTTAAGTCCAATTATTTCTACTACGTCTTGAATCTTTATTTGTCCTCTTTCAACTCTACCGGTAGCAACTGTTCCTCTACCTGTAATGGAGAATACGTCCTCAACAGGCATCAAGAAAGGTCTGTCAACTGCTCTTTCAGGAGTAGGAATATATGAGTCAACTGCTGCCATTAGTTCCAAGATAGGAGCATATTCAGGAGCGTTCATATCTGTAGATGTAGATTCTAGAGCTTTAAGAGCTGAACCCATAACGATGGGAATATCATCACCAGGGAAATCATATTCGCTTAATAGTTCTCTTAATTCCATTTCAACTAATTCTAGCAATTCAGGATCGTCTACTTGGTCTGTTTTGTTCATGAATACTACGATATAGTGAACACCAACCTGACGGGCAAGAAGGATGTGCTCTCTGGTTTGAGGCATTGGTCCATCTGCTGCAGAAACAACAAGGATAGCACCGTCCATTTGGGCTGCACCTGTGATCATGTTTTTAACATAGTCGGCGTGGCCTGGGCAGTCAACGTGAGCGTAGTGTCTGTTTTCTGTTTCATACTCAACGTGAGCTGTAGCAATTGTGATTCCTCTTGCTTTTTCTTCTGGAGCTGCGTCTATTTGATCATAAGCTTTAAAAACGATACCTGTATTTGCTAAAGCCAATGTTTTTGTAATGGCTGCTGTAAGTGTTGTTTTGCCATGGTCTACGTGTCCAATTGTACCGATGTTTGCATGCGGTTTGGTTCTTTCAAATTTTGATTTTGCCATTTTATTTCTTTCCTCCAATTATAATGAGCTAATTCAAATTATTAATCAAATATATTCTACATATGAATATTATTTGTGTCAATAGTAGGTTTTTAGTATTTGTGCTTCCAATTCAGCAGAAATCTGTTCAAAATGGTCGAATTGCATGGTAAAAGACCCTCTTCCTTGGGTATTTGACCTTAGGTCTGTGGCATATCCGAACATCTCTCTCAAGGGAACTATACTGGTTATTACTGAGTCTGCTCCCTTAGCTTCAACATTTTCTACTTTTCCTCTTTTTGCTGTAATATCTCCTAATACCCCGCCTAAATATTCTTCGGGCATAAAGATATCTACTCGCATAACAGGTTCAAGTATAACCGGATTGGCTTTCTCACAAGCATCTTTAAAAGCCATACTACCTGCAATCTTAAAGGACATATCTGAAGAGTCCACTTCATGATAATCTCCATCTACCAAGGTTACATCCACATCCAAAATAGGATAACCTCCTTTAATACCATTGTTTAGTGATTCAGAAATCCCTAATTCAACAGCCGGTATAAAGTTTTTAGGTATAACTCCTCCTACAATATTGTTTGTAAAGGTAAAGCCAGAGCCAGGCTTTCCTGGTTTCACATCCAAAACAACCCGGGCATATTGGCCGTGGCCCCCAGTTTGTCTTGAAAAGGTAACATCTGCTCTTGCTTCTTTTGTAATGGTTTCTTTGTAAGTAACCTGAGGTGTGCCTTTAGTTGCTTGAACACCATATTCTCTTCTCATTTTGTCCACTAGAATATCCAAGTGCAACTCTCCCATTCCAGAGATGAGCATTTGGCCGGTGTCTTGGTCGGTTTTATACTTAAAGGTAGGATCTTCTTCTGCAAGCTTAAGTAAAGCATTAATCATTTTTTCCTGATTGGCATTATCCTTTGCTTCTACTGCAATGGATATAACTGGTTCAGGGAAATTCATAGATTCTAGTATAACTGGGTCCTTTTGATCACAAAGGGTATCTCCAGTTATAGTGAACTTAAGTCCTACAGCACAGGCTATATCACCAGAATAGACCTTTTGTATATCTGTTCTGCTGTTAGCGTGCATCATAAGGATTCTACCTATGCGCTCTTTTTTATCCTTTGTTGAGTTTAGGACATAAGAGCCTGTAGTCATAGTGCCTGAGTAAACTCTGAAAAAACAAATCTTTCCCACATAGGGGTCAGACATAATCTTAAAGACTAAGGCTGAAAACTTGTCATCGTCGTCTGCAGGCTTACTTATAATTCTGCTATGATCATGCATAGAAATTCCTTCAATAGGAGGTACTTCTAAAGGAGAGGGTAGGTAATCAGTAACAGCATCTAAAAGCTTTTGTACTCCCTTGTTTTTATATGAAGATCCACAAAAAACAGGAATAACATCCAAGCTTATGGTAGCTTTTCTTAATACCTTTTTAATCTCATCTTGTTCAATTTCTTGACCTTCGAAATACTTCTCCATCAAGGCTTCATCTTGATCACAAGCATATTCTATTAATTCAGTATGGTATTTTTCTGCCAGCTCTAGCATATCCTCTGGGATATCTTTTTGCCTAATATCATTACCTAAATCATCCATATAGTAGTAGGCCTTGAATTCAATCAAATCAATGATTCCTTCAAAGTCATTTTCTTTTCCAATGGGTAATTGTACAGGTAAAGGATTAGCTTTAAGTCTGGTTCTAATCATTTCAACGCAGTTGTAGAAATCTGCACCGGTAGTATCCATTTTGTTGACATAGGCAATTCTGGGTACTTTATAGGTGTTGGCTTGTCTCCAAACTGTTTCAGATTGGGGTTCAACTCCACCTTTGGCACAAAAGACTGATATAGCTCCGTCCAAGACCCTTAAACTTCTTTCAACTTCAGCAGTAAAATCCACATGACCAGGAGTATCAATAATATTGACACGATACCCCTTCCAGTAGGCTGTGGTGGCAGCAGAAGAAATGGTTATTCCTCTTTCTTGCTCTTGCTCCATCCAGTCCATTGTAGCTGCACCTTCATGAACTTCACCCATTTTGTGAAGTTTTCCGGTATAGTACAAGATCCTCTCTGTTGTAGTGGTTTTTCCTGCATCTATGTGGGCCATTACGCCTATATTCCTGGTATGTTCCAGTGTATATTCTCTAGACATATTGTTTACTTTATCGATTACCATCTATAGTGAGCAAATGCCTTGTTAGCTTCTGCCATTCTATGCATTTCCTCTTTCTTTCTAAAGGTACTACCAACACCGTTTACAGCATCCATAATTTCTGCTGCAAGACGCTCTTTCATAGTACGTTCATTTCTAGCTCTAGAAGAAGCAACCAACCATCTAAGGGCTAGGGTTTGTCTTCTTTCTGGGCGCACTTCCATAGGCACCTGATATGTGGCGCCTCCAACTCTTCTTGCTTTAACTTCCAATAGGGGCATTACATTATCCATTGCTTGTCTAAATACTTCTAAAGGTTCCCTACCTGTTTTGGTTTGGATTATTTCAAAAGCATCATAACAAATTCTTTGAGCAACACCTTTTTTGCCATCAAGCATTATGTTGTTAATTAGTTTTGTTACTACCTTATCCCTGTATAAAGGATCAGGCAATACTTCTCGTTTTGGGACATGTCCTTTTCTTGGCACTTGTCTTCCCTCCTTAATAATAATTTTTCATCGGTACTCAACCATAAGTTGTCAGTGCAGGTACATATCGTTTATATATGTGAAGTACCTGTCACTTAGGTACATATTAACTTTTATTTTTTCTTTGCACCGTACTTGGATCTGCTTTGCTTTCTGTCTGCAACACCTTGAGTGTCTAAAGATCCTCTTACGATATGGTATCTTACACCTGGTAGGTCTTTTACTCTACCACCTCTTATTAGAACAACACTGTGCTCTTGAAGATTGTGTCCGATTCCAGGAATATAAGAAGTTACTTCGTAGCCATTTGTAAGTCTTACTCTAGCAACTTTTCTCAAAGCTGAGTTAGGCTTTTTAGGAGTACTTGTCTTAACTTCGGTACAAACTCCTCTTTTTTGCGGAGATGATACATCTGTAGTTCTTTTCTTCAATGTATTCATGCTTTTTTGCAAGGCTGGTGAAAGAGATTTTTTCTTCTTAACCTGTCTTCCTTTATCTACCAATTGATTAAATGTTGGCATTTTGGTCCTCCTTTCTTAAAAAATTTATATTCATTTCAAAATACACACAACCGATGCACAAACCCCTATTCCGTTTGAAAGTCCCAGTTGACGGGAGCTTTCAACAAATTCTGTTTCCACCTGATTTTCCTCACATAAGTGCAAAACAGGAGAAACTAGGTTGGGGTTTGCATCTTGGGCAATAAAGACTTTTTGTACTTTATTGTCCTTTAAAGCTTTTAATGACTCTCTTAGTCCTATTACTTTTCTAACATCCATTTCTACTACTATTCAAGTCCTATTTGAGCTTCAGTTTCGCTCACTTCATCTAATGAAACAGCGTCTTCAAAAAAGCCTTCATTATCATACTCTTCAAATTGGATTTCGTCAACATTTTCTAACCCTTCTTGGGGTTGGTCAAAGAAATCCTCATAGTCTGCAAAAGCCTCATCTGTAAGCTGTTCATCATCATCTGTTGGATCCATTTCTAAAATTGGATCTTGATATGCAGGCATTCCGGTTCCAGCAGGTATAAGTTTACCGATAATAACGTTTTCTTTCAAACCAATTAGGTTATCAGTCTTACCTTTAATGGAAGCTTCGGTTAATACTCTAGTGGTTTCTTGGAAGGAAGCAGCTGACAAGAAGGAATCTGTGGATAAAGAGGCCTTACTAATTCCTAGTAATACTCTTTCACCATCAGCAGGTATTTTTCCTTGGCTTTCTGCTAGGGCATTCTTTTCTTCAAACTCACTTACATCATAAAAACTTCCAGGGATAAGGTCTGTGTCACCACAATCTTCAACCTTTACCTTACGTAGCATTTGCTTAACAATAATTTCTATATGCTTATCATTTATATCTATACCTTGAAGTTTGTACACTTTTTGAACTTCACAGGCTATATATTTATATACTCCATTGACCCCTCTAATTCTAAGAATGTCATGAGGATTTTCAGAACCTTCTGTTATCCTATCTCCTTTAGAAATTCTATCTCCATCTTTAACTGTCAAAATGGAACCATAAGGAATGGTATAGGATTGAGATTCTTCATCATTAGTAACAATGATTTCTCTCTTTTTCTTGGTATCATTAAGTTTAACACCACCAGAAATCTCTGAAATTATGGCCAAACCTTTAGGTTTTCTAGCTTCAAATAATTCCTCAACACGAGGCAAACCTTGGGTTATGTCTTCTGCAGCAATACCACCGGTGTGGAAGGTTCTCATGGTTAACTGAGTACCAGGTTCACCAATAGATTGGGCGGCAATAATTCCTACAGCTTCTCCAATAAAGATTGGTCTACTAGAGGCCAGGTTCATTCCATAACACTTGGAACAAACACCTTGTTTTGCCTTACAGGTTAAAACAGATCTAACACTAACTTTAGTAATTCCAGCCTTAACTATTTTATCAGCTGCATAGCTGTCGATATATCCATTTTCTTCCACAATAACATCACCTGTAATTGGGTCTTCAATGGCATCTACCACATATCTACCGTTAATTCTTTCTCTAAGCTCAACAATTATGTCATTTCCTTCTTTAACAGCTTCAACTGTTATTTGGTCTCTTGTTTCACAATCTTCTTCTTTTATAATTACATCTTGAGAAACGTCAACTAGTCTTCTGGTTAAATAACCAGAGTCAGCGGTTCTTAGAGCTGTATCAGCAAGACCCTTTCTAGCTCCATTACTAGAAATAAAGAATTCTAGAACGTTTAAGCCTTCTCTAAAGTTGGACTTAATGGGAATTTCAATGGTCTTACCAGATGTGTCAAACATCAGCCCCCTCATTCCAGCTAGCTGTTTGATTTGGTTTGTGTCTCCTCTTGCTCCAGATTTACTCATTATATTAAGAGGATTTAAGTCGCCAAGACCTTGCATAAGCTTTTCTGTTACATGGTCAGTAGCCTCTCTCCATAATTTAATAACCTGGTCGTGTCTTTCTTCATCAGTAATCAGACCTCTTCTAAAGTCATGAGTTACCTTATCCACCTTCTTTTCTGTTTCTTCTAGCATTTCCTTTTTAGAAGAAGGAACAATCATATCGCTAACAGATATGGAAACAGCACCTTGGGTGGCATATTTAAATCCAATATATTTAATCTTATCTAAAACTTCTGCAGTTTTGGATATTCCATGTTTGGTGATACACTTGTCAATAATAGCTGATAAATCCTTTTTACCTACCACTTGACCAACTTCTAAATCAAACATAGTCTCTTCATTGTTTCTATCCACAAAACCTAAATCTTGGGGAATAGCTTCATTAAAGATTGCCTTACCACAGGTTACATCAATAATTTTACTTCTTACTTGACTATTAACTTCCTTTTGAACACGCATTTTAACCTTACTGTGTAAGGTAATTGCCTTTTCTTCTAAAGCTAAAAGCATTTCATTGTAATCTCTAAAGACCTTACCTTCGCCTTTTTCACCATCTTTAGCAGTGGTTAAGTAATAGCAACCTAATACCATATCTTGGGTAGGTACAGTTATGGGTTTTCCATCCTTAGGAGCTAGTAGGTTATTAGAAGACAACATTAGAACACGAGCCTCAGCTTGTGCTTCTGCTGACAAGGGTACGTGTACAGCCATTTGGTCACCGTCAAAGTCTGCGTTATATGCGGTACAAACTAGGGGATGAAGCTTAATAGCTCTACCTTCTACTAAAACTGGTTCAAAGGCTTGTATTCCCAAACGGTGAAGGGTTGGTGCTCTGTTTAAAAGAACTGGATGGTCTTTAATAACACCTTCAAGAATATCCCAAACTTCAGGACGAATTCTTTCTACCATCTTTTTAGCACTTTTAATATTTTGAGCAAATTTATCTTCTACCAAACGCTTCATAACAAAAGGTTTGAAAAGTTCCAAAGCCATTTCTTTAGGCAAACCGCATTGATACATGCTTAATTCAGGACCGCTAACAATAACTGAACGTCCAGAATAGTCAACCCTCTTTCCAAGTAGGTTTTGTCTAAATCTTCCCTGTTTTCCTCTTAGCATATCTGATAGAGATTTTAGGGGTCTGTTACCAGGTCCTACCACAGGCTTTCCTTTTCTGCCATTATTTATGAGGGCATCAACCGCCTCTTGAAGCATTCTTTTTTCATTTCTGACTATAACATCAGGAGCTACAAGCTCTAAAAGTCTTTTTAGACGATTATTTCTGTTTATAACTCTTCTGTAAAGGTCATTTAAGTCGGATGTTGCAAATCTACCACCATCTAGTTGAACCATGGGTCTTAAATCAGGAGGAATAACAGGTATTGTATCTAAAATCATCCATTCTGGTTTGTTACCTGAAACCCTGAAAGATTCCATAGCTTCTAACCTTTTAATGATTCTTCCTCTTTTTTGACCAGTACTAGTGGCTAATTCACTTTTTAGTAAGGCACATTCTGCATCTACATCAATGTTTTGCAAAAGAACCTTAATACCCTCAGCACCCATTTGAGCCTTGAAAGAACCTCTTCCATATTTATCAATTAATTCTCTATATTGCATTTCTGCTAAAAGATCCTTAACTTCAATAGTTTTGTCATCTACTTTAACATCATCAGAGTTTACTTCAAGCACCACATAGGAGTTGAAATAAAGGATCTTTTCTAAGGATCTGGGACTCATATCTAGGATTAGACCCATTCTGCTGGGAATTCCCCTAAAGTACCATATATGAGAAACTGGAGCCGCTAATTCAATGTGACCCATTCTTTCTCTTCTTACCTTACTCTTTGTAACTTCAACACCGCATCTGTCACAAATAATCCCCTTGTGTCTAATTCTTTTGTACTTTCCACAATGACATTCCCAGTCCTTTGTGGGTCCAAATATTTTTTCACAAAAGAGTCCATCAGCTTCAGGTTTTAGTGTTCTGTAGTTGATTGTTTCAGGCTTTTTCACCTCTCCCCTTGACCATTCTTTGATCAATTCGCTAGAGGCTAAACCAATTTTTATCATGTCGAAATTTGCATAATCTTGCATCTTTTACTCTCCCATGTCCTTATAGATCTTCATCGTCTATATCTTTCAATGTTAAACCTGGCATATCTTCATCTTCTTCTATATCAGCTTCTTCTTCAACTTCTTCTTGTCTAGCTCTTTTAGCAGCAAGCTCCATGTTGAAAAGCTCATCATTATCAAAAGTGTAGCCTTCATCACCAGAAATATTTATATCCAATCTAGGTATATCATCTTCACTTCCATCTCTTAAGGTCACTTCGCTGTGATCTTCTTTAAGTATTCTGATATCCAGGGCTAAGCTTTGTAGTTCTTTTATAAGAACCTTAAAGGATTCAGGTATTCCAGACTTAGGAATATTTTCACCTTTAACAATAGCTTCATATGTTTTAACTCTTCCTACTACGTCGTCAGACTTAACAGTTAGAATTTCTTGTAGGGTATTTGCAGCGCCATAAGCTTCTAGAGCCCAAACTTCCATTTCCCCGAATCTTTGACCACCAAATTGAGCTTTACCCCCCAAAGGTTGTTGGGTAACTAAGGAATATGGTCCTGTAGAACGGGCATGAATCTTGTCATCAACCAAGTGATGAAGTTTCATCATATACATATAGCCTACTGTAACTCTATTTTCAAAAGCTTCACCGGTTCTTCCGTCATATAAAACAGCTTTACCGTCTTCTGCTAAACCAGCATCTTTTAGACACTTTATAATATCCATTTCAGAAGCACCGTCAAAAACAGGGGTAGCAACATGCCATCCTAAGGTTTTTGCAGCATAGCCTAAGTGAACTTCTAGTACCTGTCCAATATTCATTCTAGAAGGAACTCCTAGAGGATTTAGGATAATTTGTAGAGGGGTTCCATCAGCCAAGAAAGGCATATCAGCTTCTGGCAATACCCTAGCTATAACACCCTTGTTACCATGTCTACCGGCCATTTTGTCTCCCACTGCAATTTTTCTTTTTTGCGCAATGAAAACTCTTACTGCTTGGTTAATTCCTGGACTTAAATCGTCTCCATCTTCTTTAGAGAAAACTTTAACATCCACTACAATACCAGCCTCACCGTGAGGTACTCTTAAAGAGGTGTCTCTAACATCTCTAGATTTTTCACCAAAGATAGCTCTTAGTAGTTTTTCTTCTGGTGTAAGCTCTGTTTCACCCTTAGGTGTAACCTTACCAACTAAAATATCACCAGATCTAACCTCAGCACCTATACGAACAATTCCTCTTTCGTCCAGGTCTTTAAGGGCATCATCTCCAATATTAGGAATATCTCTTGTAATATCTTCAGGACCTAATTTAGTGTCTCTAGATTCAATATCATATTCTTCAATGTGAATAGAGGTAAATACATCATCTTTTACCAACTGTTCACTGATTAAGATAGCATCTTCGTAGTTATAACCTTCCCAGGTCATAAAGCCTACTAGAACGTTTTTACCCAAGGAAATTTCACCTAAATCAGTGGAAGGTCCATCAGCTATAACATCACCAGCCTTAACTTCTTCACCTTTTTCCACAATAACCTTTTGGTTTATGCAGGTTCCTTGGTTACTTCTTTTATACTTAATAATTCTATATTCATCTGTATCTCCATCAGCTGTTTCAATAACAATCTTGTTTGCAGAGATACTTTTAACCTTACCATCTCTTTTAGCTATAACGCATACCCCAGAGTCAACAGCAACCTTGTATTCCATATCTGTTGCGATAATGGGAGCTTCAGGTTTAATTAGGGGAACTGCTTGACGTTGCATGTTAGATCCCATTAGAGCTCTGTTGGCATCGTCATTTTCCAAGAAAGGTATCATTGATGTTGCAACAGATACCAACTGCTTAGGAGAAACGTCCATATAGTCAACTGTGT
Organism: uncultured Clostridiaceae bacterium; assembly: GCA_964563155.1. Lineage (GTDB taxonomy): Bacteria > Bacillota > Clostridia > DUPQ01 > DUPQ01 > DUPQ01. The sequence continues at coordinate 38,770 of CAZLVL010000017.1, read as the reverse complement.
TGGAGTCTCTCATAATCTTGTTGTTTCTATATCTGCAGCTAACTCTAGAGTGGGCAAAATGTCCATCTTCGGTTAACTCAGAGTTGGCTTGGGCAACAATATAGTTGTCTTCTTCATCAGCTGTTAGATAATCTATTACGCTGGTAACAACGTGAGTGTCCTTGTTTACCTTACGATATGGGGTTTCTATAAAGCCATATTCGTTTATACGGGCATAGGTACTTAAAGAAGCTATTAGACCAATGTTGGGACCTTCTGGGGTTTCAACTGGACACATTCTTCCATAGTGGGAATAGTGAACGTCACGAACTTCAAAGTTTGCTCTTTCTCTACTTAAACCACCAGGTCCTAAAGCAGACAATCTTCTCTTATGAGTAATTTCTGCCAAGGGGTTGGGTTGGTCCATAAATTGAGATAATTGGGAAGAACCAAAAAACTCTTTAATAACCGCAGTAACCGGTCTAATGTTTATTAAGGCTTGTGGTGTAACTATATCAATATCTTGGATAGTCATTTTTTCTCTAATGACTCTTTCCATTCTTGCAAAGCCAATTCTAAATTGGTTTTGAAGCAATTCACCAACAGACCTGATTCTTCTATTACCCAAATGATCTATATCATCTGTAGTGTAAATTTCATAATCTAAGCCAATTAAGTAACTGATAGAAGAATAAATATCTTCTCTTGTTATGTTCTTAGGACATAAATCATATTTTCTCTTTTCGAAAGCGATTTTTATATCTTCTTCACTTTCATAGGTGTCTAAGATTTCTTTTAATACTTGGTAGTTAACCTTATCGGTTAAGCCCATTCTTGTATAATCAAAATCTACAAAATATGCAGCATTAACTGTACCGTTACCTATTGCTGTGTGTACATGATTATCACATTGTAGTAAGACCTTATTTATTCCAGCATTTTCCACTGCGGTAGCTTGAAGTTCATCAATTCTATCTCCCTTATTTACAAGGATTTCGCCACTTTCAGTGTCCACTATATTTTCTGCTGCAATATTATCTAAAATCTTGGGAGCTATAGATAATTTTTTATTAAACTTATACCTTCCAAATCTGGCTAAGTCATATCTTTTGGGTTCAAAAAGCATACCCATAAATAGATTTTCTGCACTTTCAATAGTAGGTGGTTCTCCAGGTCTTAATCTTTTATAGATTTCAAAAAGACCTTCTTCTCGAGTCTTAGTATCATCTTTTGCATAAGTTGCATCTAATTTATAGTCTTCGCCAAACATTTCACCTATGTCTGTATCTCTTTCAAGGCCCAAGGCTCTTAAAAAGATGGTAAGGGGAAGCTTTCTGGTTCTATCTATTCTTACATACAAAACTCCATTAGAATCTGTTTCGTATTCAATCCAGGCTCCTCTGTTTGGTATTAAGGTAGAAGAAAAGAGGCTCTTTCCAACCTTGTCTTTTTTCTCCGCATAATATGCGCCAGGAGAACGGACCAGCTGACTGACTATAACTCTTTCAGCTCCGTTAATTATGAAGGTACCGGTATCTGTCATCATGGGGAAATCACCCATAAAGATTTCTTGCTCTTTTACCTCACCAGTATCTTTTCTTATAAGTCTGACTTTAACCCTGAGCGGTGCTTGATAAGTAGCGTCTCTTTCTTTACATTGCTGTACGTCAAGTTTAGGTTTATCCGCTATCCTATAATCAATAAATTCTAAGATAAGATTGTCCGAATGGTCACGAACCGGAGAAACATCTTTAAAGACTTCTTTTAATCCTTCATCTAAAAACCACTGATAGGATTTCTTTTGCACTTCAATTAGATTGGGCATTTTAAGAACTTCGTTGATCTTTGAGAAACTCATTCTTTCTCTTTTTCCGTGTTGAATGGGATGTATCATTTAATTAGTCACCTCATGTCCTTTTTACATCATCCTCTGTCACTGAATTTAGCTTGAAATCCAGCATTTAAACTGCCATTGACACCTGTTTTTTAAAGATATTACATATCTACAGGCGCAAAAATACGCAAAGGAGCGCATTATAGACTATTGTATCCTCATTAAGTTTTTCTGTCAATAGATTTACTAAGAAATATCTTTCAATACAAAACTTTTTTATTATTTAACTTCAATTAAGATAAGTATCCTTTATTTTCTTCATTCTGTCAATAAGATATTGCTTTAAAGCAGGTGAAGCCTTATCCATAAGCCCATTAATCCTATCGCCTTGCTTGCTAATTTCTTTAGAAAGCAGGTCGCTCATTTGACTATTAGTTTGAAGGTCATATATCCTTATCTTCTTTAGGGTTTCTTCTATTTCATCGTCAAGCTGATCCAAAATATCAAAATCCCTTTCTGTTAAGTCTAAATCGTCAAACAAATCACTTTCTACATCCACTATATCTATAAATTTATTAAAATCATTCTTTTTCATATACACCTATATCCAAAAGCTTTTGTTCAGGCTGTCTAACCAAGGTAACTAGATATTTTTCGCTAGTGGCCACATACAAGGTATCTGAACTGGCCATTACTTGGTCAAAGCCTGCAGCTTTTACCTTTTCTACATATTCTAAAAACTTTTCTTGCCCCTTATCTTGGGCGATTATTGTAAGGTTATCCCCTTCTCCTAAAATTTGCAAGATATCTATATCTGGAAAAGGGGGCAACATGCTTACATATCCTACTTGAGGCCAAGAAAGAGGCAGAACTAGGCTTAAAACCAGAGTATCCTCTTTCTTTTCCCTTATTAAATTCAACCTATAAAGACCCTTTACCAACAAGAGATTCTCCAACTCTTTGTCAGCATTTTCATTAGTGCTTGCCTCTTCTTCTACGTAGCCCATAAGCTTTAAGTCTACTATGTATTGGTCATAAGCTTCATCTGTAACATTAGAAATATATATTACTAAGCTTTCATCTTCAAAAGTATATCTAGTTATTTGCCCTTCTTTAAAGATAGGTAAAATATTTTGGCTTATCTCTTCGTATGGCCAATTATCTACAAGGTCACTTGGACTTTCTAGAGGACCACTAGGGCTAGCTAGGGGAGATTCAACTTGTATCTTTTCATTACATGAAGTAAATAAAAGAAGTACAAGAGAAACTGCTATTAAAAAAACTAATACTTTTACTTTTCTTTTCAAAAAGCCTTTACCTCTACTTTTATTTTAGTCTCTTTTTGTAATAATTAATCATACATCCATCTGCCAGCATTTCTCTTTCATCAGCTGTTAAATCAGACATATCCAATATGAGACTTCTAGCTTCTTTTGCTTTATTTAGAGCCTGGTCTTTACTTTTTCCTACAAATACCTCTATTTCCTTATGACCATCCACTACAGCCTTTCTTATTTCTGGTAAATAGATATAGTCTCCTTCTTCTAATAGAGGATCTTCTTTTACTGTAAAGGGAATCATTCCCCAGTTAATCATATTACTTCTGTATCTTTTTGTTGCATATTCCAAAGTTATGTTTGCATAGCTTCCTAAGACCCTTTGGCTAGAGGCAGCTTGTTCTCTTGCAGAACCATCTCCAGGCATGTTAGCAAAAATTAAGTGTCCATCAACTCCATCTTCTTCTAAGGCCTTTTTAGTATTTGCAACATAGTGGGGTACTCTTCTAGAAAGGGTAAACTCAGCTAAGGCTAAAGGATTAGAACGATATGAAGAGGTTTCACCTGAAGGTATTAACTCATCGGTTGTGGTAACTGGGTCTTTTATGACAGCTGCAACCTTTAAGAGCAATTCTTCTGGTAATTGAGGAATTTCTGGCCATGGCTTTATATTAGGGCCAAATATGAGTTTTTCATCTTTTCTAGGATTTTTATAGCCATTGTAAACTCTCTTTTCATATATCTCAGCCTTATACTCATATGCTGGCACATCCTTTATGTAATCCACCTCTGTAGCTGGGGTAACATAACCTTTATTCAAAGCTGTTGCTGCAACCGAACGGGCATCCATTAAGGCCACATATGCAGCTTGTCCCTTTTGGGGTATTGAGCCTTCTCTGTTTTCAAAGTTACGGGTAACATGTCTTACAGAAAAGGTGTTGTTAGCAGGAATATCTCCAGCTCCAAAGCAAGGACCACAAAAAGCTGTTTTGACCAAGGCTCCAGTTTCCATTAATTTACTCATTACTCCCAGCTTGTTCAAAGCATATCCAACCGGTTGACTTTGAGGATAAACAGAAAGAGAAAAAGAATCATTCCCTGTTGAGCTACCTTCTAAAATGGCAGCCGCTTCCACAATGTTTTCATATGAACCACCAGCACAACCTGCAATTATACCTTGGCCTGCAAAGAAGGTCTTCTTCTTAGGATCTCCGTATTGTTTTAATATGGGTAGGTTTAATTGGTCTAAGATGTCATGGCTGTTTTCCAAAAATTCCTTAATGGTATAGCCATTAGAAGGATGGAAAGGTAGGGCCAACATAGGTTCGATTTTAGAAAGATCAATCTCAATAGCACACTCATAAAGGGCTAGTTCATTGGGGCTTAACTTTTTGTAATCTTCACTTCTTCCATGAGCTCTAAAATATTCTAGGGTTTTTTCATCAGTTTCCCACAAAGAAGATAAGCAAGTGGTCTCTGTGGTCATAACATCAATTCCTATCCTGTCATCCATAGAAAGATCCTTAATGCCAGGACCTACAAATTCTAGGACCATATTTTTTACTCTTGCTTCTTTAAAAAGCTCTCTAATAATATATATATTTACATCATGGGGTCCAACTCCTTGTTTGAGTTTTCCCTTTAGATAGACAAGACAAATTTTTGGATAACTTATATCATAAGTTTCACCAAGAAGTTGCTTTGCTAGTTCTCCTCCACCTTCTCCTATGGCCATGGTTCCAAGAGCTCCGTATCTGGTGTGGCTGTCTGAACCTAAAATCATACTTCCACACTTGGACATAACCTCTCTCATGTATTGATGTATTATGGCTAAATGAGCTGGCACATAAATGCCCCCATATTTCTTTGTAGCTGAAAGACCAAATAAATGGTCATCTTCATTGATGGTTCCTCCTACTGCACAAAGAGAATTATGACAGTTGGTTAAAACAAATGGCAAAGGAAATTCTTCTAAATTACAAGCTGCAGCGGTCTGTAAAATACCCACATAAGTAATGTCATGACTGGCTAAAGAGTCAAACTTTATTCTAAGCCTATCTCCCTTACCCTTATCTAGGTCATGAGCTGCTAAAATTTTATGGGACATTGCTCCCTTTTTAGCTTTCTCAACCAGCTCTGGACTAAAAGAGGCTGCATCTAGCATTTGATTATCTTGTAATATTACAGGTTTATTTATAAACATTAAATCATCTTCCTTTCATATGTTATACTTTATTATACTTAAACATAGACTTAATGCAAAGGTTTAGTCCTAATCAATTAGACTAAAATGCTAGCACTAATTAATTAGGACAAATATATGCAAGAAAGGCAGATTATGAAATACAAACACTTAATATGGGACTTTGACGGAACTCTTTTTGATACCTATGGAGAAATTGCCAAAGTGGTAAAAGAAGTGGTTGAAAATATGGGGATAAAAGAAGATTTAGACTTTATATTAAAAAATCTTCACCAGTCCTTAACCTTTACCTTTAAAGAGATTGGAAAGAGAAATAATATTGACTACCTAGACATATCAAAAGCTTTTTTCCTAGCTGAAGAAGAGATGGATGTTTCCAATACCTATCCCTTTTCTGGCACAAAAGAAATGATAAAAGCGGTTAGTGGATATAATTTTATGGTTACAAATAGAGGGCTATCGGTTTTTCGATTTTTAGAAGATAAGGACTATTTAAAATACTTTACAGAAATTTTACATAAAGAATCCGGTTTTCCCTTAAAACCTAGAAGCGATAAGGTGGATTACTTGGTTGATAAGTACAAGCTTAATAGAGATGAGATACTCTTTTTAGGAGACAGGGACTTGGATATAGAGTGCGCTAACAATTCTCATGTGGATTCTTGCTATTTTGATACCCATAACATTAAAAACACAGCACCTGCCACCTATTATGTAAAGAGCTTAAAAGAGATATTGGATATTATTAAAGCCTAATATCTTGCATCTTTCCTACATGGGAAAATCTATAAGGATGTTTGATAATATTACTGAGCCTAGCAAGATTAGATAAAAGGCTAAAGCGGGAAGAAAAGCAGCTAGGGCTGTTCCACTAAACTTTTCGCTTTTTTCAAAGTTCAAACTGGTGGCTTTTGTATTATTATGGAATTTTTTAAGTAGTATAACTATCATAGGGATAACCATAGCACTTAAGATACCCCAAAATATGAAGGGAATAAGTTCTTGTGATACCCCTTTTATAATTATGCTCTCTTCAGGACCGCTGGTATCTGTAAACATGCCTGCTATGTAGGAAATGGTTATGGCAGCAAAATTATTTACAAAATGGGCTGTAACAGAGGCCCATATGGACCCAGTCCTATAAAGAAAGTAGCAAAGCAAAATGGATAGCAAGAAGGTGGACAAAAGTTTTTCAGGAACTGCATGGGCTAAGGAAAAGAAAAGAGAAACCAATATAAAGGCTCTTTTTTTACCAAGACTACCAAGACCAGAAAAGAAAATTGTTCTAAAGGCCAGCTCCTCACAAATGGCTGGAGCTATAGCCATAACTCCAATAGCAATTAAGTAGTCAGAAAAACTACTGAGCTCTATAACACTATCTAGAGCCTTAGTAAGACCAACAGTATTTTCTACTAGCCACACATTAAAACTTGCTACCAACATGGACACAGGTATGGTTAAAAGAGTTACAAGAGATATGAGTAAAATATTTTTAAACTTAACCTTTTCAAAAAAACCATGGGTCTTTATTCTTTTACTTAAAAGCATATATAACAAAACAGGAAGACCAAGACCTAGTACTTCACTAATAAGCTGTAGTAAATTAATATTTTCTCTTAGAAAAACTAAGCCTACACTTTGAACAGCTATAAATATTGCCATTAGAATAAAAACTAGAAGAAAAGCATGATGTACTTGAAACTTTTTATTATTCTCCAAAACTTACCCCTCTTTCAGCCAAGATATCTGGGCTTGTGAAAGCAAGATATCTCTAACAGACATGGAATCTTCTAACTGTGCTAAATTCTTAGAACCTATAATTGCTGAGGTTTGAACCTTGTTATTGGTTAAATAGGCAAGAGCTACACAGGTAGGTGAAATACTAAACTCTTCAGCTAGCTTTTTAACTCTTTGGGCAATGGCTATGTTTTCTTCAGACAAGAACCTTTTAATATTACTATGGCTTAAGGTGCTTGTATTGTACTTAGAAAAGAAGCCTTTAGCTTGAGAAGTATAAGCCATTACTGGCATATTATTTTGTTCATACCAGTTATATTCTTCATCATTCATGCAAACTATGGTAGGATCATCAAATTTTTCTGCTGTAGACTGGGCTAATGAAAAGAAAAGCTGAGATATTACTAAAGGTGCTAGGTTTTCTTCTAAAGCAAAATTATTAGCTTGCTCTATTCTTTCTTTTTTCCAGTTACTAACCCCAATAAATCTAGTTTTACCAGCTTTTACAAAATCATTTAGAATAGGCATAATCTCTTCAACAGGCTTTGTTTCATCGTCTCTGTGTAAAAGAAAGATATCTACATAATCAGTTTTTAAAAATGAAAGGCTGGTATCTATATCATAGGTTAAATCTTCTCTTGTAATTCTGTTTTTAACATTTTCTTTTAACTTTAAATTATCTGGAAAGCCTCCTTTGGTAACAAGAATAATATCTTCTCTATTACCTCTTGATTCCATCCATTGCCCTAAAATACTTTCAGAAAGATTTTCTCCTCCTTCAAGCCATTGGTTATATGAGCGGGCAGTGTCAAAAGTCTTAAAGTTCTCATAATACTTGTCCATCAAGAGAAAGTAACTTTCTTTTTCATCATAAGCAGTAAATACCCCTGTGCCAAAGGTTAACTTATCCATGGACAAAGACTGGTCATTATGCTTGATATTGATTTTAATCATTTAAAATACTCCTTTGCTAAAAGAGATATTTGAGGCAAGCTTCTTTTTATGGTTTCTTTTTTAATACAAAAACTCATTCGCACATAACCTGGTGCACCAAAGCCTCTACCTGGAACAATCAAAATATTATACTCTTTTGCCTTATTAACAAATTCCATTTCGTCTTCTACAGGTGATTTTACAAAAAGATAAAAAGCACCTTTGGGTTTTTCCACCTGAAAACCAGACTCTTTCATATGATTGTAAAGAATATCTCTTCTTTCTTTATACTCTTTTATATCAATCTGTGCATCTGCAGCAACCTCAATTACCCTTTGCATAAGGGCTGGTGCATTTACATAACCTAGGGTTCTAGTGTTAAAAACACAGATATTGACTAAAAGGTCACAAGCTTCTATTTTAGGATCTATGGCTATATAGCCAATTCTTTCTCCTGGTAAGGCTAAGGACTTACTAAAAGAGTTGACTATTATTGCTTTATCAAAGTAATCAAAAACGCAAGGTACACTTGTGTCGTCATAAACTATTTTCACATAAGGCTCATCACTAACCAGATAAATCTTAGTGCCAAATTTTTCTTCTGCCCTTTTTATAATCTCATTTAATCTTTGAAGTTTTTCTTCAGGATAAATGACACCTGTAGGATTATTAGGTGTGTTAATTAAAACCACCTTAGTTTTTTCACTTAAAACTTCTTCAAAAGCCTTTTCATTGGGCATAAAATCTTCATCATAATCACAGGTTACCAAAACCCCTTGAGAGTGCATGGTATAAAAGCCATATTCTGCAAAGTAGGGTTTAAAAACCACTACTTCATCACCAGGGTTTAAGATAGACTTTAGTATAGTGTAAAGGCCGGCAGCTGCCCCTGTTGTCATTATGATATTTTCTTTGGGAATCCTGTAGTTATAGTCCTTATATAGGCTATCAGAAATAGCTTGTCTGGTTTTATCATAGCCAGCATTTCCCATGTATTTATGCATTCCCACTTCTTTACTTTGGGCAAGCTCTAATAATCTTTCTTTTACCTCTAAAGGTGGCTCCATATCTGGATTACCTATAGAAAAGTCAAAGACATTTTCCTCACCATGTATTGCTTTTAATCTATTGCCCTCTTCAAACATAGCCCTGATAAAGGATGACTTTGACAAATTTTCAGTAATTAATTTATTAAACATAAAATTTTCTCCTACTAAAACATAGTACAAGAAAAGGACCTTTTTGTAAACCTTAGCTCTTCTTGTCAGTAAGCTCTAGATCTCTTAACTCGTCTTTTTCTCCTTTTACATAAGCGGTTGAATAGTTGAAGTAATTTATAAAACCAGGCTTTGCTCCTTTAGGTTTTTTTACATTTTTAATGTAAGTGTAATCCACTCCCACCTGACCAGCTTCTCTAGCTTGTGAGTACCAGGCAGCTAAAATGGCAGCTTGGGTCATTGTCTCTTTTGGAGGATAAGAATCTTTATTAGTATTTTTAACAACCACATGGGCTCCATGAACCCCTTTTATATGAAACCAAATATCATTAGCTTGGGCAAATTCAAAGGTTAAAGAGTCATTTTCCATATTGTTTCTTCCCACATATATACTAAAACCCTGGGAAGATAAGTAATGGTAGGGTCTAAAAGAAGGGACAACTTCTTTTTTCTTGTCTCTTTTTTTCTTACTTTCTTTTTCTTTTATGTAGCCTTGTACAAGAAGCTCATTTTTAATATCATCTACATCTTCTTTAGTTTGAGCTAAATCCAGATTTGATTTTACAGACAAAAGATATTCTAATTCTCTTTTAGCTTTTTCAATTTCTTTTTTTGCATAGTTATAGGTTGCCATTCCCCTTTTATAGTTTTTGTAATAGCTTTGAGCATTGCCAGCCATATCCTTACCAGGGTCTAAAGTAATTTCAATCTCTTCATTTTGGTAGTAATCAAACACCTTAATTTTATCTTGTCTTTTTATCCGAATATTTGCATTTGCTGTTAAAAGCTCCCCATAAAGCTTGTATTTTTCAATCTTTTCTAAACTCAAAAGGTCCTTTTCATAAATGCCAATCTTTCTTTCCAGTCTAGTTAAAAGGTTTTTTAAACTCTTAGACACTTGATTTTGAGCTTGAACAAGCTCACCACCTTGTTTTTTTCCTTCCATATAGGAAGAAAAGACTTGTAGAAAACTTGGATACTTTTTTAGTTCAATATCCTTGTAATCTTCAAAAAGAGATAGGTTAAATATATAGTAATCTTTTAGGCTTCCTCTTTTTTTATCAAAAACCCCTGTAGGACTATAGCTTTTATTCCTTAAATCTTTTACAAAAGAATCAATCACCCTTTCAATTGACGACTTATCTTCTAGCTTTAAATTTTTCACTAAGGTGAACTCATCCACCCCAGCCCTATAGGCCAGCTCTTGACCTAAGATACTGGCAGTTCCCCCTATAGCCTTAAAAAAGGCAGAAGATAGAGGAAAATCTTTGTATCTGTCCATAAAGTCCCAATTGAAGTCTTCTATATCAATCTTGTCTTGGGCAGGTGGCATATAGTAGGGATAAGCTGGCATTATATTTCTTACTTGAGACATGTCCTTGTCCACATGTCTTAGGGCTTCCATAATCTTATCTTCTTTGTTTAGCACTATAAAGTTGCAGTTTCTACCTGTAAGCTCTACAACTATCTTTTTATTAGTAAGAGCTCCGCTTTCATCAATCTGCTCAACATCAAAAAATATTATTCTTTCATATCCCTTTGTATAAACATCTAAAATCAATCCAGAGCCTAAATGCTTTCTTAAAAACATCAAAAATCCATAAGGAGTTTTAGGATTTTTAAGTTTTTCTTGAGAAAGATATACTCCAGCATTTCCTGGATTCATGGAAAATATCAGGTTGTGAGCTTGATGTTCCCTGTAGACACTAAAGACAATAGTGTCTTTTGTGGGCATAAAGATGTTTTGTATTTTGGCATCAATACATATCTCTTTTAATTCTAAGGCCAATATTCTTACTGATAATCCATCTAAAGGCATAAAAACTCCAGACTTTCTTGTTAATTTCCTACACTTATATTATCATATACCAAGAAAATCCCAATAAGAAGGAGAAAAATTTGGAACTTTTAGCACCGGCAGGAGATATGCAAAGTTTAATAGCAGCAGTTCAAAACGGTGCAGATGCAGTGTATTTAGGCCTTACCAGTCTTAGTGCAAGAGCAAATGCAAAAAACTTTACCTTTGACCAACTCAAAGAGGCCTTAGAATACAATAAATCTAGACAGGTTCTAACCTACCTCACCCTCAATACCCTAATAGATCAGCATGTTATGGGTTTAGCAATGGAAAATGCCTATAAAGCTTATATGGCAGGAATTGATGGAATAATAGTTCAAGACTTGGGATTGGCAAAAGAAATAAAAAACAATCTTCCAAGCCTAGCTCTTCATGCCTCTACCCAGATGAGTATATTAAGCCCTAAAGATATAGAAGTGGCAAAAGACCTTGGATTTTCTAGAGTCATAGCTGCAAGAGAGGCTAGTAAAGAAGTCTTAGAAGATTTAGTTAAGACCCATATGGATATAGAGATTTTTGCCCATGGAGCCTTATGTGTTTCTTATTCAGGGCAATGTTATCTTAGCTATTTTAATGGGGGTAAGTCTGGAAACAAGGGAACCTGTGCCCAACCCTGTCGTCTTCTTTATGACTTAATGGAAGAGGATAAAAGTTTAGGTCAAAAAAGTTATTTAAGTACTAAGGATGTCTGTTTAGTGGACCATGTAGAGGACCTTAGAAAAATTGGCATAAAATCCTTAAAAATTGAGGGAAGAATGAAAAGTCCCCAATATGTAGCAACAGTCACAAGAGCCTATAGAAATGCCCTAGATGGACAAAAAGATGAATCCTATATGAAAGACCTTTTAATGTCTTTTAATAGAGAAGGTTTTTCCAAAAGTTATGTATATGAAAAGCCAGGCAAAAACATGATGGCTTATGAGTTTTCTAGTAATACTGGAATGGAGATAGGGAAGGTCTTGTCTGTAGATAAAAAGAAAAAAAGAGTTACCATTAGCTCCATCACTCCCCTTGTAAATGGAGATGGCATCAGCTTCATAAGTAGCCAAGAAGGTTGCTATGTAGATATTCTTAAAGAAAGGTATATGCAATATGACCTAGTCTATACTGGCAGACAAATCCAAGTTGGAGAGGCTGTCTATCTTACCTTTGATAAAGAGCTTAATGATAGGGCCAATAGGTCTATGAATGATCCTAACTCTAGAAAGAATAAGGTTTTTGCCACATTTTCTACTAAAGAAAATCAGCTGGGAAAACTAAAGGTATATGATAAAAAAGGCAGGTCTTTTGTAGCTACAAGCGACATTGAAGGGGTTTTAGCTAAAAAAGAAGATGCTAACCAAGATATACTTAAAAACCTTAATAAAACAGGAAACAGCCTTTTTGAATTTGAAGGTATTAAAATGGACGTAGAGGGCCAAATATTCTTTCCCACCAGCTCCATAAACAAGCTAAGAAGAGATGCTCTAGAAGGTCTTTTAGAGATTTATAAAAATACTGGTATACAAAAAAGCATTGACTCTGATGTTTTTGGAAGCAATGAGAAAAATGAAGAAAAAAACTATAGACAACTTTACAGAAGTATAAATATTAGTAAGGATTTAAAGGTAGAAAAAGAACCAAAGGTTACCCTTTTCTTTTTCCAAGATAGGCCAGATATTGATATTGAAAAGTTGGATGCCCATAGATACTACATGCCTCATGATATGTACTTAAAACACAAAGATAACCCCAAAGCCTACTTGTACCTTCCTTTTGGTCATGACCTAGACTCTTCTTCTTTTAAAGCTCAAAATCCTGAATTTAAAACGATAAGCTCAGAGGATAGAATAATCTCTTCTTCTTTAGGTGTTTTAGGCATGAACAATACCAAGGTAGCTGATTTTGGTATAAATTGTATTAACACTTATACTGGAGATTTTTTAAAAACTATTCCAAACCTAGAGGCAATTTGTCTTTCTTATGAATTGAAAAAAGATAATCTAGATACTTTTTCTTCTTTTTCCTGGGATAAGGATTTAGAGTATATGGCTTATGGAAGAATTCCTGTAATGAAGTCTAAGTACTGTGTAAAGGGTGCCTTTTATCCTCAACCTCTTTGTTGTGATAAGGATATGAAACTAAAAGATAGAAGGTCCAAAGACCTAGATTTAGTTAGCTATTGTGATACCTGCACTTCATACATTCTAGGGCCTTTTAGAATTAATAATATAAGAGAAAAAGACCTGCTTAGACAAGCAGGCGCTAACAGTCTTAGGATTAATATATATAAAGAGGATAAGGATGAAATTATTGAGTTAATTAAAAGTTTTACTTAAGTTTCTAAACAAGAGTTCTAACTAATGTTTATGAAGTAAAGGTAAGAGCCTATTAATTTTCCTTCAAATCCCTTATAGCCTTTGATACATCATCTGATTTAAAGATAGCAGAACCAGCAACTAAAATATTGGCTCCTGCTTCTTTTATTTTTTTGCAGTTTTCTGGTGTTACGCCACCGTCTACCTGAATATCAATTTTTTTGCCAGTTTGATCAATCATTTCTTTTAGCTCTCTTATTTTATCCAAAGAGTATTCAATAAAGCTCTGGCCACCAAAACCTGGATTTACACTCATAATGAGAACCATATCTAATAAGGGTAAGATGTATCTTAAAACCTTAACATCGGTTGCAGGATTTAAGGCTACAGCTGCCTTTTTACCTAAACTTTTTATTAAATTCACAGTTCTATCTAAATGGGTGCAGGCCTCATATTGAACACATATAATATCTGCTCCTGCCTGGGCAAAATCCTCTATATAGCGGTCTGGCTCACTTATCATAAGGTGTACATCCAAAACTAAATCTGTAATCTTTCTCACAGAACGCACAACCGGTATTCCAATGGAGATATTAGGCACAAAATGACCATCCATAACATCAATGTGGACATATTGCGCTCCTCCTATTTCAATCTTTTTAATCTCTTCTCCCAATTTTGCAAAATCTGATGCAAGAAGTGAAGGTGAAATAATTACCATTAATAGCCCCTCCTGTTTTCAAATGCTTCTTTAGCAATATTATATATTATTTTGTATCTACTGTAACGGTCTATATCTATTTCTTTTTTCTCAACAGCTTCAATGACCGCACAATCTATCTCAGTTAAGTGTAGACAATCATTAAATTTACACAAACCCCTGTAGGGTTCAAACTCTGTATAAAGGTCTTTTATTTGACTATGGTCTAGGGTTAAGGGGTCAAACTTAGAAAACCCTGGAGTATCAGCTATAAATCCTTCTATAAAGGGTAGAAGTTCACAATGCCTAGTAGTGTTTTTACCCCTTTGAATTTTTAAACTTAAACTACCTGTCTCCATTACATCCTTTCCTGTCAAACTATTTATGAGAGTAGACTTACCAGCTCCTGATTGGCCTGCAAATACCGTGATTCCTTGGGCCAAGTGTAAAGATAAATCATCAACGTTAATATTGTTTAAGGCATCAGTTTTCACAAGAGCACAACCACTTTTTGCATATTGTCTTTCTATATCTTCAACTAAATCTTTACTAGCTAAATCAATCTTGTTTACACAAAGAACAGCTTTAATATCCTGCATCTTAGCTGAAAGTATTAGGTAATCAATTAACATATGGTCTAGCTCAGGGTTTAAAGGAGAAAAAGTTATAACCAAGGTGTCCACATTGGAAACAGGAGGTCTTACAAGAGAATTTTTCCTCTTTGCTACTTGATAAATATATCCTTCTTTTTTTTCTAAATTAGTAACTTCGAACTCTACCTCATCACCACAAAGGGGGCTAAAGCCATCCTTCCTAAAGAGTCCCCTTGCCTTACAGACAAAAAGTCCTTCTTGGGTTTTTACAGTATAGTCTCCACTTAAAGATTTAATTATTAGGCCTTTTTTCATTAAAAGGATATAGTTCTTGTATGATTGTCAGCGACTAATCATACCCCTCCTCGTTTTATGTAGTAGTAGTGTTTTGAGTCCCTCTTCAAGGACTAAAGCTATTGGTGTCTTAGTCATTGTCGCTGTAGTACTCAAAATACTTAAGCACATAGGGCTCTTTGTATAGTACAGAACCTATAAAGACTGATATTCTAGTTTCTCCCTTTGCAGGTAGTCTAATTTCTTTTTCATAGGGGAAATCTCCAATGTCCCTAATGATATGGGTAGTTTGAGTAGATCCAGATTTATCGGAAAAATCTATTTTAAACCTAAGAGTTAAAGGAAATTCTAAGTCCACTAGATCCTCTGGGGCTGGATTAAACCTAAAGGTTACTTCAATATCTTCATAGGCAATATTTTCAGGGTCATAGGCTAGTCTAACGTCCACTACACTTTGTTCATAGGCCTGAACGTTGGCATCTGGATACTGATAAGTAACAGTTATCTTTTTACCTTCTATTTGCTCTTCAGACATAATATTCATTTTAAGATTAAACTTAGCTAATTCTGCCCTTGCTTCTTCTTTGGTTTTACCTATTAAATCAGGAACTGCAACTTTAGCATATTGAGATCCCTTAGAAACAATAAGTCTTACTGTTTCTCCATATTTGATTTGGCTTTCTGCTGCTGGTACTGTGGCAAGAACTGTGCCTGGCTGACTATCTTGGTCAAATTGTTCAACAATCTCAGGAACTAAGCCTGCAGCAATAAGTTCATTTTGAGCAATCCTATAGTCCATCCCAATACAAAAAGGCACTTCCACAACATTTTTACCAGAGCTTACTGTAAAGGTTATAGTGTTTACCACTCCCTCTTTAAAGATCCTACCTTGTTCCACATCCTGGTCCATGATAATTCCTGCTGGAGTTTCATCAGAGGGAACTTCTTTTTTGAGAACCTTAATATCAAAATCTTTTTCCAGCTTCTCCTTTATAGTCTCATAGTCATAGGTAACATAGTTCAAAACCTCATATTCTTTTGGTTCTGGCACTACAACCTTGGCCAATTCATCTATGGCATAGACTACAAAAACTGTAGAGATAGCTAAAACACACAAGATAGCTATTAAAGTAGTAAATACATACTTCTTTTCTTTTTTCTTTCGGCCTCTGGCGTAAACCAAGGGCACATTATATTCTAAATCATAGTATTCATTTTTAGGAATTCTTCCAGAATTACGTATAACCTCTTGGACATCGGTGGTTTTACCTTGCATGATTCCTTCATCATCTGTTAAGTAAAGGTCATCTTCATCTGTTTTTGGTATATCCATGGTCATACCAGTATAGCTTCCCACCTCTCCATTGAGAAAATCTAAGGTCACTCCGTTTTTCCCATTGTTATAGTTTCCTATGTTCATTAGGTCTGCCATAACCTCTTGAGCCGATTCATAACGGTCAGCTGGGTTTTTCTTTGTAGCTTTTAATATAATTCTATTTAATTCAGGATCAATATCACTTCTTAATTCAATAGGTTCCACTATTTTATCTTGTAAGTGCTTCATGACAATGGCTATAGGAGTATCTGCATCATAGGGAACCTTACCAGTCACCATTTCATACATAACAATACCTGTAGAATAAATATCGGTTCTACTATCTAGAAATAGCCCTTTAGCCTGTTCAGGTGAAATATAGTGGACAGAACCAAAAGCCTTATTGTCTGTTGTAAGGGTCTGAGCATTAATGGCCTTTGCAATACCAAAGTCGGTAACCTTAATCTTTCCATTTTTAGATATGAGGATGTTTTGAGGCTTTATGTCCCTGTGGATTATCCCATTTACATGGGCATGTTCTAAGGCAGCAAAAATCTGCAAACCTATATCCACCACCTCTTTTGAATCCAAGGGAGCAGCTGTCTCTAAATAGTTGGATAAGGTGGTTCCCTCTATATATTCCATAACTATGTAATTAAGATTATTGTCATATCCAACATCGTAAACATTAACAATGTTTTCATGGGATAGTTTTGCTACAGCTAGGGCTTCATCTTTAAATCTTTTAATAAATTCCTTATCCTGAGCAAACTCGTCTTTAAGAGTTTTAACCGCTACTGTCCTGTTTAAAAGGGTATCTTGCGCCTTATAGACATAGGCCATGCCCCCTATACCGGTTTTGCTTTGTAGTTCATATCTATTGTTTAACAGAGCCACGCTCATTTCTCAGCCTCCGTTTTATCTGTTGGTTGGATAATTATAACAGTAATATTATCTGTGCCACCTTTTTCATTGGCAGCATCAGTTAAATCCTTTACTTTTCTTTCCAAATCAGTTTCCTGATTAATTATATTAAATATCTCATTATCGTCAAGCATATTGGTCAATCCATCAGAACAGAGCAATATGTAGTTGGCAGATTCAAAGGGCACTTGAAAGATATCAGGTTCAGGCTCTTCACTAATACCTAAAGCCTTTGTTATAACATTTTTCTTTGGATGCGCCTTATACTCACTAATGGTTATGTCACCCTTATCTAAAAGTTCCTGCACTAAAGAGTGGTCTTTAGTTAAAAGATTCAATCCTTCATCATCAACTAGATAGGTTCTAGAATCTCCTATGTGGCTAATATAAAGGGTATCATCTTTAATGTAGACTGCAATCAAGGTGGTTCCCATACCTGAAACTACCTTATGCTTTTTGCTAAATTGCAAAATTTCCCTGTTTGCTACTTGAGAAATGTGAAGAAGATATTCCTTTATATTAGTACAGTTTTTGAATTTTCTGTCTCTAATTTTCTTTTCAAAGGTATCTATGGCAGCCTTACTGGCAATCTCTCCAAAGAGATGCCCTCCCATACCATCAGCTATGGCAGCTGCAAATTCGTTCTCTTCATCATAAAGCACAACTATGTGATGGTCTTCATTGTTTTCTCGCACCTTACCGGTATCGGATTTTGACGCATAGTTAAACATGGTGACGTCTCCTTAATTGACCGCAAGCAGCATCAATATCACTGCCCAGTTCTCTTCTAATTGTTACGGGTATTCCCTGTTGTTTTAGTATAGCACAAAAGTTAGAGATGTTCTTGCTCTGCTTATGGCTTTTGCTTTTCTCTATAGGGTTTACAGGAATGACATTTACATAACACATTACTCCCTTTAAAAGCTTAGCCAATTCTTCAGCCTTTTCCAAACTATCATTTTTTCCATTAATTAGGGCATATTCAAAAGAGACCTGCCTGTTAGTTTTTTCAAAATAATACTGACAAGCCTCTATTAAATCCTTTATCTTATACTTTCTATTAATAGGCATTATTTTTGATCTTTCTTCATCATCTGTTTCATGTAAGGAAACAGAAAGGTTGACTTGAAGACCTAAATCTGCAAAATCATAAATCTTAGGGACAATACCGCAGGTAGAAACTGTTATTCTTCTTCCTCCCATATTGAAGCCCTCTTTCATATTTATAATTGTAAGAAAGTTTACAAGATTATCATAGTTATCAAAAGGCTCTCCAATCCCCATAACAACACATCTTTTAATATCCTTACCACTTTCTTGGGCTGACTTTAAAATCTGAGCTGTTATTTCATAACCTTCTAGGTTTCTACTAAAGGGAACATATGATGAAGCACAAAAGGTACAGCCCATTTTGCAACCAGATTGGGATGAAACACACACAGAGGTCCCATAGTTATATTCCATAAGAACAGTCTCTACTGTAGCTCCATCTGGGTATTTAAAAAGATATTTTATGGTTCCATCTTTTGAAAGAGATTTTTCTTCAATTTCTGGCATATCTAAAGAAAAAGATTCTTTTAAGAGCGAAATGTCACTTTTACTTATATTTGTCATTTCATCAAAGTCAAAAACCAGTTTTTCATAAATCCATTCCAAAACTTGTATGGCCCTGTATCTTTTAAGGCCATATTCTTGAAAAAGATCCTTTAATTCATTATGTGTATATGAAAGTATATGCTGTTTAATCTTATTCATTATGGAAATTATATATTTTCCTTATGCAAAAATCAATAATTGCAAAAAAAAGAAGGCCCTTATTATCAGACCTTCTCAATTTCTCTTATATTACTTATAGTTGGTTTGCTACTTCAAAACCTTCAGAAATTGCATCCAATACCCTTCTTGGAGCATTAGCATCTCCAATGGTATAGACATTAGCAAAGTCTTTTTTAATAACTTCTGCTAAATCTGTATTAGCTTCATAGCCCACTGCAACTACAACACTATCTACATTGATGCTACCATTGTCTAAGATAACCTTGTTTCTATCTACTGCTACAACCTTAGAGTTTAAGTGGCTTACTACACCTTTTTTAGTTAAAAAGGATAGGTTATGACCTATATAGGTTGCACCATAATCTTTACCAATAGCATCCATCATTTCAATTATATGGACATTTTTATTTTGTGAACATAAATGCTTGGCTGTTTCTGCTCCAACAAGGCCACCACCAATTATTGCTACAATCTTTCCAACTCTTTCTTTACCAGTTAAGACATCCTCAGCCATAACTACATGAGAATCTCCACTTATATCAAACTTAGGCTTTGATTGAGTAGCTCCAACTGCTACAATAACTTCATCAGGATCAAATCTTTTAATATCAGCAAAAGACTTAACATCAACCAACTCAAACTTAATACCTAATTGGGTCATTTGACTGTATAGATAATCTCTAAACTTTAAGAAACTATCTTTTTCAGGAGGAATTGCCAACAACTCTAGCTTTCCACCAATCTTAGGAACCTTATCTAAAACTACAACATCATGGCCTTTTAATCTACTAATTCTTGCAGCTTCTAGACCAGCGGGACCAGCTCCTACAACTAACACCCTTTTAACTTCCTTTGCAGGGCGGATATTTCTTGTTAATTCATATCCAGCTCTAGGATTAACCAAGCATTTTGCACCTTCGCCAACAAAGACCTTATCAATACAGCCTTGGTTACAAGCTATACAATACCTTATAGATGCATAATCCTTATTTTTAATTTTTGTTACTAGTTCTTCGTCTGCAATTAAGCCCCTACCGATTGCAACCATATCAGCACTTCCATCATCAATAATATCCTCTATAAGGTCAGCACTGTTTAGTCTTCCTGCAACTATTACAGGAATATCTAGCATTTTCTTAACTTCTTTAGCAAATTCAACTAAGAATCCTTGGGGTATAAACATGGGTTGAATAATATATTCCACGCTATCATAACTTGCAGCTGAAATACTTATGGCATCTACACCATGCTTTTGCGCTTCTAAACAGACTAATTTAGCTTCTTCAAAGCCAAGACCGTTCTCTAAGTATTCTTCTATACTGATTCTAATGATAACTGGAATTTTGCCATCAACTTCCTTAATTATATTGTCTAGTACTTCCAAAGGATATCTCATACGATTTTCTAAGCTACCACCATATTCATCAGTTCTTTTGTTACTATGGGGTGATAAAAAACTGTGTAGCAAATATCCATGGGCAAAGTGAACTTCAATCATGTCAAAGCCTAGGTCTATACAACGTCTTGTTCCCAATACAAAGGCATCTAAAATAGTTTTAAAGTCATCTTTATTCATTTCTCTAGGATCATTTCCTAAAATTGCACAAGGGATTGCACTGGGGGCAACTGGTTGTATACCGGTTATGGCAGCTGTTGCTTGTCTTCCTGCATGATAAAGTTGTGCTCCCATGTATGCACCTGCTTTATGTACCTTATCTACCATTTCTTTCATTCCTGGTAATAGGGCTTCATCATAGGTACAAAGCTGAGTTGGAAGTCCCCTGCCTTCAGGTGTAACAGCAATAGAACCTGACATAATTAAGCCAACATCATTTTTAGCTCTTTCTAAAAAGAAGGCCTCTATGTTTTCATTTATGCCTCCACCAAAGTTTGCATGGCCATTTTCCATTGCTGCCATCATAAACCTATTTTTAATTTCTAAGTTTCCTATTTTGATAGGTGAAAATAGTTTTCTCATATATTTTTCTCCTTTAAATATTTAATCTTTTGTCTTATGCCTAGAAAAAGCAAATAGATAGACAAAGATTACCCCTTTGTTAAAATTATAACAAATGTGGCTTAGCTTGTATATATACTTAAAAAATATTGTCTATTTTAACCTAAAGAAGTTAGGCTAACTCAAAATTTTTTGATAATTCTAGCCCCATAAAAGCCTTGCTCAAAAAACTCATAGTCTAGATAAAAGTTCCTATTCTCACTTAAAAATTCATTTACAATATCTTGGTTTTCTGCCTTATTTATTGTACAAGTCCCATAGACCATAGAAGCGCCTGGCTTTAGATACTTACTACAATTTCTGATTATGGCCCTTTGAGTTTTAATTAAATCTACTGAGTCAGTATATTTTAATTTTATCTCAGGTCTTTTGCCTGCTACACCTAGGCCAGAACAAGGAACATCCATTAAAATCCTATCAAAGGCTTCAAAATATTCCTCTTCAAAAAAAGTCATGTCTTGAGTTTTTGTAAGGACATTGGTAAAACCACACCTATCAATATTTTCTCTTGTTAGAGATACCCTAGCTTCCCAAAGGTCTGTAGCTAAAATTTGCCCTTGGTTTTCCATCTGATTAGCCAGATAAATAGTTTTACCTCCTGGTGCAGCACAGGCATCTAATACATTATGGTCTTTTTTTGCTTCTAGAATCTTGGCTATTTTAGCTGCCTTTTCATCTTGTATTACAAAGGCTCCCTTTTTAAAGTTATCACTGGAAAAGGGGCTAAGTGGTCCTTTAATAATTATACTTTCATCTTCTGTTTCTAAAAGAGAAAAGCCTTCTTCTTCTAGTTGGATAAGCAAGTTTTCCTTCTTATGAAAGTGGGTGTTTATGGAAATAAAGGTTTCTGAAGGACCGTTGAATTTTTTTAGAATATCTATAGTTTCATCTTCACTTAAAAGGGTTCTCATAGCCTTATAGGCTTCTTTAGTGCAAGAATACCTAATGTATACTGGCAGGTTTTCAGGATGACCTTTAAAGTTTCTTAGAAAATTTCTTAAAACTGCATTTACAAAAGGAACTGCTCCTTTTTTCCCCATAGCTTTTGTGACATTGCAGGCTTGGTCTACAATTGCATAAGAAGGAACCTTATCCATAAAGAGATATTGGTAAAGGCTTACTTTTAGCACTGATAAAACCATCTTATCTGTGCGGTTGAAGTTTTTAATATAGTCTTTTAAAAGGTGCTCTAGATAAATGCTGTTTTGTAAGGTTCCTCTAGTAAGATGGGTACAAAAACCACGATCTTCTTTTGAAAGATCCTCACTGTTCATATAGCTTTCTAAAGCCATATTAGAATATTTATCTTTATACAAAATATCGTGGACCAGCCTTGCTGCCAACCTTCTTACTCTCATATTATTGGCCTAAAATAATGCCACAAGCCATATTGTGGCCACATTGTCTTAGTTGCATAGCTTTTCTATCTTCAAATTGTAGTTTCTTTATATTAAGACTGCCCTCTTGGCATTTAACAACCATTCTATCTTCATATATCTCTGTTACAGTACCGTTTTCCAGATTCTCATTTATGGTTTCATCAGAATAGCTAGCTTCTAATATTTTCATAACCTTGTCACAGTAGGTGGTATAGGTGCCTGGCCAAGGATTAAAAGCCCTTATATGATTGAAAATATCTTTTGCACTTTTGTTAAAGTCTAGCTTTCCTTCTTCTTTTTTAATCATTGGTGCGTATGTTGCCTTACTATCATCTTGGGCTATGGGTTTTATCTTATCTTCTTCATAAAGCTTTATAGTATCAATTAAAAGACTTGCTCCCATTTCAGCCAATCTATCATGCAAACTTGATGCATCATCAAGGTCACTTATTTCTGTTTCTTTAAACAAAAGCATATCCCCTGTATCCATGCCGATATCTGTCAACATGGTTGTAACCCCTGTTACCAACTCGCCTTCTAGGATAGCCCTTTGTATGGGAGCTGCCCCCCTATACTTTGGCAATAAGGATGCATGAACATTAATAGTTCCATATTTTGGTATATCTAAAATACTTTGGGGCAAAATCTGCCCAAAAGCGCAGGTTACAATTAAATCACAGCCAATATTTTCTAAATTTTTTGGCCAAGGACTTTTTCTTATATTATCTGGTTGAAGAACGGAGATATTATTTTCTATAGCTAGTTTTTTAACTTCAGAAAATTCTACAATGTAATGTCTTCCTTTAGGTCTGTCTGGTTGTGTAACAACAGCCCTCACATTGTAGTCCGACTCTATTAAAGCCCTAAGAGTAGGTAGGGCAAAAACAGGAGTGCCCATAAAAATTATGTCCTTAATCTTCTTCAAATTCTTCTTGATCTTCCTCCAGTTCACTTGGATCAATCTCTTCTATAACTAAATCTTTAAAAAGTATACCATCCATATGATCTATCTCATGACAAAAACAATGGGCTGCATACTCTTCAACCTCTACTTTTTGATCTTTTCCATAACGATCCTTGTACTGAACCTCAATCTTTGCAGGTCTTTTGACTGTGCCATAGTATTCAGGAATGCTCAAGCATCCTTCCACATCTATGTCTTCTCCCTCTTCTTTGGTTATTATTGGATTTATGACTTCATACTTTTCTCCATCTATTTCAATAACCGCAACTCTTCTTAAAACTCCAACTTGAACCGCTGCAAGCCCTAAACCAGGAGCTGCCAGCATTGTTTCGTACATATCGTCTAAAAGGGTATGTAGTCTTTGGTCAAAGGCTACTACCTCTCTGGATTTTTTTCTTAATATATCATCATTATCAGTTCTTATTTGCCTAATAGCCATTTTTATCACCGACCTTTTTTCTCTCTCCCCATTTTATACCATAGGAAATTTTTAGGCAAGAAAAAGGATATCAATCAAGATATCCCTTAAATTCTCTATTTTGTATTTCAAAGTTTATACAAATATAACTTTTTCTGTTGTCTTATCAAACAAGTGGATTCTAGCAGTATCGATAGCAATCTTTACAGTTTCTCCAGGTCTTACTTTGGTTGAAGGACTAACTCTAGCAATAAAGTTACTGCCTGCATAAGCAAAGTATAGAAGTGCTTCTGGTCCCATCATTTCCACAACGTCAATAGCTACTTCTAAGATAGCATCTGCCATTTGGTCAATATATACTTGCTCATCGCTGAAATGCTCAGGTCTCATTGCTACAACAACATTTTTACCATCATAGCCTTTACCTATTAAGTTTTTAGCTCTCTTGTCATCAAACTTAATATCAGCTTGGTCAATCTTTAACCATACTTCTTCACCTTTTTCATGAACAACAGCTTCTACAAAGTTCATTTGTGGTGTTCCAATAAAGCCAGCAACGAAAATGTTTTCAGGATTGTTATACATTACTTGTGGAGGATCAACCTGTTGGATAAATCCTGCGTTCATAACAACAATACGAGATCCCATGGTCATGGCCTCTACTTGGTCATGAGTAACATAGATAAAGGTTGTGTTTAATCTTTGATGTAATTTTGTTAATTCTACACGCATTTGAGCCCTTAGTTTTGCGTCTAGGTTGGAAAGGGGTTCGTCCATAAGGAAAACTGCTGGTTCACGAACAATCGCACGACCAAGAGCAACTCTTTGTCTTTGTCCACCAGATAAAGCCTTGGGCTTTCTGTCTAAAAGATGTCTAATTTCAAGAATCTTTGCAGCATTGTGAACTCTTTGTCTTATTTCAGCCTTAGGCATTTTTCTTAATTTTAATCCGAATGCCATGTTATCGAAAATTGTCATATGAGGATATAATGCGTAGCTTTGGAAAACCATTGCAATATCTCTGTCTTTGGGGTGTACTTCGTTAACAAGTCTATCACCGATATATATTTCACCGGCTGTTATGTCTTCAAGACCTGCAATCATTCTTAGTGTTGTTGTTTTACCACAACCAGAAGGTCCCAATAGAACTAAAAACTCTCTATCTTCAACAACAAGGTTGAAATCTGAAACAGCGGTAATCCCTCCACGGTTAGGCTCATATTTTTTATACACGTTCTTAAGAATAACTTTTGCCATCTTTAATTCCTCCAATATATTTCTAATATAATTTTATCATTCTATAGCTAATTTTTTAAGACAGTATCTATACAAAAAGAAAGATAGCTTTTTGTATAAAATGCCTAAAAGGCCTATTTGTGTAAGATTGGTGATATCCTTTTGTATAAAAGGAAGACCAAAATACTGGTAACCAAGCCTTTAACTAAGTTAAAAGGCACATTAGTTAGGAGTATTAAATCCCACAAAGTGGTAATCTTAGAGTTTATAGCTGTACCCATATCTATAAATACTTGTATTGGTGTGTTTAAAGCCTTAGAAAAGGCAGGTATTAAAACATAATAATTTACTAAAGCCCCCACTAAAGTCATAAAAAGAGTTCCAACCAACATACCAATTATGGCATTTGCCATGTTCTTTTTTCTTTTGTAAATAATGCCAGCAGGAACAATTAAGCAAGCCCCAATTAAAAAGTTGGCAAACTCTCCAACCCCAGCTGTCAAAGTTCCCTTAAATATGAACTTAACTAAAATCTTTATTGCCTCAATTAAGACCCCTGCTACAGGACCTAGAGCAAAAGTACCAACAAGCACTGAAACTTCACTAAAATCTATTTGATAAAAACTTGGAGCAAAAAAAAGTGGAAATTCCAACAACATTAAAAGACCGGAAACCGCTCCTAAAATTCCTATCTTTGCAATTTGTTTGCTGGTCATTTTTCTTTTTTCTGTTTTTAAATCACATCTATCTTCCATTATTTTTCCTAAACCCCTTCTCCCAATCCCCTAGGGGATGTTTTCTCACAGAGTATATCATAATAAGGGGAAAAAAAGTAGAAATGCAATCTTCTCAATATCAAAATTTCTCCCTTTTTGCCTTTCACTTTTTATCTATGTTAAAATTGAGATAAGCATCTACAAGATTAAGAAGATAGAATTTCTTGGTCTCAAAAGTAACAAGTATTATACAAGGAGGAGTATGATAATTCACTGACTGTATCATACAAGAAAGAAAATGAAATTAGGCGTATTTAGTGTTGTGTTAGGCTCATTAAGTTTAGAAGAGGCTATGAAATATCTGCAAGATGCAGGGGTTGAGGCAATAGAGCTAGGAACTGGAGGCTTTCCAGGTACTGCCCATGTAAATGCCAGAGAAATATATGATAAAGCTGATGAGATTCAAAAAATTAAGGATTTAGCAAAAAAATATAATTTAGAGATCTCTGCTCTTAGCTGTCATGGCAACCCTGTACATCCAGATAAAGAGATTGCCCAATCTTTTCAAGAGGACTTTAGAAAAACTGTTTTACTAGCTGAACAACTAGGTATAGATACAGTTATTACATTCTCAGGCTGTCCAGGAGACCATGAAAATGCAAAATACCCCAACTGGGTAACCTGTCCTTGGCCAGATGACTTTTTAAAAGTCCTTGATTATCAATGGGACCAAGTACTTATCCCCTACTGGAAACAAGAGGTAGCTTTTGCACAAAAGCATGGTGTAACAAAGATTGCCCTAGAAATGCATCCAGGTTTTTGCGTATATAATCCAGAAACTCTCTTAAGATTAAGAAAAGCAGTAGGCCCAACAATTGGTGCAAACTTTGATCCTTCCCACCTATACTGGCAGGCAATTGATGTTAAAAAAGCCATAAGAGCCCTTAAAGGAGCTATTTACCATTTCCATGCTAAGGATACTAAAATCTATGATGTCAACTCAGATGTAAATGGAGTGCTAGACACCAAACCATATAAAATGGAAGAAGATAGAGCCTGGTTATTTAGAGCAGTAGGAACAGGGCACGATAGGCAAGAATGGAATGATATCTTTGCTGAATTGAGAATGGCAGGCTATGACCATGTTGTATCCATTGAACACGAAGATAGCCTAATGAGCGGTCAAGAGGGCCTTAAGAAAGCTATAGCTTTTCTTAAAGAAACCATGATCTTTGAAGATAAGGGTGAGATTTATTGGGCTTAGATTTGTAAAACAAGTATTTAGTCAAATATTTATTTAGTAAAATATTTATTCATTAAAAAAAGCACAGTTATGTGCTTTTTCATTACCAATATTTATATCATCAATATTTATCTCATCGATAATTATATTAGACTTTTAACTTCTGTAAGTTTGTGATTACTTTCATATTATCTAAGCTATTAAAGCTTTTCCCTTATGGGTTATCTCATAGGTCTTTACAATTTCCTTGTGGCAGCCCTTAGCCATAGGACAAGCACCACAAGAGTCCATGCAATCTAAAGAGGTAACATGTTGTAACAAATAGCCCATTTGAACCAACCTTTGAATTCCATCATCAATAAGCATTTCTGAAGAGTTTAACTCTCTAGCTAAATGAGACCTTGATAAGTAACCATATTTATCTATTCTTTTTAGAATATCTATTAACATTTTTTATCACCTACCTTATCCAAGTCCTAACAAGGTACCTATTTGGAAGACCAAGATTGCAGCAATCCACCCTGTAAAAAAGGTGTACAGAGCCACAAAGACAGGCCACTTTATGGACTTGGTTTCTTTACTTATTATACCCAAAACAGCTACACATGGAGTGTATAACAATACCATAGTCATATATGAAAGGGCTGTTAAAGGAGTAAAGTGTTGTTGTATTACATTTACTAAAATATTACCCTCTTCCATATATTGTCCTGCATAGAGCATTCCTAAGGTACCAACCACAGCTTCTTTTGCAGGTATACCAGCAAATAGAGCAACCGATTCTTGCCAGGTTCCAAAACCAGCTGGTTTGAATATGGGAACTAGGAAGGAGCCAATAATTCCTAAATAACTTTCTTGGCTGTAAGGTTCTGCTGAACCAGGTAATACTGCCAATACCCACATAAGAGTTATAACTAAGAAGATAATGGTTCCCGCTTTTCTAAGAAAACCAGATACATTATTCCACATATTTGTAAGAACATTTTTAATGGTTGGTATTCTATATGGGGGTAACTCCATAATGAAATATGAGGACTCTCCTTTAAATAGGGTCTTATTAAATATTTTAGCCATTACAAGAGCCACAATAATTCCTAAGCCATAAAGGGAAAACAGTAAAATTGCCCCATGCCTAGGAAAGAAGGCTGCAATAAAGACAGAATATATGGGGATTTTTGCCCCACAAGACATAAAAGGATTAATGAGCATGGTTATCATTCTATCTTTTCTATTATCCATGGTCCTTGTAGACATAATACCTGGCACGTTACAGCCAAAGCCAATAATCATGGATATGAAAGCTCTGCCTTGTAGGCCGAACTTTCTCATAAGAGAATCCCAAACATAGGCAGCTCTTGCCATATAACCGGAGTCTTCTAAAAAGCCCAATAAGAGATAAAGTACAGTTATTAAAGGAACAAACTCTATAACCGCTCCTACCCCATTTATGACTCCATCAATGAAGAAAGAAACTAACCACTCTGGAGAGTTTACTAAAAGTAGAAACTTCTCTAATAGACCTCCTAGACCTTCTACAACCATTACAGCTAGCTCACCTAAAAGGTCTTCTCCTACTACAAAGGTAATTTGAAAAACAATAAACATTATGAGGGCAAATACAGGTATTCCCCAAAACTTATGAATTAAAATTCTATCTATCTTGTCTGTAAGAGTTACTACTTCCTCATCTGGCCTAAAAACAGTTTCTTGAGCAATTTGATTTGCAAAGGCATATCTAGAGTCTACTATTTCCAACTCAAAACTATCACTAGAATGGAACTTACCAAACTCTTTAATCTCCTCTATTACCTTGGGATCAAGGTCAGATTGCTCTAGCCTTTTTAAAACATGACTATCACCTTCAACAATTTTAATAGCTGTCCATCTTTTGGGAAAAGGCAAACCTTTTTCAGGTAATATTTCTTGGATGTGCTCTATATGATGAGAAACATTTTCATTATAGGTTAGAGGATTTTCATATACCTTCTTGTTTTTAATAGCCTTAACAGTGGCATCTAATATGGCTTCTCGTCCTTCAGCCTTATGACCTATGGTAGGAACAACAGCAACACCAGTTTTTTCAATTAGCTTATCAATATCAAATTTGATATTTCTTTTTTCTGCCTCATCTGCCATATTAAGTGCAATTACAATGTTTTTACCCATTTCTAGTAGTTGGGTGGTTAAATAGAGGTTTCTTTCAATATTACCAGCATCAACCACATTTATAATTACATCAGCATCAGAAGATAAGATGTATTCCATAGCAACTATTTCATCTTCAGAAAAAGCTCCTAGACTATATATACCTGGTAGGTCTATTACATCGTATTCTTTCCCCTTATATTTTAAAATCCCTTCTTTTTTCTCAACCGTTACACCAGGCCAATTACCTACGTGCTGACTAGAACCGGTTAAGACATTAAAAAGGGTTGTCTTTCCGCTATTAGGATTGCCTACAAGTGCAATCTTTTTATTCGCCATAAATTTCTCCTTAGAATTATTATATGAAAAAGACTAATTCATTAAGATTCTGATAGATTAGTCAACATAACCTTTTCAGCTAGCCCTCTTCCAAGAGCTACCTTATTCCCATTAATACTCACAATGACTGGGCCATAGTCATTTTTTATAACTTGCAAATATGCACCTGTATTAAGCCCCATTTCATAGAGCCTTTTTGAAGCATTTTTGCCTGCATTTATATGACTAATTTTTCCCCTTTCGCCCTTGTCCAGTGCTGTTAATATTATTGCCATTTTTTCAAATTTCCTTCATATTAGTATTTCTGGTTTAGCAATGGTTAGCATTCGCTAACCTGGATACAATATACTGTATTGTTTAATCTTTGTCAATAAGAAAAACTGTATAAACAGTTTTTCCTTATCAATTATTCTTCACTTTTATTCTTACCTAAAATCTCTTAGGAAACACCGGTACCAGGGGCCATATCCTTATCTAGGCTAACTAGAGATAATGAATCATTATTAGATGCTGCAAGCAACATACCTTCACTTTTTTCTCCTCTTAAAAGGGCTGGTTTTAAGTTGCTTACTACAACTATGTTCTTTCCAATCAATTCATCAGGGCTATAGTACTGGGCAATACCTGAGACAATTTGAATCTTTCTACCAATATCCACTTGAAGCTTAAGTAGTTTCTTTGCTCCTTTAACAGGTTCAGCCTCTAAAATCTTACCAGTTTTTAGCTCGACCTTGGCAAAGTCATCTATGCTTATGAGTTGAACATTTGCTAAATCTTCTTCTTTTTCATCATCTTTTTTAAGAGCTTCTTCTATTTCTGCCATCTTCTTATCCACATCTATTCTATTAAAGAGAATTTGAGTTTTATTTAACACAATTTGATCTTCTAGGTTACCAAAAGATAAAAGAGAATTATAGTCTCTTTGTTTGGTATTAAGAAAATCTAAAACCTTGTTAGCTGTACTTGGCATAAAAGAAGACAAAAGAACCCCTAAAACCCTAATAGACTCTAAAAGATTGTACATAACTCTTTTTAATCTAATTGTGTCTTGTTCGTCTTTGTTTAGGGTCCAAGGCATAGTTTCATCAATATATTTATTGGACCTTTTTGCTAGGGCCAAAATCTCATGAATAGCCTCATTAACCTTGTAGTCTTTCATCAAGGCAGTTACTTTTTTAGGAGTTTCTAATATGGTATTAATTAAATCTTTATCTACATCCAAACCATCTTCTAGGTTTTCAGGCCTATACACCAGACCATCAAAGTACTTGTGCCCCATGGTAATTGTTCTATTTACCAAATTTCCTAAAACATTAGCTAGGTCAGCATTAATCTTATCAATCATTTGCTTATGTGAAATAATTCCATCATTTGCATAATTCATTTCACTTAAGACATAATATCTAACTGCATCCACACCAAAATAGTCAGAAAGGTCATCAGCATAAAGAATGTTACCCTTGGATTTACTCATTTTACTGCCATCACCAAAAAGTAACCAGGGGTGTCCAAGTATCCTTTTAGGTAAGGGTATATCCATAGCCATTAACATTATGGGCCAGTAAATTGTATGGAATCTAACTATATCCTTTCCAATTACATGTAGATCACAGGGCCAGTACTTTTTAAAGTTCTCTTCACTATTACCATCAGCATCATAGCCCAAACCAGTTATGTAGTTTGATAAGGCATCTATCCAAACATAGACAACATGCTCCTTATTAAAAGGTACTTCTATTCCCCACTTAAAAGAGGTCCTAGAAACACAAAGATCTTGTAGGCCTGGTTTTATGAAGTTATTAACCATTTCCTTTTTTCTAGATTCTGGTTGTATGAAGCTAGGATTTTCTTCAATGTGTTTCATTAGTCTATCTTGATATTTGGAAAGCTTTAGAAAATATGCATCTTCTTTTGTCTTTTCTACTTCTCTATGACAGTCTGGACATTTATTATCTATCAACTGAGATTGAGTCCAAAATGACTCACAAGGAGTACAATACCAGCCTTCATATTTATCTAGATAGATATCTTTCTTGTCATATAGTTTTTGGAAGATCTTTTGGGTTTGTAGCACATGGTAATCATCGGTTGTACGAATAAACTTGTCGTAACTGGTATCCATTAAGTCCCAAAGCCTTTTAATCTCTTTGGCTGATTTATCTACAAACTCCTTAGGAGACATGCCAGCTTTTTTTGCATTTTCTTCAATTTTCTGCCCATGCTCATCGGTCCCTGTCATAAAAAAAACATCATATCCCAGCATTCGCATATACCTTGCTATAGTGTCAGTTAAGATAATCTCATAGGTGTTACCTATGTGGGGTTTTCCTGATGCGTAAGCAATTGCAGTTGTGATATAAAATTTTTCTTTATTCATTCTATCCTCCAAATCCCTAAAGGGATATTAAATTATTTCCTTCTTTCGGCCCTAAGTCTAGATATAACTTCTCTAGCAGCTAAGGTACCTTCTGCAACAGCAACAGATATTTGAGCATAAGCTCCTGTACAGTCGCCTGCAGCATATATTCTATCCATATTGGTCATCTTTTTGTCATCAATTTCAATATGGTTATTTACTACTGATATTCCTGATTTTACACAAAAGGCAGTGGTGTCTGCAGCCCCATAAGCTATGAAAAGACCTGCAAAATCTTCCTTCTCTCCATCTTTAAACTCAACACCACCAAGTATTGTTTCCCCATATATAGAGGCAATTGGCTTATCTATTACTTTTAGCCCTTCAAATGGAGTAATATCAAACTCAATTGGCTTACCATTTGTAAGTAGGTAAACATCTTGTGTAAACATAAAGATATCGTTGAGTTCCCTTTCAGCATATTGGGTATAACCAACTAAGCCCACTTTTTTATTTCTAAAGAAAAAACCATCACAGGTTACACAATAAGAGATTCCACTTCCTTCAAAGTTTTTCAGCCCTGGTACATTAAGGCTTCTTCTGGTTAATCCACTTGCAATAATTGCAAACTTAGCCTGGTACTCTTTTTTAAGTCCCTCAATAGTAACTGTATTATCACCCATGTTTTGAAGCATTATGACCTCGTCTTGGACAAATTCCACATCAAATCTTTTAGCTTGATTTGTGCCTCTGTCTAATAATTCTTTGGCGCTTATGCCATTTTCAAAGCCATAATAATTATCTATTTCATCAGCCTTAACCAAGGCTCCTTCATCTTTATATACAAGAAGGGTCTTAAACCCTGCACGTCCTAAATATATTGCTGCCTGAATACCAGCAGGACCTTTTCCTATTACAATTGCATCATGCATATGCCGCCTCCTTAAATATTCTATTAATCGTTAAGTTTATAGGGTTCTACTAATTTGTCAAATGTGTAGAAGGGAAATACAGCAAAGAAACTAAAGTATACTGTATATAGTACAAACCCAACTAAAAACTCCAAGGCTTTATTGGTTATTTGAAACATAACAAATTCAATCCCCACTAATAGAAGAAGCAGAATAAAGACCTTCCCAAAAGTTCTCCAGTATCTTGCATTTACAGCTGAATTAGCCTTTTCAATGGGATATCTGGAAAAATAGAAGATAGAAGGAAATTTGAACATAAATTTCATGTATATAATTACTGCTAAAGAAACAATTACAAGAATAATAATTGCTAAAAAGAGATAAAGTATTAAGGGGTCATTTCCTGACTCTAAAACCGAGTCCCTTAGGATATAAAAGGGGGTAAGGGCTAAAGGTAGAAAGCCTACAATCAACAATATGGTAAGGTAAAACTGGAAAAAGACCAAAGTACTTTTGAAAAATCCCTTTTTCAAACCTTGTAAATAGTCTGAAAAATTAGTTTTTATTCTCTTAACAGTTAAATGTACAATATTCATAAAACCACTATAAATCAGTGAAGAGAAGAGGGCCAAAATAACCGAAACCCCTAAAATACCTAATAAGAAGTAGGGCAAATATTTAAAGGTATAAAAGCTTTTAGAAAAAATTACAATGCTTGTTCCTAAATCATCGGTTATAGTAAAGTCCAAGAAATTGATTAAACTCTTTAATGGGTTAAAGATCATTAAAATACTGTAAACCAAAGTCACAGTAGCCACATAAATAGGTATAAGTGGCTTTTTAATAAAATAGACTAATGAATCGCTGAAGAAGTTCATGTTCCCTCCAATAAAACATTGTGATTATATCATAGCAAAAAAACCTTTGCAATGAACTATAAATTTTTGAGTTTCCGCAAATCTAGAGAAGTCAAACATTTGTGACACAGACCTCTAAATTAATTCTCTGATGAATATCTTTGTCTTACTAAGCTGCATTAATAGAGAAATAATGATTTAGAGACTTCATTAGGTGTATAAAACTCCAATACCTTCCATGATAACTCTTCGTAACTACTAAATCTTCTCTTATTGTAGAGCAACTCATTATCTATCCAATAACTTGGCCTTAAAAAGTATGAAAGAGTTGCTCTTCTTGTAAAATCTCTTGTAGTACAGCATGCTACGAAATGCCTATTGCTAAAGTAGCCCAGAAGATATCAGATATGACAGAACTAAGAACAAACAGGACTAAAAGTAAATAAAAACATCTAGACTAGTAGCTAGAATTTTTATGTTTCAAAGTCTTGATACTCTTTTTATTCATATATATCAATATCAAAATATACATCCTTGTATTTCATATATACTTTATAATCTTTGAAAGCAAACTCTAGATTTTCATATGTGTATCTATTATTAACATCGTCATATTTATCTGCACTCTCAAAAATTGTGCCACCCTTTAGAACCTCTCCAGTTGAGGTATCAATAACTTTTATATTTCGTATGTAATAAGCCTTTTTATTAGAGATAAAATACTTAACTCCCTCTAGGTGTACTCCCTCTGCATAAGCAGGAGAAGCAACATAAACCATATACTTGCTATTAGGACTAATAACAAATTCACGTAAATGAATAGTATCATTTGAAAGCTTTGTGAGCCTACCTGTGTCAATTTCGGATATGTCCAACTTAAATAGGGATTCTATTCTTAAAGAATGATCATCACCATGTGCAACTATGATATGACCCCCATGAACATATATGGGTATCATATAAAAATCATATTCTTGAAAATACAACTGTACATTAGTATTATTCTTGATATTATAAACATAAATTCCTTGATACCCACTATTGCCTAGTTTTGCATAAACATATCTTTGGTCATCAAGCACATCTAATACTTTATATCTGAAATTTTGTATATTATCTAATCTTTGTTTTACAATAATTTCATTTGTTTTTAAATTCTTAAGGTAAATCGAATTGCCAGATTCTATCAAAATGTAATCAGTATTTGCAAACTTCATATTGATAGTATCTTCGAGATTAGTTAGATAATCAGGAAAATAATCACTTTTTTCTATGTCTTTTGACACAATATAAGTAGAATTATTATCAGAAATAGCAAAGTACTCAAATCTATAGTCATCTAAAAGATATCTATATAGCACATCCTTATCATTAAAATCAATATGTGCTTCTTCAATTCCACTTAGGTAATACAAAAAACCATTTGTCTTTACTAATACAGCTTGTAAACTCACATCTTTTTTTTGCAACCCATGCTCAACTTGGTATTCAAAAATAACAGAATACTCATTTATATACACAATATTATCCGGAGAAATGAATTCGTCCTTAATATCTTTATCTACAAGCTTAATATAAGTTTTCAATTTGCAGGTCTCTCCGTATCTGCTTATGAGATATTCTCTTATCCAGTTTTCCATAAAGTTGAAACTTTCTTCTTCGGACTGCATGAAGATACCTTTGCTAATTATATCACTTCGATTGGCAGGAACTGATGCATTTATAGATTTGTCTGGGTAATAGGAAATTTCGACCATTTTTTTACTAAAATAATAATCTGGATATGAGTTTTTTACACATAATGCTTTCATTCCTCCAATATCATCAAAGGCGTCTTCTGCTATATATATGACATTGCCTTCAACTAAAACTGACTTAATCTCATTCTCCGCAAAAGCTTTATCCATTATCATATCTGTGCTTTCGTGAACAGCAATTTGAGTAAGTTTATTATCTGAAAATGCATTGCTGTCAATAATCTTCAAGTTTTGACTTAATTTAAGTTTGCTAATATTGTTGTTTTGGAATGCATAACTATTAACTTCTATTATATTATCTGGTAGAAGCAGGTCTTCTAACTCATTGTTTAAAAAGCACCCTTTGCTAATTTTTGATAATCCTATTACAATATTCAATTGTTTAATTTTGTTATTACTAAATGCATATTCACCCATTTCCATCAACGATGCACCAAGGGTAATATTTGCAATATTATTATTAGCAAAAGCATACTTACCAATTGCCTCTACCCTATCAGGAATTGTTATGTCTTTAAGCATATTTTCATAAAAAGCATATTCGTCAATTATCTCAACTTGTTTTGGTATTACAATTTCAGATAATTTATTTTCTCTAAAAGATCCTTTACAAATCTTTTTCAAATCAGTTGGAAGACTTATTGATGTTAGCTTATTCTTCCTAAAAGCATACTCTCCTATGCTAGTTATATTGTCAGGAATAATGACAGAAGTAAGCTCATTGATACTAAAAGCTTTTGCACTTATTTCTGACAGTGTTTCAGGAATAATAACTTGTGTAAGCTTATTCCCTGCAAAAGCTTCTGCACCTAAGTATTCCAGATCAATAGGCAAGATAATATTTACCAGATTGTTCACACTAAAAGCTCTCTCTGCTATTATCTTCACACTTTTTGGTATTTCCACCTCTTCCAAAAAAGAGTAATAAAAGGCACCTTCCTGTATTTCTATAACACCTTCAGGTATTATAACTCCGTATAAATCTATCTGAGCAAATGCGTACATACCAATTTGGGTTACACTTACTTCATTTATACTTTTAGGTATACTTACATACTGACCACCTTCACCTCTATATCCTGTTATTGTTCCAGTGGTTTCATCAAATATAAAATATTCTGACTTGGTATATGCTGATGGCCTTTGTTGTATAGGTGTTGAGGTCAGAGTTGGCTCCAAACTGGGTGATGTCGTTGCTGAAGCAGAAGGCAATTCATCGGGTCTTGGTAATCCTGATTCTATAACATTAGAGCTATTAGGGTTCATTGTTTCAACTGGCTTATCGCATGATGATAATATCAAAATACTAAACAACATAAACACACAAATTATAACTTTTTTCATTTGCTCCATTTCATTGTTGTACGATAGGGCTGTAGCCTCTCATATATCTCCTCATATTATATAGTAGTTTTTTACAATCCCTCTCCAGGGACAAACGCCAAATTTTCAAATATACTTAGGATTAGTGTGCTTTTCCTAATACTAGATGCTTGCAATAATGACTAGCATCAAATAGTATCAACTTACAGTCTATAATTCATATGATACACATGCCGTTTCATTCTGGATGAGATTATTGTCTAAAAAAAAGTCTGTAAACAGCGAAATGCAAGATATTTTTTTATAAATCCTAGTACAAAGTACTAGAACCCCAGTTATATTAAGTAATAACTACCCTAACATATGGGGTTCTTTCGATAGTGACTTTACACAGTTACTCTTCTTTTATGATTATATATAGTCATACTCCACAGCTCCACATCTTGAACATGTTCTTTTATACACACGCACATTGCTCTGCCAGTTCTCATCATAATATGTATATTGGTATATCCATCCACCCCAATTGTGCCCTAGAGCTGGTATAACCTGTGTTGACAATACTTCGCTACACCCATAACAGATTTGTGAGCGTATGCCTGAAGCTGTGCAGGTTGCTGATTTTGTAACTGTCCAGTATGTACCTCCAGAATGATTATTGGGGTTAATAGGTAATGATTCATTCTCGGTATAATTGCATCCTGTTCTTGTACAGTGTCTTGACTTAGTACCAGGTGTACAGCATGTTGATGCTATGATAGTATTCCAGCCTGATAAGTTATGGCCTAATGCAGGAATCTGTGAAGTGCCAAGTATTGCAGAACACCCGTTACAGATTTCTCTTTTAGAGCCTGCTGTTGTACAAGTTGGATTACTTATAATTACAGTATGGCTTCCACCTGAATGATTGCTTGAATTTAACGGAAGATCCCTTTGCTCATAATATGAACACCTTGAGCAGTCTCTTCTTTCAGTTCCTTTTACACAGCAAGTAGATGCTTGAACAGTGTACCATGAACCTATGTTATGACCTAATGCAGGAGTTGATGATGTATTCAATACTGCTGAACATCCATTACATATTAGATTTTCAGAACCTGAAGATGTACAAGTTGGATTGGTAACTATCTGCCAGTATGATCCTCCTGAATGGTTGTTTGGATTTAATGGAAGATCTCTTTGCTCATAATATGAACACCTTGAGCAGTCCCTTCTTTCAGCTCCTTTTACATAACAATTAGATGACTGGACCGTATACCATGTACCAAGATTATGACCTAATGCTGGAATTGATGATGTATTCAATACTGCTGAACATCCATTGCATATTAGATTTTCAGAACCTGAAGATGTACAAGTTGGATTGGTAACTGTTACCCAGTTTGACCCTCCTGAATGGTTGTTTGGATTTAACGGAAGATCCCTTTGTTCAATTGCACCACAGTTATTACAAGTTCTTGATTCTTTCCCTAGAGTTGAGCATGTAGACTCAGCCGTTTCTGTCCAATTACTCCAGTCATGAGCTTGGTTTAGTGTGTATTCGAAATACT
Source organism: uncultured Clostridiaceae bacterium (assembly GCA_964563155.1). Lineage (GTDB taxonomy): Bacteria > Bacillota > Clostridia > DUPQ01 > DUPQ01 > DUPQ01. The sequence goes on along the minus strand of CAZLVL010000017.1, from coordinate 622 downwards.
GTGTATTTATATCGAGATATTCTGGAGGTTGCTGATAGTACATAGGAGATAGTCCAAAATTCATAGCTTCTGAGCCCCAAAATGTACTATCTGCACTGTTACTGCTACTTCTATAAGCTACAATATATAATTTGATTGTATCACCACATTGCATATTTGTCTTATATAAGTCTAATTGGTACCTAAAAATGCTAGGCATATAATAGTCATTTGTATCATACTCAACATATTGATTAGAATTCCACCCAGTATCATTGATATTGTAGTAGAGTCTTATTTTTTCACAATCAAATCTACGTCCATCTGGATAGTTTGTTGCATCACTTCTAATGTATGCATAGGTATAAAACATATGACCCGAAAAATCTTCTCCACATATAAAATCCATATCTGCACCAAAATTATACAGACTATTGTGTCGATAAAATGGGAATAATTCTGTTGTAATACTCATACTTGAATAAGTACTACATTCAATATGAACATGACCTGGTGAGTATACATAAGGATATTGTATAACACCTAATGAGCAATGGGAATATACTTGCTGGTTAACAGCAAGTTGATTTCTAGAGAAGTCAAACATTTGTGACACAGACCTCTAAATTAATTCTCTGCTGAA
>CAZLVL010000016.1:0-60277 GCA_964563155.1 uncultured Clostridiaceae bacterium | reverse complement strand
TAATCTTGCATTTATGTTATTGTATTAATACTGGAATTTACTTTTGCAATTTACCCTTTTTTTAAAGGCTTTTTAAAGGTAAGAAGCCTTGCTGTATTGTAATATACTCTAAACAAGCTTTGGGCCCATTTTTTATACATTATTTTCTTAGAAATATTGTTGTAAATGTGGCTTATCATTTGGGTTGGTTCATTACCTAATAATAGATAAGGAATCTTTTTTTCTCTTAAAGTTTCAAGAAAGAGGGCATAGGCTGGAAAAGGACATATGCAAGGATTGTTATTTAATTCCATAGATCTTTTGTATATAAGTGACTCATCTTGTTTGTTTAAGGATTTATTTATAAATACAGTATCTTTTAAAATGCCTTTAGCTGATTCAATATTTTCTTTTGAATAGTTTGAAAAGAAGGGATAATTCCATGTCAATACAAGTGGATTAAGCTTAAGGTCAATGATTAAATGATTTAAAAGAAAAGAAGAATCCTTACCACCAGTATAAAAGAGGGCAAGATCAAAGTTACCAGCTTTATTTTTAGGAATTGTTGTAAGAGTAGGTAGGACTGAATGGATTTTTTTTAAGCTTTTAAAATTACTACATATTGGACATAGTTCTTTTTCGTCTAACTCTAACCCAGGTATTATATAGTCATTAGCTGAACAATGAATACAATAGTTAGCTTGGTCCAAAGAGTCAGGGTATACATTTAAATCCTTTATATCTACAATTATCTTTTCTTTTATAAGTTTATTTATTTGAAGCCTTGCATTTATACTCTTTATTTCTTTTAAGCTTTTAATTTCACTAAATGAATCTAAATTAAATAAAGCCTCTTTAGTTTTCATGCTAATCTTTATTTTGTTTTTAAAGGTATTAGGTTTTTTCCTAAGACCATAATAAATTAAGTAATTATTATCAATTTTCCAGTGATTTTGTAAAACAAGCTTCATTTATTAATATCCTTCATTTGTTTTGAATCTAAATATTCTTCTATTATCTTAATTCTATCTGCTCTTTTTCTCATTAATTCAATTTCATATCTGCTTTTTAAAGAGGTTATGCATAAATCATATCCCTCCCATGAAATTTTTTCATATGGAATTTTAAGATTTTCTACATTCATTTTTTCATCTGATGCTATATCCACAGAAGCTCCATCAATAATCAGTTTGCCAAAATATCTTATAATCCAAGCCCCTTTATTATCACCTAAAGGTTCAATAGCATAGTTAAATGTCAAATCTTTTACTTTATAGAAGTCTTTTGTATGAACCACTATGTCAATATCATTGGGAATAATGTTAAGGCCAAGAAGAGCCTCGCTTACACTGCCAGTTATCCAATATTCAATTTGATTGTCCTTAAAGATCTTTGCTAGAAATAGTAAAACACTTTTCCAATCAAAAACTTGCTCAATCCAAGCTTTTCCATGCTTTGAGAAGTTATTTATAATTATTTCTTTATATTTCTTGTCTAAATACCAAGCATCATCCCAGTTTGTATCCAAAGGATAGGATTTTATGAATTTATTAGGCTCAGTTTTTGTCCAAAAGGGATCATCCTTTAGTTTTTCATACACTCTACCTTCTGGATTCTCAACACAGTAGACAAATTGTGAATTGTTTTCATAAATATAGAATTCCATGGTTATCTTATCTTTCTATCTTTTTCCCATTTTCATACCAATCATATATTTACTTAGATGTAAATACAAGTTTAAATTAAATGTGGATGTCTTTTGTAGAGCTATTTGAAATTGTTAAGATAAAAAAAGCCGATTATCTCATTAATCGACTATGGTACCGGCGGTGGGACTTGAACCCACATATAGTTGCCTATACTGGATTTTGAATCCAGCGCGTCTGCCATTTCGCCACACCGGCCAACTTCGTGTTTATATTAACAAAATATGGGACTGTGTGCAACAACTTTATTTAAAATGATATAATTAACTTAAATAAAGAAATTCTTAGATTTGAGAGGATTAAAATGAACTATGATATAGTGAAAAACTACACATTACTCTGTGACTTTTATGAATTAACCATGGCCAATGGATATTATAAATCTGGTCTAAAGGATAAGATTTGCTACTTCGATATGTTTTTTAGATCTAATCCTGACAAGGGAGGATTTGCCATAGCTTGTGGTTTAGACCAAGTGATTGAATATATTAACAATCTTTCTTTTTCTCAAGAAGATATAGATTTTTTAAGAAGTAAGAAAATATTTGATGAAGAGTTTTTAGAATACTTAAAAGATTTCAAATTTACCGGGGATATGTATGCGGTTCCTGAAGGTACTGTAATTTTTCCTAATGAACCAATTATCACAGTAAAGGCCAAGGCCATTGAGGCTCAAATTGTGGAAACCTTTATTTTATTGACCATAAACCATCAATCATTAATTGCAACAAAGGCTAATAGGATTGTAAGAGCTGCTAAAGATAGAACTGTTTTGGAGTTTGGAGCTAGAAGAGCCCAAGGACCAGCTGCATCTGTTTTAGGAGCAAGGGCTGCCTATATTGGTGGGGCAGGTGGAACTTCATGTACTTTAGCTGAAAAAATGTACAATGTTCCAGCAGGTGGTACCATGGCTCACTCTTGGGTTCAAATGTTTCCTACTGAGTATGAAGCCTTTTATAGTTATGCTTCTCAATACCCTAAAAGCTGTACCTTACTAGTAGATACCTATAATGTACTTAAAAGTGGAGTTCCCAATGCTATTCGTGTATTTAAAGAATTAGGAATTAATGATGGTGCCATTAGATTGGATTCAGGAGATATAACTTATCTGTCAAAAAAATCTAGAGAAATGTTGGACCAAGCAGGTTTGACAGATTGTAAAATAGTGGCTTCGAATTCATTAGATGAATATATTATTAGGGATATCTTGCATCAAGGGGCAGAATTAGACTTGTTTGGAGTTGGTGAAAGACTCATAACTTCAAAAAGTGATCCTGTTTTTGGTGGTGTATACAAGTTGGTTGCTACTGAAGAAGAGGGAGAAGTTGTTCCTAAGATAAAGATTTCTGAGAATCCAACAAAAATAACAACACCTCACTTTAAAAAGGTTTATAGAATATATTGTAAAGATACACTAAAGGCAGAAGCTGACTTAATTTGTGTTCATGATGAAGTAATCGATGAGAGTAAACCTTTGACAATCTTTGACCCTGACTATACTTGGAAGAGAAAGACCTTTGATAATTTTAAATTGAAAGAGCTTCTTGTTCCAGTCTACAAAGATGGTAAGTGTATATATGATAGACCAGATATTGAAACTATACGCCAGTATTGTAAAGACCAAGTAGAAGAGCAGTGGAGTGAGGTTAAGCGTTTTGAAAATCCCCATAACTATTATGTAGACCTTTCTCAAAAACTTTGGGATATTAAGTATGAAATGTTAAGTAGAGATTGACCACAAGGCTTTTTATTATATAATTGACCAATGTAGAATGGAAGGACGGTAGGAATTGGTGAAATTTATAATTATTGCCATATTTATTTTGTTGCAAGTCGCAATTGGGGTTTATAGTTCAAAAAGAATAAAAAATGTAGATGACTTCCTTTTGGGAGGAAGAAATATGGGACCATGGCTTTCTTCTTTAGCTTATGGTACCACATATTTTTCTGCAGTTATTTTCATAGGCTATGCAGGGGGCATAGGCTGGGAGATGGGTTTATCTGCAATTTGGATAGGCATTGGTAATGCACTTTTTGGAAGTTATTTAGCTTGGAAGGTTTTAGCCAGAAGGACAAACAAGATAACAAAAGAGCTAAATGCAAAAACTATGCCTGAGTTTTTTCAAAAAAGATACAGCTCAGATTTACTCAAGATTTTATCTGCACTTTTAACCTTTATATTTTTAGTACCCTATACAGCCTCAGTGTATAAGGGCTTGGGACATCTATTTGCAAAGCTCTTTTCTGGCTTATTGACCATTGATCAAGCTTACATAGTTTCTGTACTTATTATGGCTGTCTTTACTCTTTTTTATTTGGTTTTAGGAGGCTATATTGCTACAGCTTGGAATAATTTAATACAAGGTATTGTAATGATTGTTGGTACAGTACTAATTGTGTACTTTGTGGTATCTTCATCCAAGGTGATGGGAGTTAGTAGTGGCTTAGCTGCTTTAAATGAGGTTAAGGCTGGCCTTGGCAGTTTAACTGGGCCAAATCCCATTAAATTATTATCTTTGGTTCTTTTGACCAGTTTTGGTGTTTGGGGACTTCCTCAAATGATTCACAAGTTTTATACAGTAAGAGATGAAAATGCCATTAAAAAAGGAACTATTATAGCAACTATCTTTGCTTTAATAATAGGTGTTGGTGCATATTTTACAGGAGCTTTTGGTAATTTGTTCTTTAGTGAAATTCCTCAAGGTGGAGTGGATATAATAGTACCTGAAATGCTGTTTTCAGTTTTACCAGACATTATTTTAGGAATTTTTGTAACACTAATACTATCAGCTTCTATGTCCACCTTATCATCTTTAGTACTTGTCTCAGCATCATCTATAACTGTAGACTTCTTAAAGGGTTATGTTAAAAAGGATTTAGATGAAAAGAAGCAAATCTTTCTATTAAGAGTCTTTTGTGTTGTTTTTGTTGTAGTATCTGTAGTTATAGCTTTAACCAATAACAATACCATTGTTACTTTAATGAATTTATCTTGGGGAACCTTAGCAGGATCTTTTTTAGGCCCCTATCTCTTGGGCTTATACAATAAAAAAACAGATAAAAGAGCAGCACTACTAGGAATGATTTCTGGCTTTACAACAATGCTTGTCCTTGTTATTATAAACGGTATGACTTACTCAACCATTGCAGGTTCTATTGCTATGTTAGTGTCAGTAACTATGACCTTAGTAGGAACTTATGTCTTTGGTTGGAGTAAAAATTTAAAAGAGGAGAAATTAGATGAAAGAATTGTTGCTGGCAAATGATGCGGTAGCAAGAGGATTATATGAGGCCGGAGTGAAGGTTGTTTCTTCTTATCCTGGAACACCTAGTACAGAGATCACTCAAGCGGCAGCTAGATATAAAGAAATAGATACAGAATGGGCACCTAATGAAAAGGTTGCTTTAGAGGTTGCCTCTGGTGCTGCTATTGCAGGTGCAAGAGCATTTTCAGCAATGAAGCATGTTGGCTTAAACGTAGCAGCAGATCCCTTATTTACCATGTCATATATTGGTGTTAATGGGGGATTGGTTATAGCTGTTGCAGATGACCCAGCCATGCATTCATCACAAAATGAGCAAGATTCTAGATATTATGCAAAAGCTGCTAAAATAATGATGCTGGAACCTTCAGATTCTCAAGAAGCTAAAGACTTTACTGTAAAAGCCTTTTCTTTATCTGAGCAATTTGATAGTCCTATTTTATTAAGACTGACAACTAGAGTTAGCCATTCTCAAAGTATAACTACCTTGAAGGATCCTCAAGAAATTGTTTTAAAAGATTATAAAAAGAATCCTTCTAAAAATGTCATGATGCCAGCTATGGCTAGAGTAAGACATGAAATTGTAGAAGAAAGAATAAAAAAGCAAGAAGAATGGTCTTATGCCAGTGATTTAAACAAGATGGTTATTAAAGATGAAAAAGTAGGCTTTATTTCATCTGGAATAGCCTTTCAATATGCACAAGAAGCACTACCTAATGCTTCATATTTAAAATTGGGTGTAGTTTATCCTTTAAGTAAAAAGCATTTGTTAGACTTTGCTAGTAAGGTAGAAAAGATTTATGTAATAGAAGAACTAGAACCTATTATAGAAACTGCTTGCAAAGCTTTAGGAATTTCAGTTATTGGTAAGGATAAATTACCTGTAACAGGAGAGTATTCTGTTGATTTGTTGAGAAAAAACCTTCTAGGAATGGATAGCTTTAACTACTTAGAAGACTTTGATTATTCAACAGTTCCAGTTAGACCACCTGTAATGTGTGTAGGTTGTCCTCACAGAGGTCTTTTCTACGCTTTAAAACGTTTAAATTTAACAGTTACTGGAGATATAGGTTGTTACACTCTAGCTGCTTTAGAGCCCTTATCTGCCATGGATACATCTATTTGTATGGGAGCTGGAGTATCGGCTCTCCATGGTTTTAACAAGGCAAGAGGGAATGCTGCTATGAAAAAGACTGTAGGTGTCATTGGAGACTCAACCTTTGTTCATTCTGGAATTACTGGCTTAATAAATATAGTGTATAACAAGGGAGTTGGAACAGTAATTGTTTTGGATAACTCCATAACAGGAATGACTGGACACCAAAACAATCCTTTAAATGGCTTAGACCTTTTTGGAAATCCTGCCAAGCAAGTAGACTTAGAAATGCTGGCAAAAAGTATAGGCATTGAAAGAATTTCTGTAATTGATCCTTTTGACATAAAAGAGACTATGAGAGTTATTAAAGAAGAAGTGGAACAAGATGAACCTTCTTTAATTATTGCGAGAAGACCTTGTGCTCTTTTAAAAACAGTTAAATATACTGGTAAGGTCTTTGTAGATAGAGAAAAGTGCACTAAATGCAAGGTATGTATGAGAATAGGGTGTCCAGCAATTTCTTTCAAAAATGGACAGATAGAAATAGATGAATCACAGTGTAATGGTTGTGGACTTTGTATAAATGTTTGTGCCTTTGGTGCTTTAGTTAAAAAGGAGGAAGGCCAATGATTAAATCAATAGTTATTGCTGGAGTAGGTGGACAAGGTACTCTTTTAGCTTCTAGGCTTATAGGTAAGGCTGCCTTAGCTATGGATTACGATGTAAAAATATCTGAAGTACATGGTATGGCACAAAGAGGTGGCTCTGTTATAACTTATGTTAGATATGGGGATGAAAGTATTAAATCACCAATAATTCCCCTAGGAGAAGCAGATATTCTTATTGCCTTTGAGCAATTGGAAGCCTTAAGGTGGACAAAGTATTTGAAAAAAGGTGGCCTTTTACTTAGTAGCAGTCAAAGAATTGACCCAATGCCAGTCATTACGGGAAAAATGGAATATCCAGAGGGTATTGGGCCTTTGTTGTGCCAAACAGCTGAAAATATGTGTTTTATTGGTGCCTATGATTTAGCAGTCAAAGCAGGTTCTCCCAAAATGGTGAATACTGTATTAATAGGTAGAGCAGCAAGGTTTTTAGACATTGATAAAGATATCTGGCTAGAGGTTGTAAAAACTACAGTACCTAAAGCATTTATTGATATGAACTTAAACGCTTTTGAAGCAGGATACAACTTTTGATTAATAGAAAAAATAGATAAATTTTAACAGGTTACTTTGTGTAACCTGTTTGCCATATTAAGCCCTATGTTATATAATACAGGTTAATGTAAATTTGCTAATGTTGAGGTAATATGAATATCATTGGAAAAGAAAGAGCACTTGAAGAAAATAGATTGTCTGAGGCATTTGAAAAACTTTCAAAAAGAATTAGTGACCTAGAAACCTCTTTACAAACTAGTGCAGAGCGTCTAAAAAAAAGTAATGAACAGATGTGGGAAAGTGGAAAAAGAAGTTTGGTTGACTTTTCTGATGCTATAGAAAACATGTCATATTTAGATAATATAAAATTAGATTTTTTTGAAGTGGAAATGACCAAAAAAGAGCTAAACAGAATGCGTCTTTTACATAGAGATATGTATTTTGGAAGAATTGACTTTCAAGAAGAAGATTATCCAGAACTAGAAAAGATATATATTGGCAAATTCTCTTTTACAGATGATGAAGGACAATATTTAGTCTTTGACTGGAGAGCAAATATTTGCTCCTTGTTTTATGAAAATGAATTAGGACAAGTCTCTTATGAAGCTCCAGGGGGCATGATTCAAGGAGAGATGTCTAAAAAAAGGCAATATGAAATTTTTTATGAAGAAATTTTGTCAATGTTTGATTCTTCTGTCATGATTGACGACAGTATCCTAAAAGACATTTTAAGCAAGTCTAAAGATTCCAGAATGAGTAACATTGTGGAAACAATTCAAAAAGAACAAAACCAAGCCATAAGAAGTACCTATTCAACTATTATTGTTAAGGGTCCTGCAGGCTGTGGAAAGACATCCATTGCAATGCACAGGGCAGCTTGGTTAATGTACAAATACAAAAACGAATTAAGAAATAATCAGATTTTAATCTTTTCACCTAATGAAACCTTTAATGACTATATATCAGAGGTTTTACCAGAGCTAGGTGAAGAAAATATTAATATGTCCACCTTTCAAAACCTAGCATATGAAATATTAGGAAGAAAAAAAGTCCTCATATCTAAGTATGTGGAACTAGAAGATACTCTTTTGAAAAATGAATATATAAATAAAGAAGATTTAGTGGAAAAATATTCTGTGCGATTTGCAGATAAACTAAAAGATTATGCAAACTATATATCTAATAAAAGATATGACTTTAAAGACTTCTATATAGATGACAATATAGTCATGTCAAAAAGAGAATTGGAAAAGCTGTTTTATGAAGAATATTCTTCCAATCAGGTTACAACCAGGCTTTCAAAGATAAAAAATATTCTTAATGAAAGAATAAAACCATATATAAGAGCTTTAAGAAAAGAATATGTAGAAGATGTTAAGAACAACCATGTAGATATGGCCCAAGGATTTTTGGATCTAAGAACAAAAACTGGCCATATTTATAGGCAAATCGATTTAGCTATTGGTACAGACTATGAAAATATATATGCAGGTTTCTTAGAAAGTGCCTACTCTAAGGAAATGTCAGAAAGATTTTTGGACCGTTTCTTTAAAGGATTCATTTATGCAGAGGATGTTGCTCCTTTAATATATCTAAGGATTCTTTTTGGAGAAAGGTATGCCTTTAATAATAATATTCGTCATTTAATAATTGACGAGATTCAAGATTACTCATATTTAGAAAAATTGATTATTAAGAAACTTTTTTATAACTGCCATATGACCTTATTAGGGGATATTAATCAAAAAATTAACTACTATGTAGAGGATGTAAAAGAAGATACTCTATTTGAAAATGCTAACATTATTAAATTAAATAAAAGTTATAGGTCCACCTATCAAATTGCAAAGTTTTGCAATAATCTTTTAAAGGATAACCTGGAAATAGAATATTTTAACAGACAGGGTAGAGAGCCTGAGCTAATAAGTACAGAAGGCAGAGGCTGCGATTTAGAATTTATAGCTGATATTATAAAGAAAAAGGCTGAAACCTATAAAAAAATGGGATATAAATCTTTGGCAGTTATTACTAGAACCGATAGTTTCTCTAAAAAACTACAACCCTATTTAAAAGATGCTAATATAAATAGAATCACAGAAAGAAGCACATCATATACTAAAGGCAGAATTTTATTGCCCTCCTACTTAGCTAAAGGTTTAGAGTTTGATGCTGTCATTGTTGTAGACTGCAAAGAAGATAGCTTTGATAAGGATGTAGAATTAAATCTCTACTACACTGCCTGTACTAGAGCTCTTCATGAATTATGTGTAATAGCTTAAATTAAAGAATAGTAGTACAAAAATTGTAAATATCTTTCATAACTATATCATTGCCTTTTTCATTAAGGCATTCATGTCTATAGTTTTCATAGATTTTTAAACTTACATTTTTAATACCTGCCCCTTTTAATCTTTCACTAAGACTTGTAGGACCTTTTCCATTTGCTCCTACAGGATCTTTGGAGCCTGCAAATAGGTAGATGGGAAGATCTTTAGGAATCTTTTCAATATTTTCTGGTCTATAGATATGACCAAAGGCTTGAAATAGATCGTGGAAAAGACCAACAGTTGGCACAAAGCCACAAAGAGGATCTTTTACATATAAATCAACCTCTTCATCATCTGTTGAAAGCCAATCAAATTCTGTCCTGTTTGGAGCAAATTGCTTGTTGAATTGTCCAAAGGAGAGTGTGTTTAAAAGTTTTGATTTTTTATCTCTACCAACAAAGAACTTTTGCATTTTAGCCAGCCCTATAGCAACTTTTAATAGTAGATAAGCTTGCTTATCATTGGTTCCAGAAAGGATACAAGCATCAACATCACTATACTTTTGTATATAGGCTAAAGAGATAAAAGAGCCCATACTGTGGCCAAAAAGAATAACCTTTTTTTCAGGATTATCCTTTTTAGCATGCTGAACTAAGGTGTTTAGATTATCTACACAGGTATTAAAGCCATCTTCTTTCCAAACACCTAAGTCTTTGGTAAAGGAGCCTTGGCCTGGATGATCTATACAGTATAGTTGCACATTATGATTTTTCAAAAACTCTGATAAGCGATAATAACGCATAGCATGTTCAGCAAGTCCAGTTGCTGCAACAAAAACAAAATCAGGGTTTTCAACTAAATGGGGTTTGTAGGCAAAGAAGGTCTGATTCTTTCTAATAAGAGAAATAAAGTCTTTTTTCATTTGTCACCTCGTCGTGCCTTTATTATATCATGATGTTTTGTAATAACATATATCAATTGATTTTTTACTTATCAAAGAGTAAAATACTATAAAACGGAGGTAAGAGGATTGAAGGTTTGGGATAAGATTGAGAGCATTTCATCTGATGAGATGCGCAGCATTCAAGATACAAGGCTGGTTGAGACAGTTTCATTTGTTTATGACAATGTAAAATATTATAAAGATAAAATGGATAAAATAGGTTTATTGCCTCAAGATATAAAGGGTTGTGATGATTTATACAAGCTTCCTTTTACGACAAAAGAGGACTTAAGAGACTCCTATCCATATGGTCTTATTGCAGTACCTATGGAAGATATAGTTAGAGTACATGCATCATCTGGAACAACAGGAAAAAGAATAGTGGTTGCTTATACACAAGAAGATATAGATACCTGGTCAGAGGTTATGGCTAGGTCCTTTGCTAGAATAGGTGTAGATAAAAAAGATATAATACATGTTGCTTATGGTTATGGTTTGTTTACAGGTGGTCTTGGTGCTCATTATGGTGCAGAAAGACTAGGTGCTACAGTTATTCCCATATCTGGTGGAAATAGTAGAAGACAGGTTGAGTTTTTAAAGGATTTACAAGCAACTGTAATAGCCTGTACTCCTTCATACATGCTACATTTATATGAGGTCTTACTTGAATCTGGTTTAACTCTAGATGATATTTCATTAAAAGCAGGTCTATTTGGAGCAGAACCCTGGTCTAATAACATGAGAAAGGAAATTGAATCTCTTTTAGGTATTAAAGCCTATGATATATATGGCTTAAGTGAAATTACTGGCCCTGGTGTTTCTTCAGAATGCATTATGCAAAATGGATTGCACATTAATGAAGACTGCTATTTACCTGAAATAATTGATACAGAAACTTTAGACCCTTTGGGTTATAATAAGGATGGAGAAATTGTCTTTACAACCATTAAGAAAAAAGGAATGCCCTTAATAAGGTACAGAACAAAAGATATAACAAAACTTTTCAAAGATGACTGTGGGTGCGGTAGAACCTTGGTTAAAATGGAAAGAGTTACTGGTCGTACCGATGACATGTTAATTATTAGGGGAGTTAATGTATTTCCATCTCAAATTGAAAGTGTCCTTTTGGAGTTTAGCCATGTTACTCCTAATTATCAATTGATTGTAGACAGAATAAACATGATGGATGTCTTGCAGGTTAATGTGGAGATGGGTCCTGAACTTTTTTCTGATGAAGTTAGAAAAATCGAAGGATTTGAAAGAAACATTAGAGGAGCAATCCAAAGCGTTTTAGGCATTTCTGCTACTGTTAAACTGGTTGAGCCTAAGTCTTTAGAAAGAAGTGAAGGAAAGGCTGTAAGAATCATAGATAAAAGAAAATTTTAAGGAGGATTTAAATGCTAACCAAACAAATATCAATTTTTTTGGAAAATAAAGAGGGTAGACTAGCCCAGCTGACGTCAATCCTCGCAAAATCAAACATAAATATCAATGCTTTAACCATAGCTGATACTTCAGATTTTGGAATTCTTCGCATAATTGTGGACGACACAAAAAAGGCTGAGGATCTTTTAAAAGAAAATGGCTTTTTGGTAAGTGTTACAGATGTTATAGCTCTTGATATAGAGGATAAACCTGGCGGCATATCAAAACCTCTCAATAGGCTTTATGCAGAAGGAATTTCTGTAGAGTATATATACGCTTTTTTATCAAAAAAGGAAAATACTGCCCATGTAATTATTAAGGTAGATCAAAATGATAAGGCTTTGGATATCTTGAAGAATAATGGTTTCAAAAGTACGGCTACAGTATGAAAGCAGAGATTATTTCAGTAGGAACAGAACTTTTAATGGGGCAAATTGTCAATACAGACTCTGCCTATCTTTCAGCTAAATTACCAGAGTGTGGAGTTTACACCCTTTTTCATACAACAGTAGGAGATAACATGACAAGGTTGCAAGAGGCTATAGAAATTGCTCTTGATAGGGTTGACTTAGTCTTTCTTACAGGAGGCCTTGGTCCAACCCAAGATGATATTACAAAAGAAGCTCTTTCTAAGGTCTTGGATTTAGAATTGGTCTATCACGATTCAATAATGAAAAGTATTGAAAAATATTTTACTAGATTAAAGTTGGAAAATAGAAAAGTTCATATGGCCGAAAATAACAAAAAGCAAGCCTATTATCCTAAAGGCTCTATAATCCTATTTAACCATAGGGGAACTGCCCCTGGCTCCATAACAGAAACCATATGGAATAATGATAAAAAGACCATTGTGATGCTTCCTGGACCACCTCATGAACTACAGGGTATTTTTGAAGATTATTTAATTGACTATTTTTTAAAAAAGAATAATGAGAGTCTTAAATCTGTTTATTTAAGACTTTTTGGTATAGGGGAATCTGCAATGGAAGAAATTATTACAGACTTAATTGAAAAGCAAGAAAACCCTACAATTGCCCCTTATGCAAAGCCTGGAGAGGTTACCCTTAGAGTAACAGCCAGGTATTCAAAAGAAGAGGATAATGCAGATCTAATACTAAAACCTCTATTAGATACCCTATATGAAAGACTAGGAGACTATATTTATTCGGATAAGAATCAAGAATTAAAAGAAGTTGTAGCTAATTTGCTCATAGAAAGAGATTTGAAATTAAGTTTAGCTGAGTCCTGTACAGGGGGACTTTTATCAGCAGAGCTTACAGATGTTCCAGGGGTCTCTCAGGTTTATCTAGGATCTGTTACAGCATATTCCAATGATATTAAAGCAAATGTTTTAAAAGTAAAAAAAGAAAGCTTGGATAAACATGGAGCAGTAAGCTCACAAGTAGCCACAGAGATGGCAAAAGGCATTTTATCTCTATATAATTCAGATATTGGTATTTCAATTACAGGAATAGCAGGTCCTGGGGGAGCAACAAAGAATAAGCCTTTAGGTTTAGTCTATATATGCTTGAGTGATAAAAAAGATTATGAAGTGCACAAATTTGTTTTTAATGGAAATAGAGATAGAGTAAGGCGTTTTGCTAGCTTACATGCCTTGAACATATTAAGAAAATATTTACTCAAGAAAGGTTAGAAATTGAAGGAAATAAAATTTAAAAGCACTGTGTTTTTAATTATGCTCTCAGTTTTATTAAGTAGGGTCTTAGGTTTTGTAAGAACAGCCTTGATACCTGTAAAAATGGGGGGCCTTTCAAGTGTTACAGATGCTTACACAGCAGCCTTTCAAATACCTGATCTTATGTATTCATTATTGGTAGGAGGGGCAATTGCTTCTTCTTTAATTCCAGTCCTTGCAGGTTATGTATCTAAGGGTAAAGAAAAAGAAGGCTGGAAACCCATAAGCTCTTTTATGAACCTAATAGCCATATTAATGTTACTTGTAGTTATATTAGGCATAATATTTGCAGAGCCCCTTGTTAAAATGATGGTCTCCGGCTATGACCAAGTAACCTTGGGCTTAACTGTGGAGTTAACAAGAATCCTTATCCCCATAGCATTTTTTATGATGTTGGCAGGCTTATGTAATGGAATAATGAATTCATACAATGAGTTTGCTGTACCAGCTTTTGGCCCAGTTTTATATAACTTTATATCTATATTGAGTATAGCTTTTTTTAGTAACAGTAATGCAGATGACAATTATGGGGTAAAAAAGGTTGTAATTGGTATATTGGTATGTGCTATTATTTATTTTGTTTTCCAATTTACCTTTAGCTTAAAGCATTTTAAGAATAATTATCAGCCCATTATTGCATACAAGGAAGAGGATTTTAAACTTCTTTTAACCTTGGCCTTACCATCACTTTTAACCTCCTTGTTAGGACAAGTGACCTTAGTAATATCTAGATACTTTACCGCCTTTTTTGATACAGGCTCGGTCTCAGCCCTAGAACTAGTGAACAAGACCTGGCAGATGCCCCTGGGGATAATTGCACAAGCCATTGGTATAGCAATGCTGCCTTCTTTAGCAGCAATTTATGAGAAAAATCAATTAAAAGAAGCAGTCTTTAAAATTAATGCATCCTTGAAGTTGGTTCTATTCTTGTCCATTCCTTCAGCTGTGGGCTTGTCGGTTTTGAGCAAGTCTTTAATTCAGGTATTATTTAACTTTGGCACCATTGACCACAGTGGGATTATTTTATCTGCTAATTTACTTATTGGATATTCCCTGGGCCTTGTTATGCAAAGCATTATCACCATATTGAACAGGGTATACTTTTCCACTAAAAACTCTATAATTCCTTTTTGGGCCAGTGTTATTGGTCTAGTATTGAATTACTTATTTACCTATGCACTTTTAAACCTAACATCTTTAGGAATATTGAGTATTCCCTTAGCCTATTCTTTATCTGTGTCTGTAAATGTAGTATTTTTGTTATTGCTCTTTGGAACCAGGATAAAGACCTATACTTTCAAAGATAACTTTCCAACTATAATTAAGTCGTTAATTAGTGCCTTTTTGATGGGTGTAGCTGTTTATTACTTGGATAAAGCTATTTTACCAAAACTCTTTAATACAGACATATTTTCCATATCCAAGCTAAAGCAAATAATATGGGTTACTATAGAATTGCTAATTGGAGCCTTAGTTTATATGATAAGCGCCCTATTGATTAAAGAAGAGCAGGCTCTTGATATAAATAAAATGGTGAAAAACAAAGTAAAGAGCATAATTGGTAAAAATTGACAAAAAAGAAAAAGTATTTCTTGTATGTCTGCTAACCTTAAGATATAATTGTTTTAAGAAAAAAAATTAAAAGGAGCATGAAATGGATAAGAAAAAAGCATTAGAAGCCTCTTTGGCAGGAATTGAGAAAGCTTACGGTAAAGGTGCTGTTATGCGACTGGGGCAAAACCTAGGTATGAAGGTTGAATCCATTCCAAGCGGCTCTATAGCTTTAGATATAGCCTTAGGAGTTGGTGGATTTCCTAGAGGCAGAATTATTGAAATTTATGGACCTGAATCTTCTGGTAAAACAACAGTTGCTTTACACGCAATTGCAGAAGCTCAAAAAGCAGGTGGAGAAGCAGCCTTTATAGACGCTGAACATGCTCTTGATCCTATATATGCTAAAAAATTAGGGGTTAATATAGATGAATTAATAGTGAGCCAACCTGACACAGGAGAACAAGCGCTAGAGATTTGTGAAGCCTTAGTAAGAAGTGGTGCTTTAGATATTATTGTAATAGACTCTGTTGCTGCTCTTGTGCCCAAGGCAGAAATTGATGGTGAAATGGGGGATGCCCATGTAGGTTTACAAGCTAGACTTATGAGCCAAGCTTTAAGAAAGTTAACCTCTGTTGTTTCAAAATCTAAAACCACAGCCATATTTATAAATCAATTAAGAGAAAAAGTAGGTATAATGTTTGGTAATCCTGAGGTAACACCTGGTGGTAGAGCACTTAAATTCTATTCTACCGTTAGAGTAGAAGTAAGAAGAGCAGAGAACATTAAGATTGGTGAAAATATAGTTGGTAGTAAAACAAAGGCTAAAATAGCTAAAAACAAAATTGCAGCCCCCTTTAAAGTAGCTGAATTTGATATTGTATATGGTCAAGGTATCTCAAAGGAAGGCAGTATATTAGATATTGGTGTAGCCAATGATATAGTGAATAAGGCTGGTGCCTGGTATTCATATAAAGACCAAAGAATTGGTCAAGGCAGAGAAAATGCTAAAGAGTTCTTAGTCCAAAATCCTGAAATATCTAGAGAAATTGAAGTAAAATTAAGACAAATGTATGAGCTAGATGGAAAACAGGAAAATGAAGAAGATAATGATAAAAAAGAAGTAAAAGAGGATTAAATTATAAATGGAAAAGGTTAAGATACTTTTCACAAAAAGATCAAAAAACATTTATGTTTTACAACTTGATAATGAAGAGATCTTAAATGTAGACCAAGAAGTATATTTCAAAAATTATGTTTACGAAAAAGAAGATCTCAGCTATGAAGAAATTGATAAGCTGAGATTTCAAAGTGAAAAAGAAGCTTGTCATAAGAGGGCCTTGGCATATCTTTTAAATGGCAAAAGAACAGCCAATAGGATGAGATCCTACCTCTTTGACAAGGGATTTTCAGAAAGAGCGGTAAACGCCACTATAGAAAAATTGGTAGAATACCGTAAAATTGATGATGAGGAGTTTATAAAAAGCTTTTTAAAAAATAGAATAAAAGACCATAGTAAAAACAAATTGATATCCAAGCTAATCTATCATGGAATAGATACAAATATGGCAATTGAGGCTGTGGAAAAGGCTTTATCAGAATATGAAGAAGATAATTATTAATTCTTTAGGCTGTCCTAAAAATCTGGTGGACAGCGAAATTATAGCTGCAAGTTTAAAAAATCATAATTATGTTTTAGTTTCAGACCCTAAACAAGCTGACATAGGTATTATAAATACCTGTGCTTTTATTGAGCCTGCTGTTGAAGAAGCTATTGATGCTATCTTAGAGTTTGGAAAATATAAAGAAGATGGTAGCATGAAAAAGATTGTAGTAGCAGGTTGTTTAGTAGAAAGATACAAAGAGGAAGTTTTAGATAAGATGCCCGAGGTGGATCTTTGTATTGGTATTGATGGCTATAAAGATATTGCAACTATTTTAGATAGTAATGAAAGACAAACTATATATGGAAAAAATATTGACTCATCTTTTATGAATAGTCCTAGACTTTTATCAAGCAAGAAGGCATCAGCTTATGTAAAGATTTCAGAAGGATGCGATAACAGATGCACCTATTGCACTATTCCATTTATAAGAGGTAAATTTAGAAGTAGAAGCATAGAAGACATTGTTTTTGAGGTGGAAGACCTTTGTAATAATAAGGGGATAAAAGAAATAACCCTAGTAGCACAAGATACAACCGCTTACGGAAAAGATATTTATGGGCAAATCTCACTTTGTGCTCTTTTACGTCGGCTAGAAAAGATAGAAAATTTAAAATGGATTCGACTTCTTTATTGCTATCCAGAATTAATAGATGATGAACTTATAGAGCTGATGAAAAAGAGTAAAAAACTTCTACATTATCTAGATATTCCTCTTCAACATGCTTCAAATAAGATTCTGAAACTCATGGGAAGAAAAGGAAGTTGGGAGCAATATAATAATCTAATTGATAAATTAAGAAAGAATATTGATGATATTGTAATAAGATCTACCTTTATTGTGGGATTTGCCCAAGAGACAAAAGAGGATTTTTATAAGCTTTGTGACTTTTTAGAAAGAAATAGATTTGACAGAGCAGGCTTTTTTAGTTACTTTAAGGAAGAAGGAAGTGCAGCATATAATTTAGATGGCCATATTGAAGAAGAGATTAAATTAAAAAGGCTAAAAAAATGCCAAGCGCTCCAACAAAACATAATGCTTGAAAAAAATCAAGAAAGAATTGGAAAGATATACCAGGTTTTAGTAGAGGGAGTAAGTCCTGATGGTCTTTTTTATTCTGGTAGATCCTATGGAGAAGCAAAAGAAATTGATCCAATCATATATATTGCTTCAAAGGAAGAATTGGTTTTAAATGAATTTATTCAAGTAAAAATTGTTGGACTTCAAGATGAAAATTTAGTAGCTGAGGTTTTGTAATGAATATAGCAAATAAATTGACCTTTACCAGAGTTTTTCTAATACCATTTTACATTATATTCTTCATTCCCACACCTTCATGGTTGGGTGAGGGACTTTTTACTTTCCATAGTAAATATGGTGTTTTGATTGCTCTTGTAATATTTGTTATTGCTTCATTTACTGATTTTTTAGATGGTTATTTAGCAAGAAAATTAAGTCTAGTTACTAATTTAGGTAAGTTTATAGATCCTGTTGCAGATAAAATTTTAGTTACCACAGCCTTAGTTATGCTGGTCCAAAGGGGAATGATAGGGGGCTGGACTGTAATTATTATTATTGCAAGAGACTTAATAGTGGATGGTCTAAGGCTAGCAGCTGCACAAAAAGGTGAGGTTATAGCAGCTAATGTATATGGAAAAATAAAGACAAACTTTCAACTTATAGCGGTTATAGCCTACATGCTTTCTTTTTACTTACCCATTTGGTACTTGCCCCAAATACTTTATGCAATAGCAATTATTGCTACGGTGGTATCAGGATATATTTATGTTAAAAAGTCTTTAGAGTTTATTAAGGACTAGGTTTTAATGGCAAATAATTTATTGCATCTTTAATAATTGTATGTTTCTATTTTCTTATTTGCCATTTACAATATGAGCGTAATATCGTATACTTATGTAAATTTGTTATCAGGTGATAAGTTTGAAAGTTACCAAGGCAACCTTAAAAAAGAATGATAGGTTAGAAAAATTGCAGATGCTCTTAGCCCAAGATCCTTACTTAAATGATAGCCAACTAGCTAAGATGTTAAAAGTAAGTGTGCCCTCAATACGTAATTATAGGGGGCAATTAGGGATTAAAGAGGTTAGAGAGAGAATAAGAGACACAGTAAGAGCTTTAGCTCCAGAAGATATTGTGGGTACTATTACTGACCTAAAATTAAACAAAGAGGGAACTGCCAGGTTTATGACAACCTCTGATATGGTTTTTAAAAAGACTAACATTGTAAGGGGACAATACATTTATTCCTTTGCAGAATCGGTTGCTATAGCTGTAACAGACTCTGAGGCTTCTTTAGTGGGTGTAGCAAATATAAAGTATAAAGAGCCTGTATATGCAAATGAGCTACTTATAGCAAAAGCTCAAGTTAATCAAATTAGATTGAATAATTACTTTGTTTGGGTTTTTGTATACAGAAATGATAAGGAGATTTTCAGAAGTAAGTTTATTCTTGTTTCTGTTTAGAAAGGGTATATATGAACATTCTTGTGGATGCTATGGGTGGCGATAATGCCCCTGAGATGATTGTTTTAGGCTGTGTCGAAGCTGTTAAAGCTAAAACAGGATTTGATATAAGCTTGTATGGAGATAGTAAGCAAATACAAAGAATATTAGAAGATAATGAAGGAATAAGTGAGAGAATTAAAATAGTCCACTGTGAAGAGGTTATTAGTTCTGACGATACACCGACTCAAGCTATTAAGATGAAAAAAGATTCATCCATGGTAAGGTCCTTAGTTGACCATAAAGAAAACCAGGGTCATGCTGTTATTTCAGCAGGTAACTCTGGTGCTCTTTTGGCTGGGTCTTTATTGATTACAGGAAGAATTGATGGAGTTATAAGACCAGCCTTAGGTGCTATTATCCCTTCAGGAGATAAATTTTGTCTTTTAATTGATGCAGGACTAAACTCTACTTTAAGACCAGAAAGTTATGTTCAATTTGCCCACTTTGGTTCTGAATATATGAAGGTTATGACAGATTGCAAAAATCCAAGTGTGGGACTTTTAAATATTGGAACTGAAGAGAATAAAGGAAAAGCTGAAACCAAAGAAGCTTATGAACTTTTGCAAAAATCAAGCATTAATTTTTACGGCAATGTGGAAGGACATGCAATAGCTCAAGG
Source organism: uncultured Clostridiaceae bacterium (assembly GCA_964563155.1). Classification (GTDB taxonomy): domain Bacteria; phylum Bacillota; class Clostridia; order DUPQ01; family DUPQ01; genus DUPQ01. Next base: position 40,381 of record CAZLVL010000016.1, on the reverse strand, counting down.
CACTGTAGATGTCATTGTTTCGGATGGTTTTACAGGGAATGTCTGCTTAAAGGTTTTGGAAGGAACTGCAAACTATATTTTTACTAACATTAAATCTATTTTTAATGCTGGACTAATAAATAAAATTGCAGCTTTGATTTTAAAAAAGGACTTTCTTGCTTTCAAAAAAACAATAGACCCAGACACAATGGGAGGAGCTCCAATTTTAGGTGTAAATGGCCTTATAATTAAATCTCATGGAAATTCTAATTCTAAGACCATTAAAAATGTAGTATTAAAAACAGTTTATTTGCTAGAAAACCAGATAGTGGATAAAATTAAAAGGGTAGTTGCCCCAGCAATATAGAAAGATATTTACGCAAATTGCGTTTAATATAATAAAATAGGAAAATTTTAGATGGATTTGTTATAATATACATGATTCCATCAAAGGGACGGAGGATAAAATGATTTTTGAAAAAGTAAAAGAAATTATTGTAGACCAATTGGGAGTAGACGCAGACAGTGTAACCATGGACTCTTCTTTTATAGAGGACTTAGGTGCTGACTCATTAGACATTGTTGAATTGATTATGTCTATGGAAGATCAATTTAAAATTTCTATTCCTGACACAGAAGCAGAAAATATAACTACAGTTTCAGATGCTGTAGGTTTTATTGAAACTAACAGATAAAATAATGGCTATTTTAAAATAGCCTTATTTTCTTAAGATTTAAAGATCTTAAGAAAATAAGTTATAATCAAGAAAATTTATTTATCTGTTTACATGTGAAAATATTATAGAAATTAGGATACTATGCTTAAATATGCAGAAAAAGTAATAGGTTATGAGTTTAAGGATATTGAATTATTAAAAACAGCCTTGACTCATAGTTCCTATGATAAAGATAACAATTACGAGAAACTTGAATTTTTAGGTGATTCAATTCTTCAGATTATAGTGAGTGAGTTTCTATTTAAAAGTCACTCCTATTTACAAGAAGGAGAAATGACCATTACAAGAGCTTATGCCGTTTGTGAAGACACTCTATACAAGGTTAGTCTAAACTTAGGTTTAAACAAATGCATTTATGCAGGTTCTTCAGCAATAACCTCCATAGTTAACCAAAGTAAATCGGTTATGGCAGATATTGTGGAATCTATTACCGGTGCTATCTATTTAGACTCAGGAATAAATGAGGCAAAAATATTTCTTATTTCCAATCTTAATAAATTTATAGTAGAATATATTAAATCCGGTGATAATAAAGATAGTAAAACCAAATTGCAACATATTGTGCAAGCTTTACATCAAGAAGAACCTACATACAAGGTCAAACAAGAAAAGGGACCGGCTCACAATAAGACTTTTCTTGTAGAGGTTTATGTAAACCAAAAGGTCTTTGGCCTAGGTAGTGGCAAGAGCAAAAAGGAAGCACAACAAGAAGCGGCTAAGGTTGCTTTGAAAAAATTTGAAGTAAAAGGTAAAAAGAAAAGATGATTCTTACAAAACTAGAGCTCCAAGGGTTTAAATCCTTTGCTACAAAGACCGTCTTGGAATTCAACAAGGGGATAACTGCAATTGTCGGCCCAAATGGAAGTGGCAAAAGCAATATAGCAGATGCCATAAGGTGGGTTTTAGGTACTCAAAGTTCTAAACAATTAAGAGGCATGAATATGGGAGATATGATTTTTTCTGGAACCCAATACAGAAAGCCCATAGGCTTTGCTGAAGCTTCTTTGTATTTCGACAATAGTGGTAGATTTTTAAATATAGACTTTGACCAAGTTAAGGTAACCCGTAGAGTGTATAGGTCTGGAGAATCTGATTATTCCATTAATGATAAAACAGTTAGATTAAAAGATATTCAAACCTTGTTTTTTGATACAGGGGTAGGTAAAGAAGGTTATTCTATTGTTGGTCAGCATGAGGTCAACAACATTATTGAGTCCAATAGTTTAGAAAGAAGGGGAATCTTTGAAGAAGCTGCTGGTATTATGAAATACAAGCAAAAGAAGCTAGAGTCCTTAAGAAAACTAAATAGTACAGAAGAAAACTTAATAAGAATTGGGGATATTATTACTGAAATTGAAAACCAATTAGAACCTCTTAGAAAGCAATCTGATAAGGCTAAAGAATACTTAAGAGTTTATGAAATATTAAGAACTAATGAAGTAGGCCTATATTTAAATAACCTGGAGATGTTTGAAAGTAGGATTAAGAAGTATCAAGATGATATTGGACAATTAAGCCAAGATATAGCCTTAAAAGAAGAAGAGTTAGAAGCAATTAAAGAAGAAAACAAGAGTAACCTTCAAAAGATAGAGGATTTTGAGAATAAGGAAAATGAGCTAAAAGAAGAGCTCAATAGTTTTTTAAGAAATTTAGAATCTATTAGGCATGAAATTTTGCTTTATAAAGAGCGTCTATCCAATGCTAAAGATGAGATTAAGAAAAATCAAGACAATATTGAAGATTTTAAGCTAAGAGAAGAAGAACTTTCCAAAGACTATATTACAAAGGAAAATGCAGGTCATTATCTTGAAAAGCAGGTTTCAAATTTCAAGGAAAAACTTGAAGTTTTAGAAAAAGAATCAGATGATATTATAAAATCCTTATCAGAAACAGAAAAGGTAACTGAATCTCTTAAAGCAGCTATTATGAAGGACTTAGAAGATATATCTTCTGTTAAATTGGAAATAAATGATAAAGTAAATAAACAAAGAGCTCTTGAAGAAAGACTGGATAATTTAGATAGCAATATAAACAAGGTAATTTATGAAAATGACAGCTTGCTTCTTAGCAAACAAACCAAGCAAGAGGAGAACCTAAAACTTAAAAAATCCAAAGAAGAGGATGTCCAAAAAAGAGATCAATTAAAAACAGATTATCAAAAAATACAGGCCCAACTTACTAATCTTAGAGATAAAGAACAAAAACTAAAAACCAACATTGAAATATCTCAATCTAATCACAACCTTATAGAAGACATGGAAAAACACATGCAAGGCTATAGGAACGATGTTAAGGCTGTAATGGAGAACAAGTCTTTAACTGGTGTGGTGGATGTTGTGGCTAAAATCTTTTCAACAAAGGAAATATACAACAGGGCAATTGAAAGTGCCATGGGTGGAAATATACAAAATGTAGTTGTAGAAGATGAACAAGCTGCAAAAGAAGCAATAGAGTTTTTAAAATCTAAAAATCTGGGAAGGGTGACCTTTTTACCCTTAAATACAGTAAGACCTAGTTATTTCAATGATAATGAAGTTAGAGAAATCATGTCTTTAAATGGAGTTGTTGATGTTGCATATAAGCTTTTAGAGTATGAAGGTATTTTTGATAATATTGCAAAGTATCTTCTAGGTAAAATTATTGTTGTAGATACTTATGATAATGCTGTAGCTATTGCAAGAAAGACAAGTCATAGATACAAGTTAGTCACTCTAACTGGTGAATTTTTTAACACTGGAGGCTCCATAACTGGAGGTTCTCAACATGCTGGGAAAATTGGTCTTTTAGGAAGACAAAAGCAGCTAGAAAACTTAAAAATAACCATTAAAAAGTTAAGTGTTGAACAAGAAGAAGTTTCTAAAGAGATGAAAGATCACTACAGCAGGTTAAATACAATGGCTGCTAATATTGATAAATTGGATTTGGATATAAGAGAAAAGGATATCCAAATAACAAAGGCTGAGTCTGAAATCTTATCTTTAGACAAATCATACAAACAAAACCAAGAGAGCTTAAAGTCTTCTAAAGAAAGTAAACTTTTAATAAAAGAAGAGATTAAGGGATTTGATGATTTAATAAAGGCTCAAAATGAAATTCTTTTAGGAATTGAAAAGGCTTATGAGCAAAAAAGGCAGGATCTTGACCTTCATGAGCTTGCTAATAAGGAAAAATCAAGTAAAAGAGATAATATCTATTTGGATATTTCCAATCTTAAGGTTTCAGTTGGCTCAATTGAAGAGAGTATGAAAAATAACGAAGAGGCTTTAATAAGAATTGGATTTGAAAAAGAGGCTTTGGTTGTTAAAAGAAAAGAAACAATAAAGAGAAATTTGGAATTAGAAGAAGTGGTAGCAGATTTGAACAAGGTTATCTTGGAAAAATCTACCCTAGTAAATAAACCTGATGATATTAGGCTTAAGTTTGAAAAAGAAATTGAAAAGATTAGAGCTGATAGAAGGAAATTATCAGATGAAAATGAGAATTTCATTCAAAGAGTAACCGATGAGAACAAGGATATTATGCTTTTACAAAACAAGATTTCCTCTTTAGAAGTGTCTAAGGGAAAAACTGAGATTGAAATTGAAGCCATGAAAAATAGAATGTGGGACGAATATAACTTAACTCACAATGATGCTCTAGAAAGACATGGTGAGATTGAGAATATTGGTGAAGCTAGAAAACAAATTGTTTATGCCAAGTCGGTGATAAAACAATTGGGTCCAGTTAATCTTGACTCCATTGAAGACTATGCTAAATCTAATGAAAGATATAGATTTTTCACCAGTCAAAGAGATGATATTGAAAAATCCAAGGAAGATTTATATAAAACAGTTAATGAAATGAACACTGTTATGAGAAAACAGTTTAGAGAAAAGTTTGCAATTATAAGTGAAAACTTCAATGAAATATTTGTAAAGCTTTTTGATGGTGGACAAGCTAGATTGCAGTTAACCGATGAAACAGACATTTTAGAATGTGGTATAGATATAATTGTTCAACCTCCAGGTAAAAAATTGCAAAATATGATGCTCTTATCTGGGGGAGAAAAAGCCTTTACAGCTATTGCCTTAATATTTTCCATGTTAAAACTAAACCCTTCTCCATTTTGTGTTTTTGACGAAATTGATACCTCTTTGGATGACAACAATGTTATGAAGTATTGTAAGTATTTGAACAACCACAAATTACAAACTCAGTTTGTACTTATTACACACAGAAAGGGTACTATGGAAAACGCTGATTCTATATATGGTGTAACAATGCAAGAACACGGTATTACCAAGGTTGTTTCCATGCAATTAACAGACTAATATGGGATTTTTAAATAGATTAAAAAAAGGTCTAGAAAAAACAAAAGAGAATTTTACAAAAAGAATTGATAATCTAATAGTTTCCTTTAGAAAAATAGATGAAGATTTTTTTGAAGAATTAGAAGAGATTCTAATAGAAAGTGATATTGCTATTGATACAGTAATGTCTATTATGGATGATTTACAGTATCAAGTTAAGTTAAATAATATTGATGAGCCTGAAGCTATTAAAGTGCTTTTAAAGGAAAAACTTTTAGACATATTGTTATCCAATGAAAACAAGGGTCTTATTTTAGAAAAAGAAGAAAACCAAAACAAATTGAATATTATCTTGGTTGTGGGAGTTAATGGAACAGGTAAAACAACAACCATAGGAAAATTGAGTAATCTTCTCATTAAAGAAGGTAAAAGCGTTATTTTAGCAGCTGGAGATACTTTTAGAGCAGCTGCTACTGAACAGTTAGTTTTATGGTCTCAAAGAAGCAAGACTCAAATAGTTACGGGTCAAGCTGGTGCAGATCCAGCCTCTGTAGTATATGATGCTATATATGCTGCCATGACAAGAAAGGCAGATGTATTAATCTGTGATACTGCTGGAAGGCTTCATACTAAGAGTAATTTAATGGAAGAATTAAAGAAAATTAAAAGGGTTATTATGAAAGAGGCCCCAGATGCAAATTTGGAGACCTTAATTGTATTGGATGCTTCTGCTGGACAAAATTCTTTAGTACAAGCTAAGGCTTTTGACCAAGCTATAGACATTGATGGTATTGTTTTAACCAAACTAGATGGCACAGCAAAAGGCGGCATTGTTATATCTGTAAGTTCTGAATTGAAAATACCTGTAAAGTACATTGGTATTGGTGAACAAGTGGATGATTTAAGAGTATTTGATGCAAATGAGTTTATAGATGCCCTATTTGACAATTAATAAAGGATTACTTTATAATATACAGAGCAAAAACTTTGAACCGACAGTCAAGTTTGAGAATTTTACAGAGAGTATATGGGGCTGAGAATATATAAATTCTGAATTTGAGAATCACCGGGGAGTTGATTTCCTGAAAGAAAGTAGGGGAGTCCGGAAAAAACCGTTATTTTTATTAAGAGGCTTTATTTTAAAGCAATTAGGGTGGTACCGCGGATACTCTTTCGTCCCTTTGGATGAAGGAGTATTATTATATATAACTTTAGTTAAAGAGAAGAGGATACTATGTACAAAAAAGTAGAAACACAATTAGACTTTGTTAAAAGAGAACTAGAAGTTCTAGACTTTTGGAGAGAGAATAAAATCTTTGAAAAGAGCATAGAAAACAGAGAGGGTTGTCAGCACTTTACCTTTTATGATGGGCCACCTACTGCCAATGGAAAACCTCACATTGGCCATATTTTAACAAGAGCTGTTAAAGATATTATACCTAGATACAAAACCATGAAAGGCTACAAGGTTTTAAGAAAAGCTGGTTGGGACACCCATGGTCTTCCTGTTGAGCTGGAAGTAGAAAAAATGCTAGGCATGGATGGTAAAGAGGATATTGAAAAATTTGGTATCGAACCTTTTATTAAAAAGTGCAAAGAAAGTGTCTGGAAATACAAGGCTGACTGGGAAGAAATAAGTGAAAGAGTGGGTTTTTGGGCTGACATGGAAAACCCCTATATTACCTATGAGAATGATTACATTGAATCTGAATGGTGGGCAATAAAAGAAATTTGGAAAAAAGGACTACTTTATCAAGGACACAAGGTTGTACCCTATTGTCCTAGATGTGGAACTACCTTATCTAGCCATGAAGTTGCACAAGGATACAAGGATGTGGTTGACACCAGTATTTTTGTTAAATTCCAGGTTGAAGATGAGAAAAACACCTTTTTCCTAGCATGGACCACTACACCTTGGACCTTACCATCTAACGTTGGTTTAACTTTAGGTGCTGACTTTGATTATGTGAAGGTTGAATTTAAGGGCGAATTTTTAATTCTTGCTAAAGAATTACTGGAAAAAGTCTTTGAAGATAGAGAATATAAAGTGGTAGAAAGCTATAAGGGTAAGGATTTAGAGTATAAAAGGTATCTTCCTTTGTTTGACTTTTTTGATCAAGAAACCATAGAAAAAGGATTTTATATCTGTTTAGGAGACTTTGTAACCCTTACTGATGGTTCTGGAATTGTACATACTGCACCAGCCTTTGGGGAAGATGACGCTGTTATAGGTAAAAAATATAATTTACCCTTTGTTCAAATGGTAGATGAACAGGGAAATATGAAAGAAGAAACCAAATTTTTAAAAGCTTTGTTTGTTAAAGATGCAGATAAGGTTATTCAAGAAGACCTGGACAAAAGAGGCCTTCTCTTTGACCAAGAAGATTTTGAGCATACATATCCTTTTTGTTGGAGATGTGATACTCCACTAATATATTATGCCAGGTCTGCTTGGTTTATAGAAATGACTGCAATTAAGGACTCCCTATTAAAAAACAACGACCTTATAAACTGGATGCCAGGTAATATAAAGGATGGAAGATTTGGAAACTTCTTACGTTCTGTTGTGGACTGGGGTATTTCAAGGGAAAGATACTGGGGAACCCCTCTTCCTATCTGGCAGTGTGAATGTGGTCATGAAGTGGCAATTGGAAGTATTGCTGAGTTAAAAGAAAAATCTGATAACTGTCCTGATGATATAGAACTACACAAACCCTATATTGACCAAGTTCATGTTAGATGTGACAAGTGTGGTTCACAAATGACTAGGGTTCCTGAAGTCTTAGACTGCTGGTTTGACAGTGGAGCTATGCCTTTTGCTCAATTTCATTATCCTTTTGAAAACAAGGAGCTTTTTGAAAAGAGTTTTCCAGCTGACTTTATATCCGAAGCACTAGACCAAACTAGAGGCTGGTTCTATACTTTACATGCCATATCTTGTGCCTTGTTTGATAGTCCTGCCTATAAAAACGTTATAGTTTTAGGCTTAATCCAAGATAAAGATGGACAAAAGATGAGTAAACACAAGGGCAATGTTGTGGATCCTTGGGATATTTTGAATAAACAAGGTGCTGATGCCATAAGATGGTATTTCTATACAGTAAGCGCTCCTTGGCTACCATCAAGATTCCATGATAGTGGTGTTACAGAAGGGCAAAGGAAGTTTTTAGGAACCTTGTGGAATGTTTATGCCTTTTATGTTCTTTATGCACAAATAGACAAGTTCAATCCTCTAGAACACCAACTAGATATGGATAATTTATGCTTACTGGATAAATGGGTTTTATCGAAATTAAATAGTTTAGTAAAAAGCATTGATGGATACTTAGAAGAGTATAAGATTTTTGAAGCATCTAGAGAATTGCAAGCATTTACAGACGAGTTAAGCAATTGGTATATAAGAAGATCCAGAGAAAGATACTGGCAAAGTGAAGAGACTTCCGACAAGATAAATGCCTATGTTACTCTTTATACTTGTTTAGTAACTTTAATAAAGTTGTCTGCTCCCTTTACTCCTTTTATAACAGAAGAGATTTATTCTAATTTAGTTGTAAATCTAGACGAATCTGCTCCAAAGAGTGTGCATTTAACAGATTACCCTGAGTATGACCCATCTTTTATTAATTTAGATATGGAAGATCAAATGGAGGAGCTACTTAAGATAATTGTAATGGGAAGAAGCATGAGAAGTACTTCAAACATTAAAAACAGACAACCCTTAAGCAAACTATACATAACCTCTGACAAGAAGTTGGATAAGGCTTATTTAGATTTATTAAAAGATGAGTTGAATATAAAGGAAATTATGTATATTGATGATCCTACCATGTTTATAGATTACAATCTAAAACCGCAGCTTAGGACCCTAGGTAAAAAGTATGGCAAACATGTTCCTGCAATTAGAGAACATTTGCAAAATGCTGATGGCTCAAAGGTTATGGAATTGGTAAACCAAGGTAAAGTCTATGAGTTTATGCTAGATGGTGTAAAGATTGAGCTGGAAAAAGATGATATCTTAAGTGAAACCAAGCAAAAAGAAGGCCATGTATCCTTAAGCGACTATAACATAACTACAGTTTTAGATACTAACCTTGACGACTTGTTAATTGAAGAAGGCTTTGTTAGAGAGTTAGTAAGTAAAATCCAAACCATGAGAAAGGATGCTGATTTCAATGTAACTGATAAAATTCTCTATTCTATTGAAAAGAGTGAAAGGTTGCTAGAAATTGCTTTAAAAAATTCTGATTGGATTAACAAAGAAACCCTAGCCAATGGCTATGTGGATAAAACAGATGAAAGCTTCTATGAAATGCTCTGGGATATTAATGGAATTGAAGCTTTGATAAAAATAAAAAGGGATCTTTAGATTAAACTTGTATAGGGGAGCTGACCTAAAATTTAATGTAAATTATTGAATTAAGCCCCCTTATACTGTATGATTATGTTTGAATTTAAAAAAAGGAAGAGTGAAATGAGACAGTTAAAAGTAGCTATTATCGGACAAGGAAGAAGTGGATTTTCAATACACGGTGCTTTTTTTATGGGAAATACTGACAAATTTAAGGTTGTTGCCATAGTTGAGCATATTGAAAAAAGGAAAAACTTGGCAATTGAAAGATATGGTAATGATGTCAAGATTCTGGATGATTACAAGGACTTATACGGTATGGATTTAGACTTTGTTGTCAATGCATCCTACAGTCATATGCACTATCCCATAACTAAGGACTTGTTAGAAAATGGATTAAATGTACTTAGTGAAAAGCCTTTTTGTAAAACAGAAGAAGAAGCAGATGATTTAATTAAAACAGCTAAGAAAAATAATCGTATTTTAGCGGTTTTCCAAAACTCTAGATTTGCATCCTATTATGTGAAAATTAAAGAGATTATTGATTCTGGAGTATTAGGAGATTTAGTTCAAGTTAGTATTAGTTTTTCTAACTATGCAAGAAGATGGGATTGGCAGACCTTGCAATCTTATACTGGTGGCAACCTATACAATACGGGACCTCACCCTCTTGACCAAGCATTACAAATATATGGAGAGGGAATGCCTAATGTAAAAGCCTTTATGAAAAGAGTAAATACATTTGGAGATGCAGAGGACTATGTTAAGATTCTTCTTTATGGGGAAAACAAACCTGTTATTGATTTAGAAATATCCTCTTGTCAGGGTTACAATCCATTTACTTATAATATCCAAGCTTCAAAGGGAGCCCTAAATGGTAGTATGACAAAGATAGATTGGAAATACTTCAAGCCTGAAGAAAGCCAAGACCAAAATCTTGTTTATTCTGTAGACCAACCCGGTACAGATAAACCTGCCTATTGTTCAGAAAAATTGGAATGGATTGAAAAATCTTGGGAAGCAGAGGCTGAAACCTATGGTACCTTCCAAGTAATGACAAAGGGCTTTTATGATATGTTGTACGATCACATAGTTAATGGGAAAGAATTGACAGTAACAGCTGAGCAAGTTAAAAAGCAAATTGCTGTTATTGAAGAAAGTCATAGACAAAATCCAATGGATGTAAAGTTTTAAGGAGACAATATGAGTTCAGAAGAAACCAAAGACAAAAAGGATGTCTTGGAAAATGTTGAGCAGAAAAATAATAAATTCAATTTTAAAAATTTCATAAAGAAAAATGGGTTCTTTTTAGGACTTATTTTGCTTATTCTAATTGCTGCTACTGTCTTAGTATTTGATGCTAATAAGGTATTAAAAGGGGACATACCCTATGATGATACAGTTTATCTAATAGGGAATAATACAATATCTATGGTTAAGTATAATAAAGAACCTATAGTTATTTCTCCTGCAATTTTCCAAAGTGATGAAGGAAAGAAAATTGGAGTATCTGCCCATGAAGGAATCATCATAAGCGATGATCAGGAAAAACTAATATATGTAGATAATATTGCAAGCATAAAAGCAGATCCAGATGCTTCTACAGGGGGTAAACTTGTAGGTGACTTGAAGGTATTTGATGGAGTGAGTAACATTTTAATAGCACAAAACGCAGACTTCTCTTTTGTGGTAAGTGATGATTTTTCTACAGTTGCCTTCAGAGTCTTTAGCATTGACCAAGAGAATAAAGTATTAAGATCAGATTTATATACCTATAATGTTTTGACAAAAGAAAAGACTTTAATTCAAGAAAACCTTGATTCAAACAACTATTCACTAAGCAATGATGGAAAGGTTTGTGTATATTTACATGACTTGGTAGCAGCGCCAGATGAAAAGCATATGGATGTTTACTCTTTATATCTATTTAAAGACGGACAAAAGGCCTTAATTTCAAGGGATGTTCATACTTTAGAATCTCTTGTTGTAACAGGTACTGCATATTCAAATTATCCTTTAATTAATAAACAAGGGGATAAAATCATATATTCAGTGGTTAATTATGTAGACATTGAAAGACAATCAGAAGAAGAGCTTGACGAAGAAGATAGATTTATTAAGTATCCAACCTTTGATATGTATATCTATGAAAATGGTAAAAGTGAACTTTTAGCAAAAAGCTGTTCCCAGTTACTAGTTTCTTATGATTTTTCACAAGTTGTCTTTATTTCTGATGTAATAGACCATTTGCCACTTTTTGATACTCATGGATTTGGTGGAACCTATTATCATTATGATATAAAGAGTAAAACAAAGACCATAGTTGATGACAATGTTTTTGGTTTTATAGAAAGAAATATAGTTGGCTTTGTTGACAATGAACTTATTGATGCCAATTTCTATTTTAAGAAATATGATGCTCTAAGCAATACAGCTAATTTGTATAAAAAATTGGGAGATAAATTTATTTTAATAGATAAAGAAGCCTCTGTAGGTGGTGATTGGGATAAGGCAATTGATTTTGTGTTTTTCTCTCCTGACTATAAAGATATCTATGTATTTAAAAGCTATGTAGAAAAGAGTACTATTTTATATAAATACACCATGAAGAGTAATGGTAGCTTTACTGAATATGTTTGTGAGGATGTATATCCAATAGATGCTATTAAACTTTCAAAAGATGGTAGCAACTTAGTTTACAAAACTGATGGTAGATTGGTTGTTATATCAAAAAACAATATTAAGAAAACCATTGAAAGAACCGGTGCTAGTTCCTTTGGAATTACTCAAAATGGGAGATTTGTTTATTATTACAAGGAAGCTTCTTTAGGAGTAGGAGCCTTGTATTATTACGACCTAGAAAAAGGTGATTCTTCAGTTAAGTTTTTGAATAATGTAAATGAAGTGTGGAATTACAAGGACAATCTAGTCTTTTTCAGAAATAATACTGATTACAGCACTCTTACAGGTGACCTATACTTAACAGACTTTAAAGAATTTGAATTTATGTCAGAAAATGTTTACTCACAAATTAACTATAAGGTGAAAATAAAGTGAGTAAAAATTCAGCATTAAAAATAATACCTCTTGGGGGATTAAATGAGATAGGAAAAAATCTCACAGTCTTTGAATGCGAAGATGATATCATCATCGTTGACTGTGGGATAAGCTTTCCTTTTGATAACATGCCTGGTGTTGATCTTGTAATACCAGACATGACTTATTTGTTAAGAAATAAAGAAAAGATAAGAGCCGTCATTATAACCCATGCCCATGAAGACCATATAGGGGCAGTAGGGTATTTGTTAAGACAAATTGATGTACCTATTTATGGTGCTAGGTTAACCCTAGGGCTTTTAGAGTATAGATTAAAAGAAATGGACCTACTTAAAAGCTCAAAACTAGTTCAAGTTAATGAAACTACTATTTTAACAATTGGAAATTTTAAGGTCGAGTTTATAAGTGTAAATCATAGTATACCAGATGCTTTTGCAGTTGTAATAACAAGTCCTTCAGGGATTATTGTTCATACTGGAGATTTTAAAATAGATTACAACCCTGTAAATGAGAATGTTACTAACTTAAATAAGTTTTCTGAGGTAGGTAATAGAAATGTCTTACTTATGCTGTCAGATAGCACCAATGCTATAAAAGAAGGTCACAGTATGAGTGAACAGTCTGTAGGTGAATCTTTAGATTCCTTTATAAGAAATGCCAAATCTAGGATTCTTGTAGCTTCTTTTGCCTCAAACATTCACAGAATACAACAAGTCATAACCTTAGCAGAGAAGTACAAAAGAAAGGTAGCTATCTTTGGTTTTAATATGAGAAATAATATTAAAAAAGCCATTGAGTTGGGTTACATTTCTGTTAAGCAAAATACCTTGATTGATGAAAATGAAATTAAAAATTACAAGGATAAAGAGATTGTCTTTATTGTTACAGGTTCTCAAGGAGAGGACAATTCAGCCCTATCAAGAATTGCCTTTAAGAAACACCCAAAGATTAGTATTGAAAAGGATGATCTTGTAATCATTTCCGCATCTGTAATACCAGGTAATGAAAAGTACTTACTTATTGTTATAAATCAACTTTTCAAAAATGGTGCTAAAGTAATATACCAAGGTCTTGATGAAGTACACGCCTCAGGACATGCCTATAAGCAAGAATTACAGCTTTTACTTTCTTTGGTACGTCCTAAGTACTATATGCCCATACATGGCGAATACATGCATTTAAAGGCTAATGCAGACATAGCTATGGAAATGGGGATAAAGGAAGATAGAATCTTCATCTTAGAAAATGGAGATGTTATGAGAATTGAAAATAAAAAAGTTTACATTGATGAAAAGGTTGAAGCAGGAATTTCATTAATAGACGGATTAGGTATGGGAGCCATGGCAGATGATGTTATAAGAGACAGAATCTTTATGGGCCAAGGTGGAATTATCAATATAATTGCAGTTGTAGATAAGACCAGTAAGAAGCTAAAAAGTGAGCCTGTTATTAAAACTAATGGCTTTGTGTATGAAGATGAATATAAAAATGTTATAAATATAATAGAAAAACTCATAAATATAGAGTTTGAAAAGTATCAAAGTTCTAATATGAAGGTAAATGAGTTGCAAAATTCTATAAGAAAAAGGTTAAAATCATATTTGTACTTGGAAACAAGAAGAAGCCCAATGATTATACCTACAATAATAGAGATATAGGTGATAGGATGAAAGTTTTTGACATTTTAGAAGAAAGAGGATTTGTAGCACAAGCTACAAATTTAGAAAAGATTAAGGATCTATTAAACAACCAAAGTATTACTTTTTACACAGGTTATGATCCAACTGCAGATAGCTTACATGTTGGTCATTTTTTACAGCTTATAGTTATGAAATATTTACAAGATGCTGGACATAGGCCAATAGTTTTACTTGGAGGCGGCACCACCATGGTGGGAGACCCTACTGGAAAAACTGATATGAGAAGAATTATGACCAGAGAAGAAATAGCACATAATGCAAATTGCTTTAAAGAACAAATGGAAAAATTTATTGATTTTTCAGATGACAAAGCAATTATGGTAGATAATTTTGACTGGTTATCTAAGTTGGAGTACATACCATTTTTAAGAGATATTGGAGTTCACTTTTCTGTTAATAGAATGCTAGGAGCTGAAGCTTTTAAGTCTCGTTTAGAAAAAGGTGGACTTTCTTTTATTGAATTTAACTATATGCTGATGCAAAGTTATGACTACCTTTTATTAAATCAAAAACACAATTGTGTCTTGCAGATGGGTGGAGATGACCAGTGGAGCAATATTATATCAGGTGTTGATTTAATAAGAAGAAAAGAAAACAAGGAAGTATACGGGCTCACTTTCAACCTATTAACCACCAATGATGGTAAAAAAATGGGTAAGACTGAAAAAGGAGCTGTTTGGTTAAATGAAGAAAAAACATCAGTATATGACTTTTTCCAATATTGGAGAAATATTGATGATGCTGAAGTAGTGAAATGTTTAAAACTTTTAACCTTCCTTCCTATGGATGAAATAAAGGAACTAGCTAAGCTAGAAGGTAAAGAAATCAATAAAGCAAAGGAAAAACTTGCTTATGAGATTACTGCTATTGTACATGGTAACAAAAAAGCATCTCAAGCCTTAGAAGCAGCAAAGGCACTTTTTGAGTCAGAAACTCTAGCTGATAATATGCCTTCTAAAGAGATTAGCCTTTTAGAACTAAAAGAAGGTTTTGACATTTTAGATGCCCTTATTAGTGCAGAATTTGCTAGCTCTAAAAGTGAAGGCAGAAGACTTTTAAAAGAAAGATGCATCTATATTAATAATGACCTGGTTGAAGACTTTAGGTTTATCATAAATGAACAAGTCTTTACCAATAATGAAATGATGTTAAAAAGAGGAAAGAAGAAATATTTCAAATTTATACTTAAATAGGCATTTTGATGTTGATTTATTTATGTATATTTGATTTAATAGTAACTAATTTGAAAGTATTCGGAGGATTACAATATGATTTTTGATGATATTTCACAAGCACTTCAAAAAGGACGCAGAAAAGAAGTTGAAACTTTAGTACAACAAGCTATAGATGAAAAGCTTCCTGCTAAAGAGATTCTAGACAATGGCCTTTTGGCTGCTATGGATATAATCGGCGTTAAGTTTAAAAACAATGAAATTTATGTTCCAGACGTTTTAGTTGCTGCTAGAGCTATGAATGCCGGCGCTGCATTGCTAAAACCACTTCTAGTTGCTGATGGAGTTAAATCTATTGGTAAGGTTGTTATAGGAACCGTTCTAGGAGACCTTCATGACATAGGTAAAAACCTTGTTAAGATGATGATGGAAGGTAAGGGATTTGAAGTTATTGATTTAGGAGTAAATATTCCTGCAGATCAATTTGTTCAAGCTGCTATTGATAATAATGCTGAAATCATTGCTTGTTCTGCCTTGCTTACAACAACAATGGGCGAAATGGCTAACGTTGTAAATGTAGCTGTAGAAAAAGGTGTAAGAGACAAGGTTACCATAATGATAGGTGGAGCTCCTGTTAATGAGTCTTTCAAAAACTCTATTGGTGCTGATATCTATACAGCAGATGCTGCATCAGCTGCAGAAGAAGCTGCAAAGGTAGTTTTGAACTAAATTTATATAGGTTTGAACCCAAACATTAAGTAATAAACTTAAAACTTAGATGAATTTAATAAGTGATTTTTAGATAAATTTGAAAAGAGGTAGATTACCTCTTTTCTTTTGTTAAACTTATATAAATATTTTTGATACTTAAAAATCTGGTTTCATAGAAAACTCATTAATGAAAGAACCCTTATCTTTTAGCACAAAGTGATAATAAAGGTCTGATGACTTGTTCTCAAAATCCATTAAAGCTTTTTCTTTAATATTAAAGTTCTGATAAGATTTGTTTAAAGAAGTCACTAAGGGTAGGTCTGATTTCTTTTCAATAAGTGAAAGTAGTTCCTTATCTTTAAATGATAGAGTTCTGATATAAAGGGGAAGGGGATAGGACTCTAAATCTTTTTTAGTAATATCTAATAGTAGTTGAATTAAAAGCCTTTGAATTCTAGTCTTAGGATATCTTTTACCACTGACACTTGATACTAAATCTTCAACAGATTTTGCATAAGGAGCTTTCTTTTTAAGAAGATTTTCAATTCCTTCATTAACTAAAGGGTACTGTCTTAATTCATCTTCTTGTAGTGTTAAAATTTTAGATATCAAGATGTCCTTAAAAGCTTCTATATTTCCAAAATCATGATTTTTATTATATTCCTTTAGAAGATCAATACTATCTTTTGGCATATTATTCTGGTTCATATCTAGAAGGTTAATTGCATTTTCGTTTTCTAGAATTAGTTTTCTTATTGCTCCAGCGCTTGAATATGACTTCTCAATATTACTATCTTTATAGTCACTTCCTCTTCTTTTAATTGTAAAAGAAGAGATATCAGATGCTTCAAGAATTAAGGCCTTTTCATACTCAAGGCCTAAGATGTCATTAGAAGAGGAAAGAATTAAATCAAAGTCTTTATCTGTTTTTGTTTTACTCTTTCTAAAATATTCTTCTAAGGCCAAGTGTCTAGCCTTAGGAAAGGAAAATCCCTCTTTCAAATATGTTTTTAATTTTTCTTTAAAGTTTTGAGGTTCCTCAACTAATACTTTAGCGATTTCTTTAATTGCCTTTTTATTGTTAGATTCAGAACCATAGCAAATATAGTCAACACAGTTTAGTTTATTAAGGATGTAAATAGCTTTTTGAGCAAAAGACTCAGCAGAGGACACACAAAAAAAGCTGGGGTATTCTAGCACTATATCAGCTCCAGCTTTTCTGGCCATCTTAGCTCTAGTATATTTATCGACTAGAGCTGGCTCACCCCTTTGAACAAAATTAGAACTCATTAAGCTTACTATTTTGACCCTATTGGAAAACTTTTTTCTTATTTCCCTAATTTGGTGTTCGTGTCCACTGTGAAAGGGGTTGTATTCACAAATAATTGCAACAATTTTCATTTAAACGTTAAATCTAAAAAGTACAATATCTCCTTCTTTAAAAATATATGTTTTACCTTCGACTCTTAAGAGTCCTTTTTCTTTAAGAGCTGCATATGAACCATGTTCAACAATTTGGTCATAGGAAAAGACTTCAGCTCTTATAAATCCTCTTTCTATATCTGAGTGGATTTTCCCAGCAGCTTTTACAGCAGTCGTATTATTTTTTATGGTCCATGCTCTAACTTCTTTTTTCCCAGCTGTTAAAAAGCTCATTAGGTCTAAGATAGAATAACTTTTTTTAATCAACTGTTTTAGACCTGTTTCTTTTATTCCCATATCATCCAAAAAGATTTGTCTTTCTTCCACATCCAATGAAGCCAGATCTTCTTCAAATTTTGCACATAAACTAATAAATTCACTGTCTTCATTTTTTGCATATTGGCTAAGAGCTTTTGAATACTCATTACCATCTACTATACTGTCTTCATCTACATTTGCAACATAAATAACAGGTTTAATGGTAATTAAGTCTAAGTCATTTATAACTCTATTTTGATCTTCATCTGCTATTTTTAGCGATTTAGCTAACATACCTTCCATTAAGTGATCTCTTAAAATTTCAAGAAACTTTAAGTCTTCTTTTATTTGCTTATCATTGGCTTTAGCAGCTTTTGTGTCTCTTTCAATTCTTCTTTCGACTATTTCAAGATCTGCAAATATCAATTCAAGATTGATGGTTTCAACATCTCTTATAGGGTCCACATCTCCATAAATATGGAGTAAATCCGAATCATCAAAACACCTAACTACATGGCAAAGGGCATCCATCTGTCGTAGGTCGCCTAAAAACTTATTTCCTATACCTTCACCTTTATTAGAGCCTTTAATAAGGCCGGGGATGTCCACAAATTCTATGGTTGCAAAGGTCTTTTTGTCTGCATTATAAAGTTGATATAGATAGTCAACTCTTTCATCTGGAACATTTACAATTCCTTTATTCGATTCCAAGGTTGAAAACATGTAATTTGATGTTTGTGCCTTGTTGTTTGTCATTACATTAAAGATGGTGCTTTTTCCTATATTGGGAAGTCCTACTATACCCAGTTTCATAAATACTCCTGTAGCTTATTTTCTTATGATATTATACATCAATATTTAAAAAAAGTTCAAAGAGAGAGGGAAAAATGGATTTTGACAGAATAAAACCCCTATGTTAAACTTCAAATGTATAAATAAATTTGAGGTCAAGTATGAAAAATAAAATAAAAGTAGGAATTATTGGTACAGGAAGTATTTCTGAATTCCATGTAGCTGGTTATAAGAAATTAATAGATGTTTGTGAAGTAGAAGCTGTTTGCGATATTGACAAGGTTAAGGTGGAAAACTTTGCTAAAAAGCATGGTATTAAAAACTCTTACACAGACTATAATGAGATGCTTGCTAACCATAAATTAGATGGTGTTAGTGTTTGTACTTGGAATAGTGTACATATGGATGCTAGCATTGCAGCTTTAGAGAAAAAGATGGGTGTTTTATGTGAAAAACCCATGGCTATTAATGCAAACGAAGCTATAAAGATGCAAGAAGTAGCTAAAAAGAATAATAGCCTTTTAATGATTGGCTTTGTTAGAAGATTTGGGAATGATACTGAAATTGCAAAAGATTTTATTGATAAAGGGAACTTGGGAGATATCTATTATGCAAAGGCAAAGTATCTTAGAAGAAGCGGCTCTCCTGGTGGTTGGTTTAAAGATAAGAGATATTCTGGGGGAGGACCTTTAATAGATTTATCTGTACATGTTGTTGATTTAGTAAAATATTTGGCCAATAACCCTAAGCCTATATCAGCCTATGGAGTTACCTATTCTAACCTAGGGCCCAATAGGGCAAAAGGAGCTAGTGGATACTTAGTAGAAGATGGTGACCAATATCAATTTAATGTTGAAGACTTAGCCCTTGCAATGATAAAATTTGATAATGGAATGACGCTTTTTGTAGAAACCTCCTTTAATTTAAATATAAAAAAGGATGAGAATTCAATTGAATTATTTGGTACAAAAGGGGGTCTTAAAATATCTCCAGATGTGGAACTCTATACTGAGTTAGCAGATAGATTTGTGGATGTTTCTTGCCATGGTGCTTCAGCTCTTAGTTTTACTGGACTTTTTGAAAGAGAAATTGCTCATTTTGTAGATTGTTTGAGAGGGGAGACATCTTGTATTTCTACAGGCCAAGATGGCTTGGAGATAATGAAAATAATTGATGCTGTATATGAATCAGCTAGAACAAATAAAGAAATACTTATTAAATAGAAAGTAGAAGAGAAATGTATAAAATTCTTGTTGTTGATGATGATGAAAATATTTGTGAACTTTTAAGCCTCTATCTGGAAAAAGAAGGCTATAGCGTAGTTTGTTCACATGATGGTCTAAAGGCCTTAGATGCCCACAAAGAAGAAAGACCAGATTTAATTATTTTAGATATAATGCTTCCAGGAATTGATGGTAAGGAAGTGTGCAGACAAATTAAACAAAAAGACGATGTGCCTATTCTGATGCTTAGTGCTAAGGCAGAGACCTTTGACAAGGTGCTTTGTTTAGAATTAGGTGCTGATGATTATGTAGTAAAACCTTTTGAAGCTAAAGAATTAATTGCCAGAGTAAAAGCAATCTTTAGAAGAACAAAGGCAAAAGAAACACCTTCAGATGAGATTACTTTTGATAGTCTTGTTATAAGTAGAGATACTTACAGTGTTATTTTAAAAGGTAAAAAATTAGAGCTACCTCCTAAGGAATTTGAACTTTTGTATATGTTAGCATCAAATCCCAATTCAGTTTTCACAAGAGATATGCTTTTAGAAAAGGTTTGGGGCTTTGATTTTTTTGGTGACTCTAGAACTGTGGATGTTCATGTTAAAAGACTTCGTGAGAAAATTAATGTAGAAGGTGTTAGCTGGCAATTGAAAACTGTTTGGGGAGTTGGATATAAGTTTGAAGTTCAATAATAGGATATGAAGAAATATTTTATGTCTGGAACATTAAAAAAGTTCATTTTATTTACAGTAATAATTTCATTACTCTTTTCACTTTTGATGATTTTTCAAGCTTTTTACTTTATTTTAGATAGGCAAAGTAGCAATGCTCAAAGTATGTATCCCCACATTAAATCAGAAATTGAAAAAAGAGTTTTTTCTCTTTATTCTGGATTTTCTTCAAATGTTTTAAATGCGGAGAAAAACTTGCTTGATGCTATAAATAGAATGACCGTTTTAACTGACACCCTTGTCATTATTTTTGATGAAAATGGAAAAGTCTTATCTTTTTCGCCCTATAGCATTGAAATGGAAAATCTTTTAAAAGAAGATTCAACCAATTACTTACAAGAGATATCTATATTTGATAAGAATTCTGAAAATTCAAATAAAAGAGGGGTAAATAAATTTATTGGAGATGATTCATTTAGTAAATTAATAGGTAAAGATCTAATATCCAGATCATATATTTTTTCAGACACTTATAACATTTCAAAAAATGATCCTAATGATCTAATAGATATAGCTATTTCAATAAGTACTTACACTAGTTTTGAAGAAGCTCTTTTTTGGAAGAATGTTAGGTTAATCTCTGTTCCCTTGGTAATATTGTTTTTAGTTTCATTAATATATATCGTTGTTTTTGCAGGCAGTGTATCAAAACCCTTTGGTGAACTTTTAAATCTTGCTAAATCTGCAGAAAAAGGGGATTTTAAATTTAGAATAAAAAATGTTAAAAGCAAAAATGAAATTGCACAAATATCACACACCTTTAATAACATGATGGAAAGACTGGAGCAAATTGAAAGTCAAAGAGCTGAATTTGCAAGTAATGTAGCTCATGAATTGAGAACTCCTATGACCTCCATAGGAGGATTTATAGAGGGGATATTAGATGGAACCATAAAAGAGGATAAGCAAACCTATTATTTAGAAAGAGTTAGAGTAGAAATAAAAAGACTCACAAATATGATTAGAGATCTTTTAATCTTGTCTAAGATAGATGCTGATGAAGGAACACCTTTAGAGAAAAAAAGATTTGATATAAATGATTTAATAAGAAAGTCGGTCTTAGGTTTTGAACATGAGATTGTAAAAAAGAAGATATTTATAAATGTCCATTTTGCAGATGAAAGCACTTATGTGTATGCCAATGCTGATGATATAGAAAGAGTGCTTATTAATCTTATCCACAATTCACTAAAGTTTACAAAAGAAGGAGGGAATATATCAGTATCAGTAGAACCAAGAAGAAGTAAAATTTATGTCCATGTAAAAGATAGTGGAGTTGGTATGGATAATGATGAAGTTCAAAATATTTGGACCCGCTTTTATAAAACAGATAAGTCCAGAAGCCAAGATAAAACAGCTACAGGTTTGGGACTTTCTATTGTTTTTAGTGTTATTAAAAGGCATAATGAGGTTATAACGGTTAATAGTCAAAAGGGTGTAGGGACAGAATTTGTCTTTACCTTAGAAAATGCAGATTTTGTAGAAAATTCATAAATATTTAACAAACACTTATATTTATTGTGATAGTATCATTTATGAGGTTGAAATGGAAAAAATAAATAATGACAAGAACTCACACCCTAAGGGTGTAGATCACAACCAAAATATTAGAAGTAACGGATTTTACACAGAGACAATTATTAATAAAAAAGGATTTATGTCCAGATTTGTAGTTCCTTTTTTTGTTACGCTTTTATGCATTGTATTGTCTGTATGTATCATTATTATTACTATGATATTGGTAAAAAGATATCACAACCCAGATTTAAAATTTCCCATAATTGATCTTCTTGAAGAACCTAAGATATCTCCAAGTCCTTCAAGTCCAATTCTAAATGGCAATAATAAGCCACCTGAAGAAAAAGACCCAGATGTTAAAGATCCTGAAGATCCAGAGTCAGTTATAACTAAATACAAGGATGTTGTAAGAATTGAAGTATTGCCTTTCGAGGCCAGCCCTGGAATTATAAGTGCTATTGAGAATATAATGCCTTCTATCGCCTATATACGCTGTATATATGTAGAAGAACAGACCACGATTATTAGAGAGGCCTCAGCTTTAATTATAAGTGAAGATGGCTATATGATTACTTCTCAAAGTGCAATTGAAGGAGTTTGTGAAGAAAATAGAACTAATTTTAGAGAAAATAGTCAAATAGAAGTTTATGTAAACTTTGATTTTAATAAAAAATACTATGCAAGACTTGAAGGTAGAGACCTAGTAAATGGTATAGCTCTTTTGAAAATTGATACAAAGAGTGTCTTGAATTATGCTGAATATGGGGATTCTGATAAGTTGGTTATAGGGGAGTCGGTATTAGCTGTAGCCAGTGGCAATTCCCAATCTAAGGGTTATGTGTCAGCTGGTATTGTAAGTAAATTATCTCATACTTTTAATGACATCATTCTTACAAGTAATGAAACACCAGAAGAAATCCTTTATAACATAGGAGTTACAGCTCATCAAAATATGCAAACAGATGGAGGAGTCATAACTGATTTAAAAGGACAGGTTGTGGGTTTATCCATTTATTCTTGCTTTGGATCTGATGACCCAAGTTTTAGAATCCTTCCCATAAACAAGGTTACAGAAATAATTGAAAACTTTGAAATTGAAAGTCTAAATAATAAATTTAAAGCTAACTTAAGTATAGGGATTGATAGGGAAATTCAAGAGTTAAATATACAAGCAGAAGAAGGTGAAGAGCAGGAAGTTATAAAAGGTGTTAGAGTATTGCATGTAGGCTACGCAGGACCTGCTTTTAACAAAGGCTTAGCAAAAGATGATATAATAGTTTCAATAAATGATATAAGTTTTGAAAGTCCAGAAGGGTTTATGGATTTAAAAAACTCTTATGAACCTGGCGATATTGTGTCTTTAACAGTATACAGGCCAGAAGAAGATGATGACGGAATAATAGAGAGCTATACAGTACAAATAATTGAAATAGCTTTAGATAAGGAAAAATAGGATTCTGCAAATAGAATGAAAAATATACATACAATTATAGAGCTTTTAAAAAAAGAGTATCCCTTAGTTTATCCAACTTTAGATTTCTTAGACCCTTTGCAGCTTTTAATATCAACTCAATTAGCAGCCCAATGCACAGACGAAAGGGTAAATAAGACAACTCCACAATTGTTTGCCAAATACAAGACTGCACAAGATTATGCAAATGCAGATCTTAAAGATATTGAAAGAATTATCTTTCCCACAGGCTTTTATAGAAACAAGGCAAAAAACATTGTAGCTTGTTGTCAAATGCTCTTAAAGGACTTTGGTGGTGTGATACCAGATAATATGGAAGACTTAACAAAACTACCTGGAGTTGGAAGAAAAACTGCAAGTGTGATCTTAGCAGAGGTATACAAAAAGCCAGCTATTATTATAGATACTCATGCAAAAAGATTATCATTAAGAATTGGATTAACAGACAATACAGACCCAACAAAAATAGAAATGGATCTGGAAAAAATATTACCACCAGAAGAATCAGCTGAGTTTTGTCATAGATTGGTCTTTCATGGAAGAGCAGTATGTCATGCTAGAAATCCAAAATGTGAAATCTGTGTTATTAACAATTATTGTAGGTATTACAAAGAAAAAAACACTTGATTATTGAAATTTAATTTTGTATACTGATTTAGGTTCATTATTTAGGAGGTGAGAATAATGGCAAAATGTGAAATCTGTGAAAAATCAACCTTGTTTGGCAATAAAGTGAGTCACTCAGAGATTAAAACTCGTCGTACTTTTAAGCCTAATATAAGAAGAGTTAGGATTGATGACAACGGAACAGTAAGAAAAGCAAATATTTGCGCTAGCTGTTTAAAATCTGAAAAGGTTAAAAGAGCATAAGTATTTAAAAAAGAGCATGCTCTTTTTTAAATTTAGCAAGTATTGACAAGTTTCTTTTAAAAAAGATACAATTGTCAAGTAACTATATAATTAAATGGAGGAAAAATCATGATAAGTGCAGGAGATTTCAGAAACGGCATTACTTTTGAAATGGATGGCCAGGTCTATCAAATAATCGAATTTCAGCATGTTAAGCCAGGTAAAGGTGCTGCTTTTGTAAGAGCTAAAATAAGAAATGTAAAGTCTGGGTCTACTGTTGAAAGGACTTTTAATCCTTCTGATAAATTTCCTTTAGCCCGAGTAGAAAGAAAAGATATGCAATATCTTTATTCTGATGGAGAATTATTTTACTTTATGGATGTGGAAACATATGACCAATTGCCCTTAAATCAAGAACAATTGGGAGATGCCTTAAAATTTGTAAAGGAAAATGAAGTCGTCCAAATTCTTTCAACTCAAGGTGAGGTTTTTGGAATTGAACCTCCAAATTTTGTTGTTCTTGAAGTAACACATACAGAACCAGGCTTTGCAGGTAACACAGCTACTGGTGCTACAAAACCAGCTACTGTTGAAACAGGTGCTCAAATAAAAGTTCCTTTATTCGTAAATATAGGAGACCTAGTTAGAATAGATACAAGAACTGGTGAATACATGGAGCGTGCCTAATGACTATTAGAGTAACGGTTTGGAATGAATTTCTTCATGAAAAAAAAGATGAAGCAGTAAAAAAGATTTATCCTGATGGGATGCATAAAGCTATTGCATCCTATTTATCTAAGTCTAAAGATTTTTACGTCAAAACTGCAACTTTAGAAGAACCAAGTCATGGTTTAACCAATGAAGTATTAGATCAAACTGATGTGTTAATCTGGTGGGGCCATATGGCTCATAACCAGGTTGATGACCAAATAGTTTTAGAAATAGGCAAAAGAGTTAGAGAAGGCATGTCTGTAATCCTCTTGCATTCAGCCCATGCTTCAAAGTTAATGAAAGAATTAACCGGATGTAATGGCAGTTTGTCATGGAGAGAGGCAGGAGAAAAAGAAATTCTTTGGAACATTAATCCAAATCATCCCATAACAAAAGATATGGGTGATTATTTCATATTAGAACAAGAAGAAACCTATGGAGAACCTTTTGGTGTTTCTGATATAGATGAATTATTAATGATTTCTTGGTTTTCAGGAGGTAATGTCTTTAGATCCGCTTGGATTAAGAATATACAAAATGGAAAACTCTTTTATTTCCAGCCTGGGCATGAAACATATCCCACCTTCAAAAATGAAAAAGTTTTAAAAATAATAGAAAATGCAGTCAGATATCTCAAGCCTGAGATAAGAAAGAATAATATTGAAAATATCTGGCAGAAAGAGCCAATAGTATAATATGCTCAACCCCAAACCAGTATCACATACAAATTTTGAAAATATATTTGAGTTTTTTAAGTATGCAGACAAACAAATGTCTTTAGCACAATTTGCCTCTACCTATTTATGGAGACAAAGTACAGGCTTACTTTATGACATCCAAGATGGTTTCTTATTCTTGTTTGAAAAGAAATACAATTATTCTTCACCCTTGCCTTTAGGAGAAGGGGATATATTTGAAGCTCTTGATAAATGCAAGGAATATAAGGACTATATAGATGGAAACAACTATGTATATTGTATTCCAGAAGATAAGGTTAGTCTTTTTGAGAAAAAATATGAAATAGAAGAATTAGAATTTTTTGCTGAGTACGTTTATTCAGTTGAAGAGTTAATAAACCTTTCAGGAAAGAAATTTCATACGAAGAAAAATCATTTAAATGCTTTTGTTAAGAACAATGAATATGAATATATTAGAATTGAGAAAAAAGATATTCCTTTGGTTTTAAAACTTCAAGAAGAGTGGAATGCAAAAAGAGAGTTTTCTTCTGACCTTAATGTAGAGACTAGGGCAATTAATGAAATTCTAAATTATGATATAGGTGTTGACTTCAGAATCGGCGCTATAGTTACTAATGGCCGTATTGTGGCCTTTTCCATAGGAGAGCAGATATCTGATGATATGGCTTGTGTATACTTTGAAAAGGCAGATGTGGACGTTAGAGGCTCATATGCAGTTATGAATAATGAGTTTTTAAAAAATGAGTTTTCTCATCTTAAGTATGTAAACAGACAAGAAGACCTGGGTATTCCTGGTCTTATAAAAGCCAAGGAAAGTTACAGGCCTCTTTTTAAAGTTAAAAATTACTGTATTAAGTTATAGTTAATCTACTTGATTATTCCTCTTTATACTATTTTTGCTAACAGTATCAAATTGGCTGTAATAAAGGGTTGCATAGAAACCATCTTTTTCTAAAAGCTCTTCGTGATTTCCTTGTTCAATAATCTCTCCGTTATTTATTACCAATATTATGTCAGCATTTTTAATGGTGGATAGTCTATGAGCAATTATAAAGGAGGTTCTTCCTTCCATTAGGTTATCCATGGCCTTTTGTATTAAAATTTCAGTTCTAGTGTCAACATTAGAGGTGGCTTCATCCAGTATAAGCATAGGACTATTGGATAATATGGTTCTTGCAATGGTTAGAAGTTGTTTTTGACCAGATGATATATTGGTTGCCTCTTCATTTATAACCATATCGTAACCTTGTCCTGATGACATAATAAAGTGCTCAGCACTAGCTAATTGGGCAGCATTTCTAACCTCTTCTAAACTAGCATTAGGTAGAGAATAGGCAATGTTTTCAAACAAGGTTCCGTTGAAAAGCCAGGTGTCTTGTAGAACCATTCCAAATTGCTTTCTAACTTCACTTCTTTTTATATCATTTATGTCTATCCCATCAATTAATATTCTTCCTGAATTTACGTCATAAAACCGCATTAGTAAATTAACCAAGGTGGTTTTTCCAGCACCTGTTGGACCTACAATTGCTACTTTTTGTCCTGCTTTTATATCTGCAGAAAAGTTTTTGATTATTTCAATACCTTCATCATAGCCAAAGACAACATTTTCAAATGTTACATTTCCTTTTAGGTTATTTAAGTTGCTTAACTTGTCAGTATCATCTGATTCTTCTGTTTCTTCTAAGAATCCAAAGACTCTTTCAGCTGCCGCTGCAGTGGATTGTAGGGTATTGGCTATACCTGCAGTTTGGCTCATAGGATGGTTAAATTGCCTTACATACCTGATAAAAGCTTGAATGTCTCCCACGCTTATGGTTTGTTTAACTGCTAAGTAGCCACCCATTATACAAACAGCTACATATCCTAAGTTGCCAATAAAGCCTGTTACAGGCATCATCAATCCAGATAAGAATTGAGACTTCCAAGAAGAGTTGTATAAATTCTCATTTAAATGGGAAAAATCTTCTAAAGACTTCTTTTCACCATTAAAAATCTTCATAACCAAGTGACCTGAAAACATCTCTTCAATATGTCCATTTAAGTTACCAAGATTTCTTTGTTGAGCTTTAAAGAATTTTTGTGATTTTTTGACCAAAATACTTACAAAAATTGTAGTCAAAGGAACAATCAAAAGGGTAACTCCAGTCATCAAAGGGGAGATTAGGAGCATCATTACTAAAACTCCAACTACCTGGGTAACTGTTGATGTAATTTGAGATAGGCTTTGATTAAAGGTAAAAGTTATTGTATCTATATCATTTGTTACAATACTCAAAATATCTCCATGAAGTTTTGTATCAAAAAACTTTAAAGGAATCTTATTAAACTTATCTGCCATGTTTTTTCTTAGGGTAAAACCTAGTTTTTGTGAAATACTATTAGAAATAAATCCTTGGATTATGTTAAATACAGCATTTGATAAATACAAAAACAAGAGGATTAAAAGAATTCTTCCAATAAGAGCAAAGTCCACATTTCCTGCTCTATGGGTAACTGCTTCATAAAGCTCTGTTGTAATCTTTCCCATTTCTTTAGGTGAAAGGACATTGAATAGGGTAGAGGCTGCAGAAAAGATTATAGATAAAAGCAACATGAACCAATAAGGCTTTAAGTATCTAAGGAGTTTTTTCATAGTTCCTTTAAAGTCTTTAGGCTTTTCAACCAATCTCATGGTTGCACCCGGACCTCTTCCAGGACGGCCTCTTCCACCACCTGGACGCTGCATTTGAGAAGATGTATCTTTGCTTCTGTCTATACTTACATCTCTATCAATAGATGAGTTTTTATTATTACTATTATTATTGTTATTTTTATTGTTATTCATCTGTGTCATGCAAGCTCCTCCTTAGTTAATTGAGATGATGCAATTTCATAATATACCTTGCAATTTTCCAGTAAGTCTTTATGTTTTCCCATACCAACCACTTGACCATTGTCCAAAACAATAATCTTGTCAGCGTTTATAATTGTAGATACTCTTTGAGTTATTAATAAAACAGTGGAATCTTTAGTTTCTTCATTTAATGCCTTCTTAAGGTTAGATTCGGTCTTAAAGTCTAATGAAGAAAAGGAGTCATCAAAGATGTAAATTTTTGGATGATTTGCAATAGCTCTTGCTATTGATAATCTTTGTTTTTGCCCACCAGATACATTAGTACCTGCTTGAGCAATAGGACTATAAAAGCCTTCTTCTTTTTCAGATATAAACTTGGAAGCTTGAGCAATTCTAGCTGCTTCTTCTATTCTTTTAAATTCAATATCTCTTGCAAAATCAATGTTGCTTTCTATTGTACCTGCAAACAACATATTCTTTTGAGGTGCATAACCTATTCTATCTCTCAAATCGGACTGTTCGAAATGTCTAACGTCCACCCCATCTACCTTAACCGATCCTGAGCTAACATCATAAAGTCTAGGTATTAGATTAACCAAGGTAGATTTACCACTTCCAGTTGAACCAATAATTGCTGTTGTTTGTCCAGGCATTGCACTAAAAGACACATTACAAACAGCAGGCTCAATTGCATTAGGATATGAAAAACTTACATTTTCAAATTCAACTCTGCCTAGTTTTTCAGGAGAAAGCAAATCTTCTGCTAGGGGATCTTTTATTAAGGGTTCAGTTTCTAGTACTTCTTCAATACGACGTACAGAAACCATGGCCCTTGGTATTATTATGAAGGTCATACTAAGCATTTGGAAGGAGAACATAATCTGCATGACATATTGTAAAAAGGCCATCATTTCTCCAACCTTAATACTGTAACCTGCTACCATTCTTGAGCCTAGCCAGACAACAACAATTGTAGTTAAATTCATTATTAGCATGGTCATAGGCTGAAGTAAGGACATAATCCTACCAATTACCAAATGTAGATTTGTCAACAGTTTATTTGCTTGGTCAAACTTTTCGTTTTGATGGCCTTCAGCATTAAAAGCTCTAATGACTCTCATTCCACTTAAATTTTCTCTAGTAATTAAGTTCAATTTATCCACATTCTTTTGAATCTTTTGAAACTTAGGAACGGTCAACTTGAAGTTTAGTATCATAATGAACACTAAGGCGGTACAAGAAAAGATCAAAATCCAAGTCAGATTCTTACCAAACCTTATGGCCATAATAATTCCACCAATTGCAGTTAGTGGGGCAGACAAGGCCATTCTTAGGGTCATATCTAAAGAATGTTGAACTTGGGTTACATCATTGGTACATCTTGTAATCAAAGAGGCTGTAGAGTATTTGTCAAACTCTGGTAAGGAGAAAGACTCTACCTTTGCAAAGATGGATGATCTGAGATTTTTTGAAAATCTTGCTGAAAGTTTTGCTGAAATAAATCTGGCTGTTATCTGGCAAAGAATACCAATGAAGGCTACCAGTAGCATAATTCCACCAATCTTAAGTATAAATGGAGTGTCTCCATTAACAATACCTATATCTACAATGTCCGACATAAGACTTGGTAGGAAAAGGCCGGTCATTGTTTGTAAAAAAGTAAGTGTAAAAATAATTAGTATTCTGTACACATCCTTTTTTAAGAAACTAAGAATTTTTTTCATAAATTTTCCTCTTCATTTAAAATACTTGTAGCTTGTTTTAGTAAATCAACCAATATAAGGGTTTTTTCAACAGATAAATTGTGAATTAGCTTATCTATCACTTGAAGTTCATTTTTAATAAGATCATCAAAAACATCTCTACCTTTTTTTGTTATTTCAATACTTATTCTTCTTCTATCTTCTGTATCCATTTTTCTAATCAGCATTTTCTTCTCCTCTAAAGAGTTAAGAACTGCTGTAATATAGGACCTTGATAGATTCAAGCGATCGCTTAAATAAGAAGGGTGGACCCTTTTGTTTTCTTCTTTTTCCAGCCGAAGAATGTTTCTTAAAATTAAGAACTCATGAAATATCAAATCAGAAGATTGCCTATTTTTTCTCATAGCCTTATTGAAACTTTGTAAGGTGGATAATAAAGATTCTTTTAAATCACTCATTGTTTTTCATTCCTTTAATTAGTTCACTACTAAAATAGTTCATAGAGTGAATTATATTCATAAATATGCTTTTGTCAATATACTTTTAGATTTTTTACATAAAATACAAAACTTGTTTTTTTACTTCCTTTTTTTCTTTACCTTGCTATAATTGAGATAAATGAGGTAACTATGTCACTTACAAGTTATGAAAGAATATCTAGGATACTGAAAAGACAGGCTGTAGATAGGATAGGGCTCTATGAACACTTTTGGTCTGATACCTTTAAGGTTTGGCCAATTAAAGAGGATTTTGAAGAGATACTTGGTCATGACATTATCGAATGTTGGACTTTTGATATGATGGCAGATTTAGATTTCGGTAAAGAGCTTATCAGCGAAGATGAAGATACAATAACTCAAAAAGATGGAAATTATGCAGTTTTACGTAGGCATAAAAAACATGATACAACTCCAGAACATATTGATTTCGAAATAGATGATAGATATAAATGGTTAGAAAGAATAAAACCTATTTTAACAGCAAGTAACAAAAGAATAGATTTTGATAAATACAAGTCAAAAATGGCTTATGCTAAAAAAAGAGATATGTTCTTTTGTTGGTCAGGCTTAAGTGTTTTTGAGATTATGCATACAGTGGTAGGTCATGTAAACATGCTAATGGGAATGATAGATGATCCTAAATGGATTTCCGATATGGCTATGACCTATGCTAAACTTACAGTAGAATTGCAAGAAATACTTTTTGAAAAGGTTGGATATCCTGATGGATTTTTCTATTACGAGGATATGGGATACAAAAATTCACCTTTTTTTTCAAAAGAAATGTATTATGAATTTTTCTTTCCTGCCCATAAACACTTGATTGATTATGCAAAAAGTATAAATAGACCTGTGATAATGCACTCATGTGGATTTGTAGAACCCTTGATACCTGGTATGCTAAAGGCAGGAATAGATTGCTTACAGGTAATAGAAGTAAAGGCTGGTATGGATTTATTAAGGATTCATAAAAACTACAAGGATGTTTTGTCATTAATGGGAGGTATTGATGTAAGAGCACTTTATTCCAATGATAAATCTATAATTGATAAAGAGCTTGAATCAAAAATACCCATAGTAAAAGAGGGTTTTGGATATGTTTTACATTCAGACCACTCTATACCTAAAACAGTAAATTACGATACCTATCGTTATTTTATAGAAAAAGGATTAAAACTAGGTAAATATTAAGCAAGGAGAAAAATAATGGATAATTCAAAAAATGCAAAAAAAAGGGTACATTTAATATGTAATGCACATATTGACCCTGTTTGGTTATGGGATTGGGAAGAAGGTGCTGCTGCCACCGTTTCAACCTTTAGGACAGCAGTGAGATTTTGTAAAGAGTATGATGAATTTGTATTTAACCATAATGAAGCTGTTTTATACAGATGGATTGAAGAGTTTGATCCTGAACTTTTTGAAGAAATAAAAGAACTTGTTAAGGCAGGTAAGTGGCATGTTATAGGGGGTTGGTACTTGCAACCAGATTGTAATATGCCTAGTGGAGAATCCTTTGTTAGACAAATTGAAGAAGGAAGAAAGTACTTTATGGAAAAATTTGGAGTGGATGGAGGACAAACAGCAATTAACTTTGATCCCTTTGGCCACACCCAAGGCTTAGTTCAAATATTAAGTGATGCAGGTTATAAAAACTACATTATTACAAGACCCGCCAAGTTAATTTACGACAACAGTAACTTGCACTTCAAAAATATTAAGTGGGAAGGTTACAATAAAAAATCTATAAATGTATTTAAAGCCCCTGGATACAACTCAAGACTGGGAGAATTTAAAAATAGATATCCCATGTTAGTAGAAGGACAAGAAGACAAAGAAGTTATGTGTGCTCTTTGGGGAGTTGGAAATCACGGAGGAGGACCTTCAAAGAAAGATCTAGATGATATTAGAGTTATTATGGAAGAATCTGATTATGAGGTTGTCCACTCTTCACCTGATGAATATTTTGAAGATTATTTAAAGAGAAATGAAAATGACTTTACGCTAAAAAGATCCCTTCATTCTTTTTCTGTAGGTTGTTATACATCAATGGTTAGAGTTAAACAAAAACATAGAGAACTAGAAAATAGACTATTGTTATGTGAAAAGATTCAATCCCATGCAATAGCTTCAGGAGCTTCTAATGTATATGAACATGAAATGTTAAGAGAAGCATGGGAAGATTTACTCTTTTGTCAATTCCATGACTCTTTGCCAGGAACATCCATACAGTCTGTTGAAGATGACATAATAAAAAGATTAGATCATGGATTAAAGATTTGTGAATCTTTGATATTTAGATCCTATTTCAGATTAACTAAAGGGGAAGAGCCAGCAAAGGATGGAGAATATCCAGTTATAGTATACAATCCACATCCTTTCCCATTAAAGACTCTTGTGGAGTGCGAATATATGTTGGCTGAATCCAATAGGAAACCTGATACTTTTGCAAAGGGAGATGTTTTTGATGCTAAAGGTAATTTAGTTCCATGTCAAAATGAAAAAGAATCCTCTAATGTACCTTTAGATTGGGGCAAAAAGGTAGTATTTGAAGCTGACTTAAAACCTATGGCTATTAATAGATTTAATATTAAAACAAGATTGGTTGATAAAAAGCCTTTAGATAAACCTACAAGAGATGGAGACTTCATTGTATTTGAAAACAAGGAAATGAAGGTTAAATTAAATACAAAAACTGGTCTAATTGATTCTTATGCTGTTAAGGGCAAGGAATACCTAAAAGGTAAGGCGGGAGAGCTTATTGTAATTAAAGATAATTGTGATTCTTGGGGAATGACAGTGGATTCTTATCAGGAATTTGGAGGCAGATTTAAATTGGCCAACCCCAAGCAAGCTGCAGAAATTTGTGGTGTTGATGTAGACACTCTTGACCCTGTTAGAGTAATTGAAAACTCAGATGTTAGAATGGTAGTTGAGGCATCATTTGTATATTCAAAAACTACAGCAAATGTAACCTATACCTTTAATAAATTAGATAACCTAGTAGGGGTAAATGTTAGGATCTTTAGTTTAGACAAAAATGTTATGTACAAATTAAGTTTCCCTACAAATCTAACAAATACAAAGTGTATTGGTAAAACTGCCTATGGTAGAGACCTATTAATGACAAATGGCAACGAAAACGTTTCTCAACAATGGTTAATGCTAGCAAATAAAACAGATGCCTTTGGTGTGATTAACACAGGAACCTATGGTTCTTCTACTAAAAGAGGAGAAATAAGAATGAGTGTTATGAGAACACCAGGCTTTGCTGCTCATCCTTGGGAAGATAGACAGGTTCTACCTTTAGATAGATTCTCTCCAAGAATTGATATAGGTGAAAGAATTTTTGACTATTGGTTTGTTGCTGGAGATTATGATCAGATTAACGAAAGCATTGATACATATGCTCTTATTAAACATCAAAAACCTATTGCACTTAACTTTACTCCTACAGAGCATGGAAAAAAAGCAAGCCCAATGTGCTTAATTGATAACAAGTCAGTGGAAATTATTACTATTAGAGTTAACAAAGACAGTGATTCATATCAAATTAGGTTGTTTAACAATTTAGATAAAAGAAATACTTGTAACATTGACTTTCCTTTATTTGGTTATACAAAAGAGTTTAAATTTAAGCCCTTTGAGATTTTAACCTTTGATTGTGATAAAAAAGGTGTAAAGAAAACAAAATTGGTATGATATGAAAAAGATATGTCTAAACGGATGGTGGGATTTTCATCCTATATATAATGAGGATTTTTCGCAAGAAAATATCCCACAAAACGCTTGGTTAGAAAAAGCATATTTAGTACCATCTTTATGGAGAAAACCTCTTGACTGTGTAAAAAGCAGTCAAGAGGAATTTTTTAGAAATTTTGTCCAAGAAGACTTAGAAAATATTGAAGATTTGGATTTTCTATATGATGATTATGGATATCCCAAAAAATGGACACTTACAAAAAATGCATGGATTAAAAGAATTTTTAAGATTGAAAGCATTGATAGCTTTAAAAGATACTTTATCTTATTAGAAGCTGTGATGCCTTATTCAAAAGTGTTTGTAAATGGAAAATTCTTATCAAAGTTTGTTCATCCAACACTACCAAATGAAGTAGATATAACAGATGTAGTAAAAGAAGGTGATAATGAGCTTTGTATTTTAGTGATAGATTACGAAAAAGACCAATATGGAAGATTTATGACACCTACTGGTACCGATATGATTACAGGAAATGCTGGCATATGGCAAGATGTCTTTTTGCTTATTAAAGACTCTGTTTATCTTGAGGATGTCTGTATTAGGACCTACTATAAAAACAAAGAAATTGAAGCTATTTTAGAAATAAAAAATACTGAAAATGAAGATAAAAACCTAGAAATAGAGACCTGTATTGAAGAATTTAAAAGTAAAAAAAGGGTTTTTAATTTTGAGAATAAAAAACTAAAGATAAAAGCTAATTCAAAAGAGACTTTACATATCCAAGATATATTTAAAGATGCCAAACTATGGGAGCCTCATAGTCCAAATTTATATTATCTGAAAATAGTTATATCTTCTTCTAATAACAGCAAATCATCTACTTCCTATAAAGAGAGATTTGGTTTTCGACAGGTTGAAATTAAGGGAAAAGACTTGTTGCTAAATGGAAAACCAATTCATCTATTTTCAGATTGGGGACACAAGGTAACTACCTACCAATTTACTAAAGGCTGGATTAAGAGTTGGTATCAAATGATAAGAGATGGGAATATGAATCACACCAGGCTTCATACTTATCCCCATCCAAAGATTTTGTTGGATATTGCTGATGAAGAAGGTATCTTAATAACTGGTGAAACAGGTCTACATGGTTCTGGTGGAGCTCAAGCTTCGAACAGTGATATTTATTGGGATAATGCAAGAGATCATGTTAAAAGGTTTGTAAAAAGAGATAAAAATCATCCAAGTCTTATTTTATGGAGTGTAGAAAATGAGATGCGTTGGAATTTAAAAGGGGATGAGCTTGATTACCCTAAAAAAACAATAGAAAATCTACCTAAACTCAGAAGACTTATAAACCAATTAGATCCAACTAGATATGCCTATCATGAAGGAGATAGTTCATTATGGGATGAAAGTAAGCAAGATATAATTTCTAGACATTACGGTAAAGATGCAGCAGGTGCCGATTGGTGGGATGAGAAAAAACCCTTACATCTAGGCGAAATTGGGTTTTACCACTATGAAGGTCCCAACACAGCACTTCATCTTATGGGCGGAAAAGCCTTTATAGACTATAAGAACATTGATATAGCTACAGCGCTTGATCTTAAAATGATAATTGAATACGGTAGAAGCAGGGGAATAATATGTTTTGGTCCATGGAATCAATCTTGTTTAAAACTTTTAAGAAATGAAAAACAAGATATATCTTTACCTTATGATGATTTTGAGGGTGAAGGTATAAAGCCTTTGTTGGTTAAAGCCCATACAAGCGAGTTTAGCTTCTGGAAAGAAGGTAAAAACTATGAGACACAAGAATCTTTTGAAATACAAAAGCAAGCCTTTAGACCTTTTGCCCTTATAGACTACAATAAACAGTCTCTATATTTTGCTAATCAAAAAATTCAAAGAGAGGTGTTTTTAGTTAATGATAAAAACAAGGATATTGAAGGACAATTAAGAATACTTCTAAATAAGAAGACAATACTTGAAAAAACTGTTTTTATAGGACAAGGCTTGGTTCAAAAAGTTGAGTTTTCCTTTGAAGTAAAAAATAAGGTTGGAAAAGAAGACCAAGAACTTATATCAAAAAATGACTTAACATATGAGTTTTATGAGAAAGAAGAGCTATTAGATAAGCAAAGTCATGACATTAATGTTTTCCATACTGATAGTAATGAGTATGAAGAAATCTTTTCTTTGGTTAGAAAAAAGAAAATCACATGTTTTAAAACAAAAGAAATTTTTAAATTCTTAGAGGACAACAAGGTAGAAACTATAGAGGTTATAGACTTGGAATATGTGAATTCAAGTAATACAGATCTTTTAATTTTAGGAAAAGATTGTGTGGAGAAAGACAGCACTATTCATAAGACTATAAAAAGAATTTTAAAGGAGGGTATTTCCATTCTATTAATGGAGCAAAATGTATCTATTTTTAAAGGTATGAATCTTTCTTTAAAACCGCTTCTAACCAGTTTTAAGACTAATAGTAAGGATTTTCTTTCTACTCTAAATGATAACTTATTATCTTTTTGGGGAAATGATCCCTATGTAAAAGCCAACAATAATGGAGAAGTGACATCTTATGTATATGAGAAAGATTATAATGAAAAATCTTACTCATATATACTTGAAACAGGGGAGGGAAGTTTTGGAAGAGGTGATTTATCTTTTTCAACACTTCTAGCAATACAAGATGAATCAGCAATCCTTTTAGCAAATCAAATGAATATAAGTAAAAAGATTGATTATTCAGCTAATGCACAACTATTATTAATAAATTTGTTAAAAGATATTTTTAATTTTAGATACCATAATGAACAAATCTATTATTTAGAGTCAAGCCAATACTTTAAGTTTAATGAAATAAAAGAACAAATTAAAGAAGGTAAAATCCTTGTTATAGAAGAATTAAAAAAAGAGGACCTTGCAAACTGGAATGATCTATTAAAGACTTCTTTTGAATTAATTGAATTAAATGATATTTATCAAGGACAATTAACAGATTACGATAATTATACGAAATACATATCAAATTCAGATTTGTATGGAATAACCACTTACTCATATAGTAGACCAGATTCAAAAAACTTTATCTTAGCCAATAATCTTTTGAAAAAAAATCAAAATACTAAAAGTTTTATTGAAACATGTAGGAAAAGTCTAAACAAGGAGCTTTATGTAAAAAATGGTCAAACTGAATTAAGAAGAGCATATACAGTATCAAAGTATATGCAAGCAAACAAAAATACAGAAGAGTTTGATATAGTTGCAAAAATGAATTATGGGCAAGGTCATATATACATAAATCAAATTAATAAAACTGTCATATTTCCAAAGTTTCAATATGTCTTAAATAAAATGAAGAGCAACTTAAAAGAAGATTATAAGCAAGTATTTTTTGACTATGAAAAAACAGAGGCTAAGATTCTTTCAAAAGGTTATCCGGAGTATGTATATCTTTCCAACAAGATGGTTAATCCTTGGATTGATTATGTCAAAGCTACTCAAAGCAACAATGAAAGAATGGCCCATAAAAAGAATATAAGTATAGGTAGTTGGCAACAAGTAACCTTTGGTAGCAAAGGAATATCTTTTGAACAAGAAAAACCTGGTGAAGTTTTACTTAGTTTTAATATTTTTAGTAATGAGGCAAGAAAATCATCAGAGAATAATCTAGGTATTCCAAACCCAGAGGAATTTACCTTTATAACTTTTGAAGGAGAGGGCTTTATAACCTGTTCTATAAATGGAGTAGATTATCTGAAAAAAGAATTTGTGGATGGTTTTGTTACCCTTGCAGATGTCTCTTTAAACAAAGGAATAAATTATTTAACTTTCTTGTGGGAGCCCAATAAAAAATCAATTTTGAATTTTCTTTTCCACAACATAAATATGAAAATTGACGAAGAATTAACTTTCATGTAGTTGTTCAATAATCTAACATCAATATGTTAGAAATCTTTACTCTTATTTTTAATCACCTAACATTTTCAAATATATTCCTTAAAATAGGCACAAATATCAATATTTTTAACCATAGTTCATTGACAACTTTATGCTTATCTAGTAATATCCTATGTGCTTTATAGCAAATAAAAAAGGAGGAGTTTTTATGAAGAAAACTAAAGTATTGAGTTTAATCTTGGTATTACTAATGGTTAGTTCTTTTATTTTTGCTGCTTGTGATAATAAGCCTGTAGATCCTACAGAAACAACTACAACACAACCAACAGAAACAAGTACAGAAACAACAAAACCAACAGAAACTCAAACAACAGAACCAGACAAAGGTGTAGAAAAACCAGCAGTTATGGATATTACTGGTCTAGCCTATTATGGTGACACAACAGAAAACTTAGATCTTAAGAAAGAATTCAGAGACTATGTTACTGACAAGTATGGAATCAACTTTAATTTCCATTCACCTGCTAGAGACACATATATTGAAACAATTAACCTTCAATTAGTGTCAAAGGACCTAGTAGGAATCGTTTCTCTTTTCACAGGTTATGACATGATCGATTGGGCGCAAGAAGGTGTTATCTATGCATTAGATGATTTCTTAGCTGACAACGAAACATGGCAAAACATTATACCTGAAGAATGGAAAGAGCTATACACATGGGATGGTAAAGTTTGGGGTATTCCTAGAGGCGGAGACGGACATCCATCATGGTTTATTAGAACTATGAGAGGTGACTGGTTAGACAATCTTGGACTACAAAAACCTGAAACAATGGATGCTTTCTATGAAGTATCTAAAGCTTTCACATTCAACGATCCTGATGGCAACGACGAAAATGACACTTGGGGCTTTGCTTCCAGAACAATGTGGCTAATGCAAGACATTTTCCACGGTCACGACGCACGTGCAAACCACGTTGGTGCTTTAATTCCTTTATGGAATCCTAACGACAACATCTGGGAAGACTCTATAATCAAACCTCAAATGGTTGACGCAGTTACATTCTTACGTAAATGTTACACAGAAGGTCTTGTACATCCTGAGTTATTTACAATGAGTGCTGCTGACGTTAGAGCTTTAATCTCTGATGGAAAAGCTGGATCTTGTTACTATTGGGATACATGGCTAATTTCATGGGAAAATGCTGTTAAGAAGCTTACACCAACCGCTTACATGGTAGGTATTGGCGCTATTTCTTCTAAGCACATCACCACAAAGATTAACAGCTGGGCAGCTGACTTTGGTGCTCCAAACGTAATGACAGTTTACACAGAGCAACCTAAAGAAGTTATCAACTGGTATGTAAACCTTGTTTATGGAGAACCCGAAAGCTTCTATACCTTTAGATTTGGAATACTTCAAGATTCTAAAGATGGAGACAATGGTATCTTTATTGATGGACAAACAGTTTATCTCTTATACCATCAATTAGACACAGCTACAAACACAGTAACAAATAGAGGAACACCTGGTATCACTACTGGACATCCTGACTATGCTCTTGATGTTGGCTCCTTTGGCTATGTTACAGCATACAACTCTGGAGATCCTATCTGGGACGTAACTCAAGCAGTTACAGCTTCTAGAAATCTTCAAAGAAGATATGAAGTATTAAACGAATATGATGATGGAAGAATCTATGTATTAGCAGAAAACATGAAAGAACCTGACAACGAAGAATTTACAAAGGTTGCAGGCGAATGGTCAACAGCTGGTACTAAGTATGTTACAGACGTTATGATTGATGGAATTACTCCAGAAGCAGCTCTTAAAACATACCTAGGAACAATCATGTCCTTTGACCCACAATTCACTCTTGATCTTATGAACGACAGATTAGGAAAAGCATCTGAACAAGATTACGCTGCACTATGGTCTACAATGAACTAATAGTACAGTAAAAAACACATTAAACCGGGATTTATCCCGGTTTTTTTATGAGAAAAAGTGAAATGGGATAATACATATGTGACAGAATAATAAAAAATAAGAAAGGCCTC
>CAZLVL010000015.1:0-71611 GCA_964563155.1 uncultured Clostridiaceae bacterium | reverse complement strand
TCAGCAGAGAATTAATTTAGAGGTCTGTGTCACAAATGTTTGACTTCTCTAGAATCCCGGTTTTTTTATGAGAAAAAGCATATTGCATATTATATGTATATCATATATAATTGTTAAGAAAAATACACATGTCGATTATCTGTTACCGTTGAATCAATCGTGGACTAAAATCGACAGAGGTAAAAAACGGAGGAAAGAAAGAATGTCAGTTATTTCAATGAAACAACTATTAGAAGCAGGGGTTCATTTTGGTCACCAAACCAGAAGATGGAATCCTAAAATGGCTGAGTACATTTTTACAGAAAGAAATGGAATTCATATTATTGATTTGCAAAAAACTGTAATAGAAATTGAAAAAGCCTATGAATTTGTTAAGGAAATAGTACTTAACGGTGGTGAGGTTCTTTTTGTAGGAACAAAAAAGCAAGCTCAAGAATGCATTGAAGAAGAAGCAAAAAGATGCGGTATGTTCTACATCAATACAAGATGGTTAGGTGGAACTTTAACAAACTATCAAACAATGGAAAAAAGAATAGCTTATTTAAAAGAGCTTTACCAAATGGAAGAGAATGGAACTTTTGACCATCTTCCTAAAAAAGAAGTCATTAAGCTAAAAGCTGAGATGGAAAAACTAGAAAAGAACTTAGGTGGAATTAAAGACATGCACGGCATTCCCAATGTTTTATTTGTAGTAGACCCTAAAAAAGAAAGAAATGCTGTTTTAGAAGCTAGAAAATTAGATATACCAGTTGTTGCTATTATTGATACAAACTGTGATCCTGATGAAGTTGATTTTGTTATTCCTGGTAATGACGATGCAATAAGAGCGGTTAGACTAATTACAAGTGTTATTGCAAATGCAGTTATTGAAGCAAATCAAGGTGAATCTCAATTTGTTGGTGATGATCATGATACAAATGAGGAATTAGACCAAGATCAACAAGAAGTAAGTGCTAGTGTAGAAGATGAACAAGTTGAAGATAAAGATGTTGAAGACGTAGCGGTTGAAGAAGAAACAGAAGAAAATTAAGATATAGATTATTAGGAGGTTAAAAAATGATTAGTGCAAGTTTAGTTAAAGAACTTAGAGATAGAACAGGCGTTGGTATGATGGAATGTAAAAAGGCCCTTACCGAAGCAAATGGAGACATAAATAAGGCTGCAGATATCTTACGTGAAAGAGGTCTAGCAAATGCTGCAAAGAAATCTGGCAGAATTGCTGCAGAAGGTTTAGTTGGTTCATACATTCATGGCGAAGGAAGAATTGGTGTTTTAATTGAAGTTAATATTGAAACAGACTTTGCTGCTAAAAATGTAGACTTTCAAGCTTTTGTAAAGGATATGGCTATGCAAGTTGCAGCTTCAAAACCTGAGTATGTAAGAAGAGAAGAAATCTCTCCAGAGATTCTTGAAAAAGAAAAGTCTATCTTAAGAGCTCAAGCTCTAAACGAAGGAAAACCTGAGCATGTAGTGGATAAAATGATAGAAGGACGTATTGAAAAGTATTATAAGCAAGTATGTCTTTTGGACCAACCATTTATAAAAGATCCTGACCTTTCAGTACAAGATGTTACAAATAATCTAATATCAAAAATTGGTGAGAACATTACAATAAGACGTTTTGCCAGATACGAAATGGGCGAAGGTTTAGAAAAAAGAGAAGAAAACTTTGCTGAGGAAGTAGCAAAGCAAATGAAATAAATAATGCTGGTAAAGACACAAGATTGTGTCTTTACTTTTATTAGGGGGACAAGATGGAATTTAAGCGTATTTTAATCAAATTAAGTGGTGAAGTTTTTTCTGGTAACAATGGTGCAAACATTGATATGGATGTCTTGATAGAAATAGCAAAAGCCTTGAAGGTTCTAAAAGACGCAGGCAAAGAGATTGCTGTTGTTGTTGGAGCAGGCAACTTTGTAAGAGGTAGAGATATAAAGGATATCGTTCGCTCTCGTTCTGACTCCATGGGTATGCTAGCGACTATAATAAATAGTATTGCTTTAAAAGATGCCTGTGAAAAAATAGGCTTAGATGCAGAGGTACATTCAGCTATTTTAATGAGTGAAATTGCTAAAACCTATAGAAGAGATGAAGCAGTTAGAGACTTGAAAAACATGATTATAACTATATTAGCAGCAGGTACAGGCAATCCATATTTTTCAACAGATATGGCAGCTGCCTTAAGAAGCATCGAAATTGATGCTGATGTCATACTATATGCTAAAAATGTAGATGGCGTATATGATAAAGATCCTAAAAAATTTGCAGATGCTAAGAAATATGATAAGGTAAAATATTCAGATATTATATCTAAGCAACTAGGTGTAATTGATTTAGCAGCAGCAGTACTTTGTGATGAATTTGCCATGCCTTCTATACTTTTTGCCCTTAGAGAACCTGAGAATATTATCAAGGTTGGACTAGGTGAAAATATAGGTACCATTATTGAAAAATAGTGCATTTTTGTGTAGAATGTTACATATAAACAAAAAGGAGTGATATTATGTTAGCTATTGACGAATACAAGAACCTCAAAAAAGACATGGATTCAGCTATTGAAGATTTTAGTAATCATATATCAACAATAAGAGCAGGTAGAGCAAATCCTTCAGTATTAAATAATATTTATGTAGATTATTATGGTCAAAGAACCCCCTTAAATCAAGTGGGTAATATCTCTGCACCTGAACCAAGATTACTAGTTGTTCAGCCTTGGGATGCAAGTACAATAAAGCTTATTGAAAAGGCTATTTTGGCATCTGATTTAGGCATTAATCCCCAATCAGATGGTAGAGTAATTAGGTTGGTATTTCCAATTTTATCTGAAGAAAGAAGAAATGAATTGGTTAAAAGAATTAAAGCATATGGTGAGGAAGCTAAGGTTAAGGTTAGAAATATCAGAAGGGATGATATTGAAAGATATAAGAAGCTACAAAAGAATTCTGAGATAACAGAGGATGATTTAATTATTGCTCAAAAAGAAATCCAAGACATTACTGATGAGAAAATAAATGCTATAGATAATATAGTTAAGGAAAAGACAGAAGAAATTCTGGAAGTGTAAAGGCTGTAAGATATAATGCACTTACCTCAACATATTGCCATAATTATGGATGGCAACGGAAGATGGGCCAAACTTAATAATAGACCAGTAAGTTATGGTCATAAGGTAGGTTCTGATACAATTCAAAATTTAGT
This sequence comes from uncultured Clostridiaceae bacterium, assembly GCA_964563155.1. Taxonomy (GTDB): domain Bacteria; phylum Bacillota; class Clostridia; order DUPQ01; family DUPQ01; genus DUPQ01. The sequence continues at coordinate 68,413 of CAZLVL010000015.1, read as the reverse complement.
AGAAGAAAGTGATAAACTTGGTTTAAAATACATTACTGTTTATGCTTTTTCTACAGAAAACTGGAAAAGACCCAAGGCTGAAGTAACCTATTTAATGGGTCTTTTACAACAGTTTTTAAATGATACTTCTGGAAGAATAGAAAAATCAAATATAAAAATTACCTTTATAGGCTCTAAAGATAAACTAGGAAAGCAAATGATTAAAAGCATGGAAAGAATTGAGAAAATTACTAAGGAAAAAACTGGTCTCAATTTTATTATTGCCTTAAACTATGGTGCTAGAGAAGAGCTTTTGAATTCATATAAAAGAATAGGACAATTGATTAAAGAAGGTAAATTAGAACCAGGGGACATTGATAGCACTTTGATTGAATCATATTTGTATACTAGTAATGTGCCAGATCCAGATTTAATCATCAGAACTGGTGGAGATTTACGACTTTCAAACTTTTTGCTTTATCAGGCTTCTTACGCTGAACTGTATTTTACAAAAGTTTTATGGCCAGATTTTACAATTAATCATTTAAAAGAGGCTATTAAAGAATATAATAAAAGAAAAAGACGTTTTGGAGGAAGAGATAATGAAAGCTAGGGTTATAAGTGGCTTAGTTGCTTTATTTTTATTGGTATTTGTTTATATTTTTCAGGGATTACCAGTTTATATCTTATTATTTTTATTATCTTCTTTAATGTTTTATGAGTTTTTAAATATTAGTAATAAAAAAGTTACTACAGGCTATTACTTAATTTGTGCTCTTTTTACCTTCTTGTACTATGCTAATCTTTATTTGACAATTCATCTTTCTATTATTCCAAGAGAGTATCTTTACACAATAAATATTCTAATAATGGTGTTTTTTACTTTAACTATTTTAACAGCTTCAGTATTTTACAAAATAAAGACTTTAAATGAAGTTGCTTACGCTGTATTTGGCTTTTTATACACAGTAATCCTTTTGTCTTTTACAGTTCTAATTTTAAGTATGGATAAAGGATATTATCTTTTTGTTTATGTTTGGTTAGGAGCGCTTGGTTGTGATATTTGGGCCTTTATAATTGGAAATAAATATGGTAAGAGAAAGATTATAAAAGAGGTAAGTCCTAACAAGACTGTAGAAGGTGCCATTGGTGGTGCTATTGGTTCAATAATTATGGTTACCCTTTATACTATAGCTTTAAACTACTTTTTTCAGGAAACTATAGTTAAGTGGTATGTCTTGTTTTTACTCTATTTCCCAGTTGCAATTTTGAGTCAATTTGGTGATTGGTGTGCTTCTTTTATAAAAAGAGAATTTAAAGCAAAAGATTTTGGCAAAATCATGCCTGGTCATGGTGGAGCCTTGGATAGATTAGATTCAATAATCTTTATAATCCCTTCAGTTTATCTAATCTTATCTTTAGTAGGTTTGAGTTAATGAATGTTTGTATTTTAGGTATTACAGGCTCTATAGGCCAAAATGCTGTAGAGGTTTGTAAACAATTAGGTTATAAGATAGTAGCAGCAACAATAAAGTCTAATTATGCCCTATTAGGCTCTATAATAGAGGATTATGACCTTTTACCTAGTCTTAAGTATGTAGGTGTTAATGACAATTTAAGTGGTGAAAAATTCCAACTGTTAGCATCTAATTGGGATTTAAAAGTCTATAAAGGAATTGATGCAAATCTTTCTTGTATTAAAGAAGAAAAATACGACATAATTATAAATGCCCTTGTGGGTAGTGACGGAATTGAGCCTTCTTATTATGCCTTAGATAACTGTAACAGGCTAGCTTTAGCAAACAAGGAATCCATTGTAGCAGCAGGGGAGTTACTATTACAAAAAGCAAAAGAAAGAAATTGCCAGATTATCCCCATTGATTCTGAACATTCTGCTATTTTGCAGTGCTTAGAAGATAATCCTATTAAAAAGATTTATCTAACAGCTAGTGGAGGACCCTTTTGGTCTTTAAGCTGGGAAGACTTGAAAAAAGTTACTCTAGAGCAAGCTTTAAAACATCCTAATTGGGATATGGGTAAGAAAATAACTATAGATAGTGCTACAATGATGAATAAGGGCTTTGAACTTATAGAGGCATCTATCCTATACCATATGTCCTATGATAAAATAGATGTCTTGATACACCCTCAAAGCATTGTTCATTCTTTAGTAGAGTATGAGGATTTGAGCGTTAAGGCTCAATTAAGCGCTTGTGATATGAGAATTTCTATACAGTATGCTTTAACTTATCCTAAAAGATATGAAAATTCTTTTGAAGCCTTGGATTTGACTAAGTATCAGCTAAGCTTTTTCAAACCAGATTTTGAAAAGTTTAAGTGCTTAGAACTTGCCTATAGGGTGGTAAAGGAAAAGGGTTCTTTAGGAGTTGTAATAAATGGAGCTAACGATGTTTGTGTAGACTTGTTTTTGAAAAAGAAAATTAACTTTTTGGATATAGGATATATTATTGAGAAAGTTATGGATCAACATACCAAAACTAATCCAAAGAGCATAGAGGAAATATTAGAAATTGATAGATGGGCAAAGGAAAAAGCCTTGTCTGTGGAGGTTAATTGATGGGAACATTTTTAAGTATTGTAGTTGCTTTATTGGCATTGAGTATAATTATTATAGTTCATGAGACAGGACATTTTATAGCTGCTAAATTAAGTGGCATTAGGGTTATGGAATTTGGTCTTTTTATGGGACCAAAGATTATAAGTAAAACATACAAAGGAACAACTTACAGTCTAAGATCCATTCCTATTGGAGGTTTTGTAGCTTTAGAAGGTGAAGAAGAAGATATTGAATCTGAAACTTCATATTTTTCAGCAAAACCCTATAAAAAGATCCTAGTTTCTCTGGCAGGACCTGTTTTTAACATGGTTTTTGCTATTCTAATTCTTTCTATCCTTTTTTCCTTTTCAGGTTATGCCTTAAGCACAAATACAATAATTGATGAAAATGGCCCCTTGTATGAAGCTGGTCTTAGAGATGGAGATAAAATTATTTCAGTGGATGGAAAAAGAATACTAGATCCTTCTGAAATATCATTAGCTCTTTATCCTTTAAAAAAAGCTGAAACTTTATCTGTTGTTTATTCAAGAGACAATGTTAAAAATGAAATTCAAGTTATTCCACAATTAAAAGGTGGAAAAAGAATAATGCTTAACATTAATACTCAAAGTGATAGTACCACGGTGACAGATTTGGACAAATCTTCCAATGGTTATTTAGCTGGTCTTAGAGTTAATGATAAAATAACCCACATTAATGATGTGAAAGTCAAAAATGTCAATGAGTTAAGTTCTTTAGTTACTAAAAATGGTCTAGGTAGCATTAAGGTTACAGTCTTAAGGGATAATCAAGTAATAGATTTGGAATTTGAGACTATCGAAAGTGAAAGTCCTGAGTATTATGACTTAGGAATTTACTATTATGGTTCAGACATAAATGTATTTCAAGCAATAAAACACGCAGTACTTTACTCCATATCTGTGGTTAAAACAGTTTTAATATCTATTGTCTGGCTAGTTTTAGGAATAGTAAAGTTATCTGATATGATGGGCCCTGTAGGGATTGTTTCAACAATTGGAAGCCAGATAAGACAACCAACCTTCATTTTATTCTTGTTGAATTTGGTCAATATGATGGCCTTTATATCCATAAATTTAGGTGTTATGAACTTAATTCCTTTTCCAGCCTTGGATGGTTCAAAAATCGTAATACACTCAATAGAATGGATTATTGGTAGACCTATTAATCAAAACAAATTGAAAATTATTACTGCAGTTGGCTTTGGATTACTTTTAGTATTACTCTTTTTTACTACATTTAATGATATAGTTAGATTGTTCAAGTAGCTTTCATTTATAATTAATAGTAATATTTGTATGAGAACTATATAAGAGTAGATAATTGAAATAAAAGAAGATTTGCTTATATCTTCATATACAGTTTCTTACCCTATAAATTATAATAGTAATAATCAAGAGGTTTTTCATGAAAATGGATTTTAATAAATTAAGAAAAAAAAAGAAAATAATATCTATTGGTAAAGTTAAAATTGGTGGTGACTTTGATATTGCTCTTCAATCTATGACAAATACCAATACAAATGATGTTCTAGCAACTATAAAGCAGATTCATGAGCTAGAAGAGGCTGAATGTGACATTGTTAGGGTTTCAATATTTGATATGGAAGCTGCTAATAATATTGTGAAGATTAAGAAGAATATAAAGATTCCTTTGGTTGCAGACATACATTATGATTATAGGATTGCTATTGAGTCTATAAAAAAAGGTGCTGACAAGATAAGGATTAATCCAGGAAATATTGGAAGTCCTGATAGGGTTAAAAAAATTGTAGATACAGCAAAAGAATATAAGGTACCTATTAGAATTGGGGTAAATACAGGTTCATTACCCCAAGAGCTTTATGATATTTACCAAGGTCCTTGTGTTGATGCTGTAATACATGCAGTTAAAGACCAGGTAAAAATGTTATTGGACTTTGATTTTGATAATTTTGTTATTGCTGCAAAGTCTACAAATGCCATGGAAACTGTAGAAATATATAGAAGATTAAATGATATGTTTGATAACCCTCTCCATGTTGGCATAACCGAATCTGGGACCTTGTTAAAAGGTACAATAAAATCATCCTTAGCCCTAGGTATTTTATTAAATGAAGGAATTTCAGATACCATTCGTATTTCTTTAACAGATAATCCTGTCAAAGAGGTAGAGGTTGCAAAGGATATTTTAAATTATATGGAAATAAAGAAATATGGTGTTAACATTATTTCTTGTCCAACTTGTGGAAGAACTAAAATTGATTTAATTGAGGTTGTTAGAATTGTTGAAGAAAAAACAAAAACTCTTAAAAAGAATTTAGACATTGCTGTAATGGGATGTTCTGTAAACGGTATAAATGAAGCAAAATATGCTGATTTAGGCATAGCTTTTGGGAATAAAAAAGCAGTAATATTTAAAAAGGGTGAAATTATTAAGACCTTAGATGAAAGTTTGGCTATAGAAGCTTTCTTAGAAGAGTTGGATAAATGCTAGATAAAAATATTGTAGTGGAAAAGTTCATATTTTTTAAAGAAAAAAAAGAATTAGTAATAAAGATATTTTCTACTAAATATATTGAGTACGAAAAATATTCTCTTCTTTTAGAAAATCTTAAAGATAAGTATAAGTTTTCTTCAAATATCAAAAAGATTAGTTTAGATATTACACATAAAGATCTGGATCTAAATATGCTTGATTTTTATGTTCAAGATGCGATATCTTCTTTTTTTCTTGAGTTTGAGTTACTTGCAATATTCAAAAGTTTAAGTGAGTATAAAATCTTTGATAGGTCTGTAGAGGTTTTTCTTCCTATTCAGGTGACAAGGCTTGTAGAACCGAGTGCTTTAGATTCCTTTTTTATAAATACTGCTAAAAGGTTAAACATAGGCTATCAGTTTAAATTATCTTTTAAAGAAAGCCCAGATGCTGATAAACTTTTAGAAAAATCCTATGAAAGTATTTTAAAAGAACCAATATATAGGCCAGAAATAGTACCTGATATTTCTGATGAAGAATTTGAAAAATCAGAAGATATTAAGAGCAGTTTAAAAATAATGGAATTAAGTTCTGATATTTACAAGGTCTTACTCGAAGGAAAGGTAACATACTTTAAAGAGATTGATACTCAGTATTCATACTTAATAGAATTTGGACTAAAAGACTCTAGTGGAAGTATTGTATGTAAAAAGTTTTTTAATAAAGGTGCTGAGGCTATAAAAAATTATATAGAAATACTATCTCAATCAAGATTAGTCTATGTTAAGGGAAAACATCAACTAGATAGATATAAAAGTGAGTATTTTATAAATGTTGACTCTGTAAAAGAAATAAACATAACATCAAGACAAGATAAATCTAAGGTTAAAAGGATAGAGTTCAATTTTGATACAAATGCTGTTAATATTGATCTGCTTTTAGAGACCATTTCTAAATGGAAACATACTGCCTTTGGAGTATTACCCCAAGAAGATATTTATTCATTTTTAGAAATAAATAAAAAGATGCTAGGTTCTCAATACAATTTTAAGCCTATTTACTCAGCTAAGCTTCCTGTACTAATGACAGAAGATGGGGGAGTATACAATTTAATTAAAAGAAATATTGACTATGAACTATGTATTGCTCTAACAGATGATAAAAGAGTAAATATGCTTAAAATTAACCAAGATAAGAGCATTGAAAAGGTATTTTTTAATAAGGAAGATTTAGTTGGCATTAGTAATTTCTGTAAAGATATGCCTCTTTACTATTTTTCTGAAGCCCTAGAAGATACTTATCTACCAACTTTAGTAAAAAGTGGTCTTTTTGTATTGGATATTAAAAGAATATTTGAAGTTATTGATAATAAACGCTATACCAGTGAAACCTTCTTACTCATGTTAGGTTCAAAATTAGAAAATTTAGTGGAAATTGGAGAGAAAATTGTAAACTTACTTTCAAAGCATTTTACTAATTATTCGGATATACCTAAATTTATAGCAAAAAAAGATTGGGCTGAAAAAGACAAATACAAATCTTATAATGTCTCACTAACTGTAAAAACCAAGGAAGGTTTAAAAAACCTATATAGACTTATTTCTAAAAATAAAACTGATTGGGAAAATATCCCTAGAAGCTATCTTCAAGCTTACAGAAAAGGACTATTTATAGGATCATACAACAGTGAAGGAGAGATATATAGTCTATTATTTTCTGATGTTAGTAAAGAGCTCTTAGATGCAAGAATGGAGTTTTATGATTACATCAATATTTTATCTGACAATCATTTAAATAGACTTGTAGCAGGTAACTTAATCACAAAAGCTGATGAGTTAAGAAATATTAATAAGTTTTTATGTGAACGAATTCATAAGAGTAATGTATTGGGAATTGCAAGCTCCTTTCCAAATAGTTTGGATAAAGAAGAGTTTAAGACAACAAATGAATTGTTGGAAGAGTTTTCTTATTTAGAAAAAAGTATTGCAAATAGAGTAATTGTAGAAAATCCAAATATCTTAAGTAAGACTATAGAAACAATAGAGCCTATAAAGAAGTTTTATGAAATAGAAGATGTATTAGAAAATGCAAAACTTATGCAGTTAGACGATGAAAGTGAAGAATTTAAAAAAGAAATTAATCAAATACTTAAAGAAAGAAAAGCTTCTTTAGTTATTCTTTTAAAAGAAATAATGGATTACTTAACCAAAAATCAATATCTTTACTATGCTGAGAGCATGCCTTTTCCATATATTTTTAGTATGCTATGTAAAGATTGTTTAAGCGGTATGATACCAGAAACTGGAAAAGAATTTAAATTACATGTTCCAGCAGAGTATATTTTAGAAATTGAAAAACTTCTTTTAGAAAACTCAGATAAGTATAGACCATTTTTCGTGAAATTTGATAAGTATACTGTTATTCACTTTTTATATAAAGGTTATAGCATTTATGATTTTACTCCTGTAAAAATAGAAAAAGACGAGATTGTAACCTATTTTAGTGCAGATATCTTAAAAGAATACTTTCCTACCATCTATTTAAAACCAAATCAAGATTTGACTATGATTAGTAATCTAAATAAATGGACAAAACAGATGCCTGATTACAACACAATAGAAGCAATGGATTTTTCTAAGGTCTATGAAGTTACTCCAGACCCAAAACTAAGAGATGTTATAGAAACAGTTAAGCCCATAGTATTTCAACAATTTCTAGGATGTTTGGGATTAGCCTATGGAAAGGGAACCTGGTTTGATAATGGAAAGGATTTATTAAGACAAAGATTAGCTGAAGTTTTAGATATTATATGCTTTGAAGAAGATATTGAGAGATTATCTCAAATCTCTGAAATGCATAAAGAAGCAGCTAGAAAGATTGAATACGCTATTACTAATAAAGAAGCCCTAATACACGCAAAAAATCTACTTACCTTAAAGTGGTATCAAGATAACTATCCACAAGAGTTTGCTCTTGAATATATTAATAGGTATAAAAATGATAGAAGTAAGTACATAAATCTCTTTAAAATTGAAAAATCAGATGTGCTTTTGTCAGGTAGAGATAACTATGTAGCTAAAGATGATTTTAAAACCTTAATTGAACCCTTAGAATTTATTGGTTATCTTTCTGAAGAAGAAATGAATACTATATATAACAAAAGACCTTTTGTAAGTTTAGAGGATTTCCTTTTTAAAACAGGTATTAGTTTGGATTTAAAAGACAGACTTCAAAGAGATGGTTATCTTAGAAGTATTGATGTTAGTTCTCAGGTTATTTTCGATATTTAGCCAGTAAAAGTTGACAATATTGCATACTTGTGATATATTTTCTAAAGTACAAAAGAGTGGCTTGCCACTCTTTAATTTTTGAGTAGGTGATGATGAAAAAAGAATTTATAGAAACTACTTACAAAATAGCTGAAGAAGAGGCCAAAAAGATTGGTGTTGAAGTGTTAGATGTCTTGTATCTTACTGAAAACAAGGAAAAGTTTTTAAGAATATACATATACAAAGATACAGGAATTACTATTGATTTATGTGAAAAGCTTCACCGAGCTATAGATCCTGAGATTGACCTTATGGATATAGATGTACCATTTAAATTGGAAGTATGTTCACCAGGCTATGCAAAGAGTTTAAGAACCAATAAAGAGTTTGAAGTATTTAAAGGCTCAAAGGTAAGTATTAAATTATATAAACAGTTTGAAGGAAAGAAAAGTTTTGAAGGAGTCTTGTTAAATAGGGACGAACTTAACACAATTATAGAAATTGAAGGACAGCAAAAGTCCTTTGAAAATAAAGAAATCTCAAAGATTACACGCTTTTTTGAATTTTAGGAGGAAGAATAAATGAGCGGCTTAAGACAAAATACAGATTTAATTGAAGCCATAAGACAAATAGAAAGAGAAAGAGGAATAGAAGGGGATACTCTAATTGAAGCAATTGAGGCAGCCCTAGCTTCCGCTTACAAAAAACATACTAGATCAGAACAAAACATTGAAGTTGAAATGGACATAAACACAGGTGATTTCACTCTATACAAGGTTAAGAATATAGTTGATGAAATAGTTGATGAACAAAACGATATGTTAATAGATGAAGCAAGAGAATATGCGGATGTAGAAGTAGGTTATTTTCTTAAGTTTGAAGAAAAGATGGTTCCCAAAGACTTTGGAAGAATTGCAGCCCAAACAGCTAAGCAAGTTATACTTCAAAGAATCAAGGATGCAGAAAGAACAAAAATCTTAGATATTTATGAAAACAAGCTTAAAGAGATTGTTACAGGAGTAGTTAGAAGGGTTGAAAATGAAACAGTTTATTTAGACCTTGGTAATACTGAAGCAATCTTACCTAGAAAAGAACAAGTTTCCAGCGAAAGATATGGAGTTAACCTAAAGTTTAAAGCCTTTGTATTTGATGTTAAGAAAACCAGCAAAGAACCTAAGATTTTTGTTTCAAGAACCCATCCTGATTTAGTAAAAAGACTATTTGAAATGGAAGTTCCAGAAATTCAAAATGGTATTGTTGAGATTAAAGATATAGCAAGAGAACCTGGTGCAAGAACAAAGATTGCAGTATTTTCTCAAGATGCCAATGTTGATGCCACTGGTGCCTGCATAGGCCATAGGGGAATAAGAGTTTCCAATGTAGTTGAAGAGTTAAGAGGAGAAAAAATCGATATAGTTGAGTGGAGTCCAAATCCTGCCCAATATATTTCAGCAGCCTTAAGTCCTGCTGATGTTTCTAGAGTAGATATTCTTGAAGCCTTGAATGATGCTGGTGAATCAGAAATAAAAGCCCGTGTTACTGTACCTGATAACCAATTGTCATTGGCTATAGGTAAAGAAGGACAAAATGCCAGATTAGCTGCTAAACTTACAAATTGGAAAATTGATATTATACCTGAAACTGAACTTAGAAATATTATTGAACAGAATTTGATTTCAGACGAACCACTAATTCAGGAAAAACCTGTCTTAAGTGATTTGGATGCAATATATATAGATAGCGGTGAAGATCAACATGGTGAGGAAGACTAAAAAAGTACCAATGAGAATGTGTCTTGTGTGCAGAGACATGAAGCCCAAAAAAGACCTTATTAGATTGGTTCTTTCTGAAGAGAAAAGTGTCTTAATGGATTTAACTGGAAAGAAGAACGGAAGAGGCGCTTATATATGTAAAAATAGGGAATGCTTAGATAAGTCTAAGAAACTGCACATAATTGAGAGAAATTTCCCAGGTTTGAAATATGAGGAATTGTATAAAAACCTTTATGATTACATAGAAGAAGTATAAACAAGGATTATAAGGCCTTTAAATTAAGGAGAAATATATGGGGAAAAGAGTAAACGAAATAGCAAAAGAAATAGATAAAAAGCCCAGTGAGGTCATAAGACGTCTAGAACAACTGGGTATTGTATGTAATGTTAATACAGTCTTAACAGAATCTCAAGAACAAATGCTTTATGATGCCTATAGAATTAAAAGGCCATCAAGCACTAGTAAATCAGAAAAAAGTGTTACTATATCCGCTCCTTCTTCAGATTCTCCCAGCAAGACTGTTGTAATAAAGGCACCTGCCAAATCTTTAACAAAAGATAAAGGGGATGAAAAAGACCGAAAACCTGTAGTGGTAGTTGTAAAGACAACCAAGGATGGAGAAACCAAATCCACTATTAGGCATATTAAACATGAAGAAAAAAGCAAAAAGCCCGAAAAAGAAGCTAGTACTAAGAAAGTTGAAAAGGCTGAGGCTAAAGTGCATGTAGTAAAAACAAAAACTGAAGAAGAACCTGCTTTAAAAGCTGATATTTTAGATGATACAAAAGTTAAAGCCAAAGTTGAGCATAAAGCAGATCTTAAGACTGATGAAAAAGTTGAAACAAAAGTTGATATTGATTTAGATAAAAGTCCTAAGGTTGAAACAAAAGAAGTGGTTGATAAAAAAACTGAGAAAAAGGTTTTTGAAAAAGATAAAAGAGCTACTTTTGTTGATGATAAGACTAAAAGTGTTAGAAGCGATAGAAGAGATGATAAAAGAGGCCAAGATAGACCTGCCAAAGATTCAAGACAAACAGGCCCAAGACCTACTGGCCCAAGACCTACTGGTGCTACAAAGGATGATGATAGATTTAAAAAGCCTGGTACACAACAAGCAAAAGGTAAACCATATGTTAAAAGAGGAACTTCTGATGAACCTGCAGAAACTATACCTTTAAAGCATGATAAAGCTAGAACACCTAAAAAAGATTATGGTAAAAAGCCAGCAGACAAGTCTTCTGCTAAAGACACTAAGAAGGAAACCTCTGTTGATAGATATGCAGCTTCTAGACAAGATAAATTCGATAAGAATTTAATTACACCAAAAAGTGCCATTGATACAGGAAAATTAACAGATGATGATATTTTTAACACCTTCTATAATGATGGTGCTAAAAGAAGAAGAAGAAAGAAAAAAGAGGGTATCAAGCCTCAAATTGAAGTACTAAAATTTGTTAAATTACCTCCAGAAATGACTGTAAAAGAGTTTGCTGAAAAAATTAAGAAGACAGGCTCAGACGTTTTAGGTAAATTACTTATGATGGGCGCTGATGTCATGAGTATTAATGAAAATATTGATTTTGATACAGCAGCCTTGGTAGCTGACGAATACGGTATTACCAGTGAATTAGAGAATATTGTAACTGAAGAAGATATTTTGTTTGATGATGAAGATGATAAGCCTGAAGATTTACAGGATAGACCTCCTGTTGTGGTAGTTATGGGTCATGTTGACCACGGAAAAACCTCACTTTTAGACTATATTAAAAATTCTAATGTAGCTCAAAAAGAAGCTGGTAGAATAACACAACATATTGGTGCTTATAAGGTTAAGGTTCATGATAAGTTTATTACCTTTTTAGATACTCCAGGTCACGAAGCCTTTACATCTATGCGTAAAAGAGGAGCAGATGTTACTGATATAGCAATTATAACAGTTGCAGCTGATGATGGTATTATGCCCCAAACAATAGAGGCTATTAACCACGCTAAAGCCGCTAATGTTACTATTATTATTGCAATTAACAAAATAGACTTACCAGCAGCAAATCCTGATAGAGTTATGCAACAGCTTATGGAACACAGCCTAATAGCCACAAAGTTTGGTGGTGAAATAGAGTGTATCCCAGTTTCAGCTAAAACTGGACAAGGTGTTGACGATCTACTAGAAACCATCTTGTTATCAGCAGAAATACTTGAACTAAAAGCTAATCCTAACAGTCAAGCAAAGGGTATTGTTTTAGAGTCAAGAGTGGAAAGAGCTGGAACTATTACTACTTTACTAATACAAAGAGGTACTTTACAAAAAACAGATTATATTATATCTGGTACTTCAGTTGGAAACATTAAAGTTCTTTATGATGATAGGGGCAAGGTAATTGAAAGTGCTGGACCTTCTATGCCTGTTGAAATACTGGGTCTAGACTCACCACCTGATGCTGGTGAAATATTCTATGCTGTTAATGATGAAAGAACAGCTAAATCCTTGGCTGAAAGACGTAAGCATGAAAGACAAATGCAAAGAACAACCAAGAAGATAACTACCTTGGATGACTTGTTTGAAAAGATACAAGCTGGTGATATTAAAGACTTGAATATTATTGTTAAAGCTGATGTTCAAGGTTCTGTTGAGGCTTTAAGTGATTCTTTAGTTAAATTATCCACTGATGAAGTTAGAATTAATGTGGTACATGCTGCAGTAGGAACCATTACAGAAACTGACGTTTCTTTAGCTGAGGTTTCAGGAGCTCTTATTGTAGGATTTAACGTAAGACCTTTAGGTAATGTAAATGAAGCAGCAAAACAAGCGTCTGTAGATATTAGACTTTACAATGTAATTTATGATGCTATAGAAGACTTGGAAAAGGCCATGAAGGGTATGTTAGAGCCTAAGACAAAAGAAGTTGTCTATGGACATGCTGAAGTAAGAGAAATCTTCAAGGTTACTGGAGTTGGTTCAGTTGCAGGTTGTATGGTCTTAGATGGCAAGATATTCAGAAAGTCCAAAGTAAGATTAGTAAGAGATGGTATTACTGTATATGATGGTGTGCTAAGTTCTTTAAAACGTTTTAAAGATGATGTTAGAGAAGTTGCAGCTGGCTATGAATGTGGTATGTCCATTGAAAGGTTTAATGATTTAAAAATCAACGATATTATAGAATCTTATAACATAGAGGTAATTAAAGAATGAGAGAAAAAAGAGTAGAAAGACTTAATAGTGAGTTTAAAAAGGAAATCAATTCAATATTAACAAATGAGATTAAAGATACTAGATTAACAGCTATTTTTTCCATAGTTAATGTGAGTATTACAAATGATTTATCTTATGCTGATGTCCATATTAGCCTTATGGGATCTGATGAAGAGAAAAAAGAGAGTTTTTCAGTAATAGAAAACTCTGCAGGCTATGTAAGAAAGGTTCTTGGAAAAAGAATGAGACTGCGTACAATTCCTCAAATTAGATTTAAGAATAATGATTATATAGAAGAAGGTATGCGAATTAGTAAACTGATTGATGAAGTTAACAGAAATAACAAAGCAACTGAATAATGATTTGCAAGAATTTGAAAGATTCCTGATCCTACCCCATGTGATGGCCGATGGAGATGCTATCGGCTCTTGCTTGGCTATGGCCTCTTGTTTGGAATCTTTAGGAAAAGAAACATTGATTCTCATGGAAGAAAAGGTTCCATATATCTATACCTTCATGATTGGGTCTTCCAAAATTGAAATATATGATGAAAACAAATCATACGATTACCAGGTCTGCATTGTCTTGGATACAGGGGACACAAGTCGCTTAGGAACAAGGATAGACCTATTTAAAGGCATGAGAACCTATAATATTGATCATCATATTACCAATGATTCCTTTGCTGATTTTAACTACATAAATACACAAGCTTGTTCAACAGCGGAAATTGTTTATGATATTTTAAAAGAGGATCAAAGAAGTCTTGACTTTCACATTGCTCAAGCCCTTTATGTGGGAATAGCAACAGATACTGGCGGTTTTAGATATCAAAATACAAGTGCTAAGGCATTTCAAATTGCAGCTGAGTTATGTCAATATGGAATAAGCATAGAAACTATTTCAGATTGGGTCTTTGAAAGAACCAACATGAATAAATTGTTTTTAATGAAAAAAGCTATTTCAAATATTAGCCTCTATTTTGATAACAAGGTTGCAGTTATTAAATTGAAAAAAGAAGACTATGATGATGTCCAGGTGTCTGATGAAGACTTTGAAGGCTTGGTAAATATAGCAAAAAACATCGAAGGCGTTCAGGTTGGGATATTTATAAGAGAAAGAGTTAGAGTATCCTTGGTTAAGGCCAGTTTGCGATCTAACACTGATAAGATTGATGTTTCAAAAATAGCTGCAAAATTTGGAGGAGGAGGACACTCTAGGGCTGCAGGTATAGCTTCTGAATTACAGATTGAAGAGCTTTTAGCCGGTATTTTAAAAACACTAGAAAGTAGTTTTCCAAACACCTAATTATGAATGGAATTATAAATTTATACAAAGAAAAAGATATTTCTTCTTTTAAACAAATTAGAAAACTCAAAGATATTTTTGGAAAAATTAAAATTGGTCATACAGGCACCCTAGATCCAATAGCCCAAGGTGTCTTGGTTGTTTGTCTTGGTAAGACAACAAGATTAGCAGAATATATTCAAGCAGCTGATAAAGTATATAGGGTTAAAATGATTTTAGGTCTAAAGACCAATTCTTATGACATTAGTGGTGAAATTGAAAATTTAGAAAATTCTGACTTTATAGATGATAAAGATATAAAGGAAGTTATAATGAGCTTTTTAGGAAAGCAGATGCAAAAACCTCCTATTTTTTCTGCTAAAAAAGTTAAAGGAAAAAGGTTATACAAATATGCCCTAGAAAACAAAGAAGTAGAAATAAAAAAAAGTCCCATAGAAATTTTTGATATAAATAATATCTCAATAGAAAAAGGATCTTTTGAATTATATTCAGTAAAAACAATAAAGATGGATGTATATTGTTCTAAAGGCACATATATAAGAAGCTTATGTCATGATATAGGTCTTAAGCTTAAGACCTATGGAACAATGAGTGAGCTTACAAGGCTTTCTGTTGGAAACTTTGATTTAAAAGATAGCTTAAAAGTGGAAGATGTTAAAAAACACTATGACAATTCAGACCTTGATTCCATTTTTATACCTTTGGAAGAAATCTTTGATTTTGATGAAATAGTTTTAAATGATAGAGATTTATTAAGATTTGTAAATGGCATTAAAATTGAATGCACCAAAAAAGATGGAGAGTACTTTATAAAAGATGAGAAAAACAATATAATATCCTTATCAATTGTGACAAAAGGTATTATAAAAAACAAGGTAATGTTAAAAGATAGATAATTTGTAAAGCAGGTAATGTATGAAGATAATTTATAAAAAAGACGATTTTTCCTTTCCTAAAAAAACTGTTGTAGCCTTGGGTAACTTTGATGGGCTCCATATTGCCCATAAAAGACTCATTAAAGAAGCGGTGGACTTAGCAAAAGAAAAATCAATTTATTCTTTAGCTTATATCTTTGATAAACATCCCATGAGTGTACTACAAGCACAAGGGCCAAAACTAATTATAAGGTTTCAAGATAAATTGCGTCTTTTAAGCCAGCTTGGCTTAGATTTTACTTATATAGAAGAGTTCAATAAAGAATATGCCCAGACAGAACCTGAAGATTTTGTAGAAAAATATTTAAAAAACAAATTAAATGCCAAGGTTGTTATAACTGGGTTTGATTATAGGTTTGGAAACAAGGGAAAAGGTGATATTAACACTTTAAAAAGCCTGTGTAGCCAATATGATATAGAAGTAATAGCAATTGAAAAAATCTGTATGGGTGATTTAACCATAAGTTCTACTTTAATAAGAAAATATTTACAAGAAGGTGAAGTTAAAAAGGCAAATCAACTGCTAGGTAGGCCATACTTTGTAACCGGTTTAGTAGAGCATGGTGATAGACAGGGTATTGTTCTAGGATATCCAACAGCAAATATATACATGAATGAAGAGCTAGTTATTCCTAAATTTGGTGTTTATGCTTCCAATACCCATATTGGAGATAAGGTATATAAAAGTATAACTAGCATTGGTATTAAACCTACCTTTGAAAGTAGGATAGATAATAGAGTGTATTTTGAAACTCATATATTAGATAAGAAGAATTTTGATTTATACAATCAAGAAATTACAGTTGAATTATTAGATTTTATAAGAGAAGAAAAAAAATTTGAAAATAAAGAAAAGTTGATTGAAGCTATTGAAAAGGATATTTTACTTGTAAATGAAATTGACGAGTAGTATACTTTTTAATATATATTTTTAATCACAGAAGGGGTGTTTAAATGAAAAGTGTTATTTCTTTTCCTAATTTATTTGGTGGCTTAGAAGTTTATGTTAGTAGAACTGCCTTTAGCATTGGAAGATTCAATGTGTATTGGTATGGTTTAATTATAGCTGTAGCAGTTACTCTAGCTGTTATATTAGTCCTTAAAGCTTCAAAGAAATATGGGATAAGTGAAGATGATATCTTAAATATTAGTTTAATAGGAATTATTGCAGGTGTTGTTTTTGCAAGACTTATGTATGTAGTAGGTCGCTTAGACCAAGAATGGACTATGGGTGACATATTAAATGTTAGAGACGGTGGTATGTCCATTTTTGGAGCTTTAATTGGTGGGTTTGCAGCAGCAGCAATTTATTGCAAAATTAAGAAAATAAACTTTCTAAAACTGGCTGATTTAGCGGTTCCATATATTGCCCTAGCTCAAGCAATTGGAAGATGGGGTAACTTTATAAACAAAGA
Organism: uncultured Clostridiaceae bacterium; assembly: GCA_964563155.1. Taxonomy (GTDB): domain Bacteria; phylum Bacillota; class Clostridia; order DUPQ01; family DUPQ01; genus DUPQ01. Next base: position 51,491 of record CAZLVL010000015.1, on the reverse strand, counting down.
AGCTTATGGACTACCTATTAATCCTGGAAGTTTCTTAAGTAACTTTGCCATGACAAGCATGAAAATTGGTGGAAATGTGGCAGGTTCTATTGAAGAAGAACTTTATAGAATGGGTCTAGTAACCACAGATTTAATGGCTAAGGTTAATGACTCTACCTTTAGCTATATAGGTGTTCATCCTACCTTCTTTTACGAATTTGTTTTAAATTTCTCCTTGTTTTTACTTCTAGTATTAATAGGCAGAAATGGAAAGTATTTTAATGGTAGATCTTTAGCTATATATGCAACAGCTTATGGTGTCTATAGATTCTTTATTGAAGGAATTAGAATTGACCCACTTTATCTGTTTAATACAGATATAAAATTATCTAGATTGCTAGCTCTTATAAGTGCCATATTCTTTGGATCAATGTTATTGATTATTTCCATACTTAGAGCAAAAGATAAGAGTTTATTCTTAAAAGCCTTAATAGATGAAGATGAAACAAGAACAGGCCATTCTGATTATAAAGAACTATTTGAAGACAAAGATACCTACATTGGTAGTAAAGAAGAAACAGAAGATGAAGCTGAAGAAGGAACTGAAGTTGACAAAGAAGATTTAGGCTCAGAAGAAGAGGAAGAAGTTAGTGATATGGAGGATAAATAAATGACCTATTATGGCCTTGGATAATGTTGACAAAATATTATTTGAAGCTATAATAAAACAAGTCGGGGTGTGGCTCAGTTTGGTAGAGTACTTGAATGGGGTTCAAGGGGTCGCAAGTTCGAATCTTGTCACTCCGACCATTTTTTTATCACAGAGGAAAAAAGAATACTTATTTCATCCTAAACTTATTTTACAGTACAAAATTAAGATAAAGGAGCATATTCTAAGATTACAAAAGAAGGACGGGATACTCAAATGATAAACGATATGGAAGTTTTAAATAACAACAAGATTTTTATTGCTGGTGCTATTCATAAAGAGCCAGTATTTAATCATTTGATGTATGGAGAATCCTTTTATACTACCTATGTAGAGGTAAGTAGACTTAGTAATCAAACAGATATTATTCCAGTTTTAGTATCTGGTCATTTAATTGATGTAGAAGAATTAAAAATAGGGGTCAAAGTTAAAATAGATGGGCAGGTCCGTTCATACAATAATCAAGAGGGAAGTCACAGAAAAAAATTAATTATAAATGTCTTTGCAAGAGAAATTCAAATTGTAGAAGACTTTAATGATTTGGATAACTTGAACGATGTTTTTTTTGATGGCTTTATTTGTAGACAACCTAACTTTAGAACCACTCCTTTTGGAAGAGAAATTTGTGACCTTTTGGTAGCTATAAATAGGGCATATAAAAAGAGTGACTATATTCCATGTATAACCTGGGGTAGAAATGCAAAATATTGTGAAAAGATGGAAGTTGGAACCAATATAAGAATATGGGGTCGCTTTCAATCTAGAGATTATGAGAAAAAAGATAGATTTGGCAATGTAACACAAAAAACTGCCTATGAAGTTTCTGTTATAAAATTAGAAAAAATAGCGGAGGAAGAATGAAAGTAAATCTTGAAGGATGTAAAGAATTTATAAAAGATGGTGAATATTCACATTTCTTAGAAAGAGCAAATAAGGCCCTAGAAGCATTGAAAAAAAGAGATTCTAAAGGGTCTGACTTTTTAGGTTGGATGGATCTACCACAGCTTATGACAAAGGATAAACTTTTAGAAATTCAAGAAGCTGCTGATGCTATAAAGGAAAATTCTGATGTTTTAATTGTTATTGGTATAGGGGGCTCATATTTAGGAGCAAGGTCTGCTATTGAAGCTATTAATGGATACAAAAAAGGTAAAACAGAAGTAATATTTGCTGGTAATAATATTAGTGGTTCTTATCATGAATATATTTTAGATTATATTAAGGATAAGGATTTTTCTTTGAATGTTATTAGCAAATCAGGTACAACAACAGAACCTGCAATTGCTTTTAGAATTTTAAAGGCTGAATTAGAAAAAAGATATAATGAGAAGGCTAAAGATAGGATTTATGTAACAACAGATAAGGATACTGGAGTTTTAAGACAAATGGCTAACAAGGAAGGCTACAAAAGTTTTGTAATACCTTCTGATGTTGGAGGTAGATACAGTGTTTTATCAGCTTGTGGATTGCTTCCTATTGCTGTAGCAGATATAGATATATTCCAAATCATTGAAGGTGCTAAAAAAGCACAAGCAGATAATGAAAAACAAGCTCTAGAATATGCCGCTATAAGAAATCTCTTGTATGAAAATAATAGGGTTATAGAGATTATGGTAGCTTATGATCCAACCTTGCAATATTTTTGTGAATGGTGGAAACAACTCTATGGAGAATCTGAAGGTAAAGAAAATAAGGGGATTTATCCATCTAGTGTAATAAATACAACAGATCTTCATTCTTTAGGACAATATGTGCAAGAAGGCATTAGAAATTTATTTGAAACCGTATTATATGTAAAAGATGATGGTTCTACAATTAAGGTTCCTTTTGATGAAGAGGATAAAGATGGCTTGAATTATATAGCTGATAGCACTTTACAATATGTAAATAGTAAGGCCATGGAAGGAACTATGTTAGCCCACTTAAGTGGACAAGTACCTAATATCATTATTGAAATTGACAAAATGGATGCATTTAATTATGGAATGTTAGTTTACTTTTTCGAAATAGCATGTGGAATTAGTGGCTATATATTAGGAGTTAATCCTTTCGACCAACCTGGTGTTGAAGCATATAAAAAGAGTATGTTTAAATTATTAGGCAAACCTGGATTTTAATAGGAGAATTTATTTATATGAGTGTTGCAAAAACAGAAAGAAAAACCGGTAAGCCTAAAAAAAGTATAATTATACTGTCATCACTAGCCCTTTTAATACTTTGTATGGCAATAGCAATCTTCATATTTTTGGATATGATGCATTCAGAAATATATGAGACCCCTAAGCCAACATCAACTAATGTGGTTGAAACCATAACCCTACCTCCTCAAAATGGAGATAACCCAGGAAAAGAACCAATTGAAGAAGAACCTAATGATTTACCCTTAGTCTATTCTCCAGAAGATGATATAGACTTCATCTTGTTGTTTGGACTTGCAGACTATAACTTAGCAGACACTGTTTGGGTAGCCATTATAAATAAAACAAAAGGAAAAACTGACTTTTTAAGTATTCCTAGAGACACCTATCTAAGGTATGCAGATGCAGACAGGGACCATCCTGATCATTGGAAAATTAACTCCTATTACAATCAATTTGATAATGGCACCTTACTTAATCTAAGTGATGCAGAGTCCTCTATGGCCCTTTTAGGAGCTTGTGAGGTTTTGCTAGGTATTGATATGGATTACTATGTAAGAATCTCCTATGACACCATAGAGCAGGTTGTAGATGCTATAGGGGGTATAGAGTATGAAATTCCCTTTGATATGATTTATCATGACTTTACTGAAGGAGCAGAACTCCATATTGAGATTTTTGCTGGTTATCAAACTTTAAGTGGAGAGGATGTTGTTAAATTCTTAAGATTTAGACAAGGTGTTGGATATGATGGAGTTTCAGATATTGCCAGAATTAAAAGACAACAGGTTATGATTAAAACTATATTAAGAAAGGCCTTTAGCCTATCAAATATATCTTCTGTAATTGAAATTTCCAAGGCAAATATTAGAACTAATTTAAGTAAAGATGTTTTATCTTCATACATTACATATGCTTTAAAGCAAGACTTGAATAATGTTTCATTTCATACCTTAAAGGGTCATGAAGAAACTATTAATACAAATGTTAAAGATGCCCTTGGAAATGATATGATGAGAAGTTTTTATCTCACTAATAATAAGGATATTTTAGATCAACTAAAAGAGATTTGTGAGTAGTTTTTTTTGTAAGCCTTAATAGGGGTATCTTGACAAAAAAGCCTATTTGATATTAAATAACAAAACGGAAGAAGTTTATCTTTATGTTTCTTATGCTTGTAAATCAAGATACATTTTAGAAGAATTCCGTACAGGAGGAAGTAATGAAAATATCAATACCAAAAGGTACTAAAGACATATTGCCCCAAGAGATTCAAAAGTATAAATATGTTCAAAATACCTTTGCGAAAATCTTGGAAAACTATGGTTTTGACGAGATACGATTTCCAGTATTTGAATATACTGAATTATTTCAAAGGGGAGTAGGGGACACAACAGACATAGTACAAAAAGAGATGTATACCTTTTTAGATAAGGGAGGTAGATCTCTTACCTTGCGTCCTGAAGGCACTGCCTCAGTGGTACGAAGCTATATTGAAAATGGCATGTCATCTTTACCCCAGCCAATTAAACTATACTATGACATTACAGCCTATAGATATGAAAATGTGCAAAAGGGAAGATATAGGGAGTTTAATCAAATAGGGGCTGAAGTTTTAGGAACCCAAAGTCCGGATGCTGACATAGAGATTTTAGTTATGCTAAATCATTTCTTTTCTCTTATGAAATTAAAGGATGTTCAGCTTAATATAAATAGCATTGGTTGCAAAGAGTGTAGACCAAAGTACAATGAGCTTTTAAAGGACTTTTACAAGGATAAATTGGATGATTTGTGCAATGACTGCCAAAGGCGTTTTGATACTAACCCCATGAGACTTTTAGATTGTAAGGTTGAAAAATGTAGAGAAATCTCTAGCGGCGCACCCATGCTCTTAGACCATGTTTGTGAAGGATGTAAAGATCATTTTGACCAAGTAGAAACAGGTTTGTCTGAAATGAATGTACCATTTGTTGTAAACAAAAAAATTGTAAGAGGGTTAGATTACTATGTTAGAACAGTTTTTGAATTTATGGCAGAAGGAATCGGTGCTCAAAATACTATTTGTGCTGGTGGCAGATATGATAGTTTAGTAGAAGACCTAGGAGGCAGTGATGCCCCAGGTATTGGTTTTGCAATAGGGCTTGAAAGACTATTAGATACTATGGAAAACTCTGGTTTTATTGCACCTGTAAGAAAAAATCCAGTCCTTTTTATAGCTTATCATGGAGAAAAGGCTGCTAAGCTTGCTAGAAAATTGGTTACTGAATTAAGAAACAATGAAGTATATGCAGAATTTGATATAAATAGCAGAAGTTTAAAGGGACAATTAAAGTTTGCAGATAAAAAGAATGCTAAATATCATATTGTTCTAGGTGAAAATGAAATTGAAAGCAACAAAACAATAATAAAAAATATGGAGAATCAAGAAACTAAGGAAATTAGTATCGATTCTATAGTAAAAAGAATAATTGAGAATAAAATTTGAGGTAAATATGCAAAGCAATAAGGGTTTTAATAGAAGTGGATATTGTGCTGATTTCAATATGGATAATATAGGACAAACCATAAAGGTTATGGGTTGGGTAAATCGTAGCAGAAATCTAGGAAGCTTAATTTTTTGTGATCTTCGAGACAGAAGCGGTATTTTGCAACTGGTCTTTAGACAAGAAAAAGATGAAGAGTTATATAACAAGGCCTTAGAGCTTAAAAATGAATATGTAATTTCTGTAGTAGGAAGAGTTAATGAAAGAGAAGACAAAAACCCCAATATTCCAACTGGAGATATTGAGATTGAATGTGAAGAGCTAAAGATTCTTTCAAAAAGCGATGTTCCTCCTATTGATATGGCTGAAAACACCCCAACTAAAGAGCTTCTAAGATTACAATATAGATACCTGGATTTGAGAAAACCTAGCCAGCAAAAATATCTTTTAAAAAGAAATGAAATTACCTCAATAGTTCATAACTTTTTTAATGACAATGGATTTATAGAGGTGGAAACACCTATTTTAACAAGAAGCACCCCAGAAGGAGCTAGAGACTTTTTGGTTCCTAGCAGGGTTAATAAAGGGAAATTTTATGCCTTACCTCAATCACCTCAATTATTAAAACAACTATTGATGATTTCTGGCTTGGATAGATATTATCAAATAGTAAAGTGTTTTAGAGACGAAGACCTCAGAGCAAACAGACAGCCAGAGTTTACACAAATAGACCTGGAAATGAGTTTTGTAGAAATTGATGACATTATTGAAGTCAATGAAAGATTCTTGAAAAGCTTATTTAAAAAGACCCTAGATTTGGATATAGAAATACCTTTTAGAAGAATGCCATATAATGAAGCCATGGATAGGTTTGGCTCTGATAAGCCTGATATGCGTTTTTCCATGGAGCTTAAGGATTTAAGTGATATTTTAAATGATACAGATTTTCAAGTCTTTAATGGGGCATTAGAAAGTAAAGGATCAATTAGAGGAATAAATGCAAAAGGTGCTGAAAACTTATCTAGAAAAGATATAGACAAGTTAACCGACTTTGTAAAAGACTATGGAGCAAAAGGTCTAGCCTGGTTTAAGATTGGTGAAGATGGTATAAGTGGCTCTATTGCTAAGTTTTTAAGTGAAAAACATGTAGAACTTTTAAAAGAAAGACTAGATGGAGAAAGTGGAGACTTAATCCTTATTATTGCAGACAAAAACAATGTAGTTTTTGATTCCCTAGGAGCCCTAAGGGTTGAGATGGGCAAAAGATTAGATTTAATTGATGAAGATAAGTATGAATTTCTTTGGGTAACTGAGTTTCCATTATTGGAATATGATGAAGAAGATCAACGATATTATGCTAAACATCACCCCTTTACTGCACCAATGGATGAGGATATTGAGTTTCTTGAATCAGATCCTGGTAGAGTAAGAGCAAAAGCCTATGACATAGTTTTAAATGGAACAGAAATGGGCGGAGGTTCAATTAGAATCCATGACAGTGATTTCCAAGAAAGAATCTTAAAAGCTTTAGGTTTTACAAAAGAAGCTGCTGAAGAATCCTTTGGATTTTTACTAAAAGCTTTAAAGTATGGAACACCTCCTCATGGTGGAATGGCTTATGGTTTAGATAGACTGGTTATGAGCATTACAAACACTGAAAATATTAGAGATGTTATTGCTTTTCCTAAAATACAAAGTGGTATTTGTCCAGTTACAGATGCTCCCAATCTAGTAGATCCAGCTCAATTAGAGGACTTACACATTGCACTTATTAAAAAGGAAGAAAACAATGATAATGAATAAGAGAAAATTTAAGAAAGACATTCTTTTATTTGTTTTAATACCTTTAATTTTACTTATATCTACCTCTTGTTCAATTATTAAGGTTCCAGTAAGACTATATGGCCTTATTGATACACAAGGTAATTATTTGGTTGAGCCAACCTTTACCGGAATAAAGATTGGAAAAGAAGGTCTCTATCCAGTACGTCTTGGAGCAGATGAATATTATAGGTGGGGTTATAGTGATAAAAACGGAAATATTATTATAGATTATATTTATAAAGATGCATCCATTTTTTCTTATGGTTATGCACCTGTACAGTTATTTGTAAAAAGTGAAGATGAAGATAGGTCATTTGTTTTCATAGATAAAGATAATAATGTGGTTTTTGATAAGAAGTTTAAATTTGCACTACCTTTTTCTGAAGGTTTAGCCTGTGTTCAATCAGGAGAAAAAGATGCAACATATAATCTTTGGGGCTTTATAGATTTAGAAGGAAACTATGTGATAGAGCCTAAGTATGAGGCCTTAGCTTCTTTTTCAGAAGGCTTAGCTAAGTTTCAAATTGGTTCTGGTACTGCTGGACTTTGTGGTTATATAGATATGGAAGATAATGTGGTTATTGAACCTACATATTCTTATGCAGGACTTTTTAGCCAAGGCTTAGCCTCTGTAAAATTAAGTATGGATCCTGAAAAAAATGATGCAGGTTATATAAACAAAAAGGGAGAGATTGTAATTCCTTTAAAATATTATAATACTTCAACCTTTGGTGATGGCTTAGGCCCAGTTTTAACCGGTGACTCTTATAGAAACTCATATTATGGCTATATAAACATGGACAATGAACTGGTAATAAGAGCAAAATACTATATGGCATATTCATTTAGCGAAGGTTTAGCAGCTGTTAAGGTGGATGACTATGAAAACTCAGGTTGGATGTATATAGATACTTTGGGTAATCTAGTAATAAAAAACGATTATAGTGCAGCATCATCTTTTATTGATGGGGTAGCACCTGTAGGAATGATTGAGTATAGATAATGTTTAAAAGTATATGGGATCTTTCTCAAACCTTAGATATTAGAGAGCTAGATTTGAGAAAAGAAGTCCTTAGAAAAAAAGAAATATTAGATGAAGATAAATACTTATACCCCAATTTAGATGACCTTATAAATCCGTTTTTATTCAATCAAATGGATATAAGTGTAGATAGAATCTTATCAGCAATTGAAAATGATGAGAATATAATGATTTTTGGTGATTATGATGCAGATGGTATTAGTGCCACTGCTATTTTATATCTTTTCTTAAAAGACCTTAATGCTAATGTGGACTACTTTATCCCTGAAAGAAACATTCATGGCTATGGATTATCCATGGAGACCTTGGAAAACTATTTTGCATTAGAAGAAATTGATTTATTTATAACTGTAGATTGTGGTATCACATCTGTTGAAGAAGTTGAGTTTTTAAATGATATAGGAATTGACACAATAGTTACAGATCATCATCTTCCAAAAGAACAGCTACCGTCAGCCTATGCTTTAATTTGCACTCTAAATCCCAATGAATTGTATCCATTTAAAGAATTATCAGGTGCTGGTATTGTGCTAAAAGTTATTCAAGCCCTTTCTAGTAAAACAAGCAATCCTTTAGCCTATTCTAAATACTTAGATTTAGCCTCCATAGGTACTATTGGAGATATAGTTCCTTTAATTGGAGAAAATAGGGTAATAAGTAAACTAGGTATGAATATACTTTCTAAATCTGATAATTTGGGTCTTAAAAGCCTTTTTGAAGTCTCCTATCCTGAAGGTCTAGAAAAAGTGCAATCATCTCATTTACTTTTTAATATAGTTCCTAAAATAAATGCATCTGGTAGAATGAGAAATGCACAGGCTGCAATATCTTTACTTGTATCTAAAGACAAGAATGAAACTAAAAATTATGCAAAATATCTAATTGAACAAAATGAAGAAAGAAAAATACTACAAAAATCTATTTATGAGGATGTAGAAAGAAAAATTGAAGAAGATGAGTATTTTTCTAAAAAAAGAATTGTTGTTCTAGCAGATGAAAAGTGGGACAGGGGGGTTTTGGGAATAGTAGCTGCACAAATAGCAGATAAGTACAATAAACCCTGTATCCTTTTAGATATAGATAAAAGCGGTAAAGAAAAAGATAAAGGTTATGGCTCTTGTAGATCAGTTACAGAGTTTTCCATAATACAAGCCCTAGAGAATACTAAAGACTTAATTGATACCTTTGGTGGCCATAAATATGCTGCAGGTCTTAGTGTCTTTAATGAAAATATTGAGAGCTTTTCAAATGCCATAAATGAGTATGCTAAAGAAATTGGTTTTGTACCCAAAAAAGAAAAAACCTATGCACCAGATTTTATTATTTGTAAAAAGGATATTAACCTAAATACAGGAAGGTTTATGAATGAACTAGAACCCTATGGAAACAAAAATGAGAAAATGGACTTTCTTGTAAGAGATTTAGAGTTTCTTTTTTTAAAAGTTCTAGGAAAAGGCGAAACTGAGAGTTTGGAAAATCAACACCTGCTTTTAACCTTCAAGAATAATTCTACAAATACATTTTTTAACTGTATATTTTTTAAAGGTGGCCCCTACAAAAAGTTATTTATTAAAGAAAGCACCTATGACCTTATTTTAAATATTTCAAATTATGAAATTAGAGGACAGAACAATGGTAGAGAAGCAAAAAAAGAGTATTTAAATTGCGAGCTTAAATCTGCCAAATTTAGTAAAGATATAGAATTTATTGATGATTTGCTAGCTTATTCAATTACAAATCAAGAAATTTCAAGAGAAGAAATTGGAGAAGTTTATCTTAGTTTAAGAAACAGAATAAAAGAAAAAGTATACATAAATACATATAGTAGCCCTTACAAATTTTTGACAAGCCTTGATATTTTACAAGAATTAGATATTATTAAATATACTAATTATGATTTTAGTCATATTATTGTTACAAGTATTAATAATAGTAAGACAGACCTTAATAAATCTAAAATATATTTAAAGGCTAATGCTAATGGAAATTTGTGATCAACTTTATTCAAAATTAATAGAAGAAGTTAAAAGCTATAATCCTAATAGCAATTTTAAACTAATTGACAAGGCCTATAAAACAGCTTTTGAAGCCCATAAAAACCAAAGAAGGGCTTCAGGTGAGCCTTATGTAGTCCATTGTATTGAAGTTGCTAGAATTATAGCTACTTTAGAGTTGAACTCAAAAACCATTGCAGCAGCCCTATTGCACGATATTATTGAAGATACTCAATATACAGCTAAAGACATTAAAGAAATGTTTGGTGCTGAAGTTGCCTTAATAGTTGAGGGAGTTAGTAAACTTACAAACATAACCTTACAAACTGAAAAAGAACAACAGGTCGAAAACATGAGAAATATGTTTATGGCTATGAGTAAGGATATTAGGGTAATAATAGTAAAACTATCCGATAGATTACACAACATGAGAACTTTGGAATATAAGACTAGAAAGAGTCAAGTGGAAAAATCCAAAGAGACCATGGAAATATATGCTCCCATAGCCCATCGTTTAGGGATGTATTCTTTTAGGACAGAATTAGAAGACTTGGCTTTTATGCACCTATATCCTGATGAATATGAAGACTTGTTCAAAAAAATGGAAAGCAATAAAGAAGAACGCTTTAGTTTAATAAAAGCCTTAAAAGATGAACTAAATGAAGATTTGCATAAGAATAAAATAGAAGGTAATGTTGAAGGCAGAATTAAGCATTTATATTCCATTTACAAAAAAATGGTAGCTCAAAGTAAAACTTTGGAACAAATTTATGACATCTTTGCTCTAAGAATAATTGTTAACAACATTAAAGATTGCTATTTTGTTCTAGGTATCCTCCATGATAGCTATAAACCAATACCTGGAAGATTTAAAGACTATATAGCTATGCCTAAAAAGAACATGTATCAATCTTTACACACTACCTTAATTAGTAAAACAGGTAAACCCTTTGAAGTTCAGATTAGAACTTGGGAAATGCATAAGGTTGCTGAATTTGGTATTGCAGCCCACTGGAAATACAAGCAAAGCATAAATGAAGAGGAACAAGCTTCTTCTTTAGAGTGGATTTCATCTTGGATGGAATGGCAAAAAGAAACTAAAGATGAAGATGAGTTTTTCTCCAATCTTAAAAATGATCTTTTTGATTTAGAAGTATTTGTATTCACACCCAAAGGAGATGTACTTAACCTTCCTTATGGATCTAATCCTATTGACTTTGCCTATCATGTTCACTCAGCTGTAGGTAATAGAATGATAGGTGCCAAGATAAATAATAAGATGGTTCCTTTAACATATAAGCTGCAAACAGGGGATATAGTGGAAATTATAACCAGTAATTCTTCAAAGGGACCGAGTAATGACTGGCTTAAACTTGTAAAGACAAGCCAAGCTAGGTCTAAGATTAAGCAATTTTTCAGAAAAGAACGTAGAGAAGAAAATATTGAAAAGGGAAAAGAGCAACTTCTTAAAGATATTAAGAGACAAGGTATTAACCCTGTAGATATTCTAAAAACAAGCTATTACGATAAGGTTTTAGAAAGATATAATTTCTTGGAAGTAGAAGATATGTTTTGTGCCATTGGTTATGGTGGTATAACTTCTAATAAGATTATTTCCAAGCTTAAAGATGAATATCGTAAAGATCATAAAGAAGAGATTAAGATTGTTCCTGTAGAAACTGAATACAAACAAAGAGGTACAAGAGACTCTTCAGGTATTATTGTAAAAGATATTCCCAATTGTTTAGTAAAGCTTAGCAAATGCTGTAACCCAGTACCAGGAGATGATATTGTAGGCTATGTAACCAGAGGTAGAGGAGTTACAGTACATAGAAGTGATTGTATAAATGTTTTAACAGACCCTTCATTTGCTGAAAGAGAAATTGAGGTTTATTGGGATATTGATTCAACCTCTTCATATGAGACACAATTAGAGTTAAAATCCTATGATAGGGCTGACTTGGTTACAGATATTTTAAAGATTATTACTGACCAAAAAATCCAATGTAATTCAATACAAGCTAAAATCAACAAAGATGGCTATGTAGACATTAAACTCCATGTAATGATAAAGAACAAAGAAGAACTTACAAATCTAAATAAAAAGTTAAAAAGAATCTCAGAAGTCTTTGAAATCTCTCGTTCTTCAAAAAAGAGGAAAATTTAATGATAGCAGTTATACAAAGAGTTAATAAAAGTTCAGTTTCGGTAAATAATCAATTAATATCAAAAATTGGTAAAGGCCTAATGGTCTTACTTTGTGTTACAAAAGAAGATGATACAAAGGAAGCTGAATATTTGGCAGATAAAATTGTCAACTTAAGAATTTTTGCTGATGATTTGGGTAAAATGAATAAATCCCTTATGGATATAAAGGGTGAGCTTCAGGTTGTAAGCCAATTTACCCTTGCTGCTGATACAAAAAAGGGTAATAGGCCTTCTTTTGATAAGGCGGCTTCTTTAGATCTTGCTCAAGATTTGTATAAATACTTTGTTACATACATTGAAGATAAGTATTCTTTGGATGTTAAAACTGGAGTATTTGCAGAGCACATGCTAATAGACATAGCCAATGATGGGCCTGTAACCATAATAATTGATAGTAAGATAAATAAGGTAAATAGAGAAAAGAACAATAAAGGTTAAGATGAAAATTATAAAAATGAGCTCAAAAATGCTCTCTTCAAACACTTATATAATCACAAATGATAAAAAATCAATAGTAATAGACCCAGCTATAGAAGCTGAGATACTTTTAAATAGAATAAAAGATGAAGAATCTGAATTAGAAAAGATAATATATACCCATGGACATGTAGATCATATATTTTATGGGGATGAATTAAAGGAAAAATCAGGGGCTAAGATTTATGGCCATTTAGATGATTTTGAGCTGTATGAAAGTTCATTTAAAAATGGTGCAATCTTGTTTGGCTTAAAAAGAAAGTTTAATAAACCTGATTTTGCTTTAAAAGAGGATGAAATAATTCAATTAGGAGATTTGCAAATTAAAGTAATTCATACACCAGGCCATACTATGGGTTCAATTTGTCTTTTAGCTAGACAAAGTCTTTTTACAGGCGATACCTTGTTTTATGAATCGGTTGGTAGAACTGATTTAGGAACTGGGGATTGGGACATGTTAAATGATTCTATTAAAAGTAAGTTGTATACCTTGAATGAAGATGTTAAAGTGTATCCTGGACATGGTATTACTTCCACCATCAAACATGAAAAGGAGCACAATGCATATGTTTACCAAAGTTAAAAATACAAATCAATTATTAGAAGCCTTAGGCAAAATTAAAGAAGACTCCCATATTATTCTAGAAGAAGGAGTATATGAGTTAGAAGAAAAAATAATCCTAGAAAATCTAAATAACATTACCCTTGAAGGAGAGGGTAAGGTTGTTATTAGTGGAGCTAGTAAGCAATTCAAAAAAGATACATATCCCAATAGCATATTTGTAAATGGACAAAGAAGGTTAAAATCTACTGGATATACAGTACCCGTTCAAGCTTGGAATAAGTGTGTAAGAGAAGACTTTGTACCATATAATTTGTTGGAAGATTTTGAAGGAACCCCTATATATGAAGGATTCTTAACAAACATTGACAAGCTTAAAGAGGAAAAGCCTGAAAACATTGAATTTGTATTTAATGTTGGCTGGACTCAAAGCATGTGTAATGGGCATTCATCTAAGATTGTAGATGACCAGCTCTTTTTAATTCCTTCTAGAGATAAATTTGTAGAATTACAAAAAAAGAAAGTAACACCAGTTGGCGCTCCAACAGAATTAAGAAACTTAAGATCTCAACTTAAAGAAGGTAGTTTTTATCACGATAAATCTGGAAATGTGATTGAGTATCTGCCCACAAAAGAAGAAAAAGAAAAGGGTTATGAAATACTATATCCTCATCTTGAAGAGCTGCTTAGTATAAAAGACTCTAGTAATGTAAAAATTAAAAATATTCAATTTTCTTATACTACTTGGGAATATCCTTCAAGATATGGATTTAATGAAATTCAGTCTACCACCTTTGAAGATACTACTAAAGAAGATAGATTTAATATTCCAAAAGCTTCAGTATCTGTAGAGTACTCAAAAGATATAAGTTTTGAGAACTGTGAGTTTTCTAATCTTGGAGCTACAGCTATTCATCTTGCAAGAGGTTGTAAAAACAATTCAATAAAGAAGTCTACCATTCACAGTATTGCTGGAGGTGGTATTATTGTAGGTCATTTTGAAGATAATGATGCTCATCCAGAGGATGAAAAAGAAATCAACTTTAATACCTTAATTGAAAACAATGAAATATTTGATATTGGATTAATTCATAATGGAGCATGTGGAGTGTTAGCGGGCTATGTAAATTCAATAAAGATATTTAATAATTTAATTTATAACATAGCTTATACAGGTATATCTGTTGGCTGGGGATGGGCTAGTATTGATCCAGCAGGCAATCTTACTTATCATGCAGACTTAAAGGTCCATTATAAAGAGCCTTCAATTTTAAAGAATAATCATATTAAGGGAAATGAAATCCACCATGTTATGACAAAAATGCATGATGGAGCAGGAATCTATACCTTATCCAATCAAGATGGTTCTATCATTGAAGATAACTATATTCACGATAATGGAGAATCAAAAGAAGAACCAATTGAAAAGATTTATGTTAAAAAATCTTATCTAATAGGTGTAACTACTAAATGGGGCTATATTTCTAAAAGAAAAGGCTTTCCAGGTGGTATTTACCTAGATGAAGGTAGCGCTGGATTTACTGTAAGAAATAATAAAATTGAAAGAGTAGCCTGTAATTATTATTATCATGATACAGGAATTCCTGGAATTTTTGAAACCAATAATTATGATGTGGAAAAACTTGATAACCCAATATTATCCTTTGATTAATATTTTGATTATTAAATAAAATGTAATGTGCTGAAAATACTAAAAAATCAGTAAAGATTAGGAAGAAAATTTTAAAAATATATAATATAAATGAAAGTTGCAGCAACTTACAAATGGAATATTGTTTGACTTTGTAAATAAATAATAGTATTATTGAATGAATTTAAGAGGTGATAAAATGGCAAAAATATACAATGAATTATCCAAAACTTTTAGCGAATATTTACTTATTCCCAACTTAACTACAAAGGATTGTTATCCAGATAACATCAATTTAAGAACTCCTTTGGTAAGATATAAAAAAGGTGAAGAATCAGCAATTAATCTTAATGTACCTTTTACATCTGCAATAATGCAGTCTGTTTCCAATGATACTTTAGCAATTGCTTTAGCAAAAAGAGGGGGCTTGAGTTTTATCTTTTCTTCTCAATCAATAGAAGGTCAAGCTGAAATGGTTAGAAAGGTAAAGAAATTCAAGGCTGGATTTGTTGTATCTGACTCTAATCTAACAAAAGACCATACCCTAAAGGATATTTTAGCTCTTAAAGCTAAATCCGGTCACTCAACTGTTCCCATAACCCATGATGGAACAAGCGAAGGTAAATTACTAGGAATTGTTACCAGCAGAGATTATAGGGTTTCTCGTGATAGCCCAGACAAATTAGTTAGTGAGTTTATGACTCCTTTTGAAAAACTTGTTACAGGCAAATTAGGTATTACCTTAAAAGAAGCCAATGATATTATTTGGGATCATAAACTAAACAGTTTACCCATAATTGATGATAATGGACACTTGAAATATTTAGTTTTTAGAAAAGACTATGATGAACATAAGGAAAATCCCACAGAGCTTTTAGATAAAGAAAAAAGATACATGTGTGGAGCAGGAATAAACACCCATGACTTTAAAGAAAGAGTTCCAGCCTTAGTTGAAGCAGGTGCAGACATATTATGTATTGACTCATCTGATGGATACAGTGAATGGCAGCATGATACCATCAAGTTTGTTAAAGAAAAATATGATGGAAAGGTACTAGTAGGAGCTGGAAATGTTGTAGATGCAGAAGGATTCAAGTATTTGGCAGATGCAGGAGCAGACTTTATTAAAGTTGGTATAGGTGGTGGAAGTATATGTATCACTAGAGAACAAAAAGGAATAGGTAGAGGACAAGCATCAGCGGTTATAGAAACTGTTAAAGCAAGGGATGAATACTTTGAAAAAAATGGAATATATATTCCCATTTGTTCTGATGGTGGAATTGTTTATGACTACCATATAACCTTGGCCTTAGCTATGGGCGCCGATTTTGTAATGATGGGTAGATACTTTGCTAGATTTGATGAATCACCAACAAAGGTAATAAAACTTGGTAATAACTATGTTAAAGAGTACTGGGGAGAAGGTTCTGAAAGAGCTAGAAATTGGCAAAGATATGATGTAGGACCTAGTGCTGAAGCTAAATTTGAAGAAGGGGTAGATAGTTATGTACCTTATGCTGGGAAATTAGCTGATAACTTAAATGTAACCCTAGCTAAAATTAAAAATACCATGTCTTCTTGTGGATCTAGAAGCATTGAAGAGTTGCACCAAAAGGCTAGAATAACAGAGGTTTCATCTACAAGTATTGTAGAAGGTGGAGCTCATGACGTTATTCTAAAAGAAAAATCAGATTTTTAGGTAATAATGAATAAAAAATACATTTATATAAAAGGAGCAAAAGAAAACAATTTAAAAAACATAGACCTTTACATTCCTAAAGAAAAACTTGTTGTAATGACAGGGATCTCTGGATCTGGGAAGACAACTTTAGCCTTTGATACCATATATGCAGAAGGCCAAAGAAGGTATGTAGAGAGTCTATCTTCTTATGCTCGCCAATTTTTAGGCTTAATGAACAAGCCTGATGTAGAATTTATTGAAGGTTTGTCTCCATCAATATCCATAGATCAAAAGACAACCTCCCACAATCCTAGGTCTACTGTGGGAACTATTACGGAAATATATGACTACTTAAGACTCTTGTATGCCAGAATCGGTATACCTCATTGTCATATTTGTGGAAGAGAAATTAGTTCCCAGTCTATTGACCAGATAATAGATAAGATTTTAGAATTTCCTGAAGGCACTAAAATCATGGTTCTAGCTCCTGTGGTAAAAAGAAAAAAGGGAGAATTTAAAAGTCTAATAGACAATATTTTAAAAAGTGGTTACACAAGACTAATAATTGATGAAGTTTTGTATGACATAACTGAGGATACTATTGATTTAGATAAGAACAAGAGACATGATATTACTATAGTTATAGACCGTTTGATTATAAGAGATAATATTAGAAAAAGGTTAACAGAATCTGTTGAGATTGCTTTAACTGAAGGAGATGGACTTGTATTAATTAACAAAGATTTACAAGAAGATATCTTGTTTTCATCAAAATTAGCATGTCCCCATTGTTCCATAAGTATAGAGGATTTAACTCCTAGAATGTTTTCTTTTAATAGTCCCTTTGGAGCCTGTGAAAGATGTTCTGGTCTAGGAATTCTATTAAAAGCAGATGAAAACTTGATTATTCCAGATAAGTCTCTTTCTTTGTTGAATGAAGCTGTTGTAGTTGCTGGCTTATCCTTTGACGAAGGTAGTGTTTTATACAATCTTTATCTAAATCTTGCTAAAAGATATGACTCTGACCCTAAACTAGCCTTTAAAGACCTACCAGATGAACTACAAGACATTATCTTGCATGGCACTAATGATTCTAGTATAACAATTAAGACAAGAAAAAGAAGAAGCCAGACCATAGTGTCAGAACCCTTTGAAGGTTTATTAGCCATGGTAGAAAGACGCTATAAAGAAACCTCTTTATCTTATATGCGTTCCTATTACGAAGGTTTTATGAGCGACTCAGCTTGTCCTAAATGTGATGGTAAAAGATTAAAGCCTGAAGTACTAGCTGTTACCATAAACAACCTAAATATCTTTGATGTAACAGACTTTGCAATTAAAGAATCCTTGGCTTTTTTTGAAAATATAAGTTTAAGTGAAATGCAGATGCAAATATCTGCAGTACTTTTAAAGGAAATCAAAATCAGATTAAAGTTTCTAATAGATGTAGGTCTAGATTATTTAACACTTAGTAGAACTGCAGGTACCTTGTCTGGTGGAGAAGCCCAAAGAATTAGATTAGCCACACAAATTGGTTCTGGCTTAACTGGAGTTATATACATTTTAGATGAACCTAGCATTGGCTTACATCAAAAGGATAATGCAAAACTTTTAAATGCCTTAAAAAACATGAGAGATTTAGGAAATACCCTTATTGTTGTTGAGCATGACATGGAAACAATTGAGCAGGCTGACCATATAATTGATATTGGACCTGGAGCAGGTATTCATGGTGGAAGGGTAGTTGCCCAAGGAAAGGTAGAGGACCTTATAAAATCAAAAGAATCCATTACTGGAAAATACTTCTCAAAAGAACTACGTATTGATATGCCAGATAAGCCTAGAGAAGATGACGGTAGATTTTTAAAGATTTTAGGAGCTGAACAAAACAACTTAAAAAATATTGATGTTTCTATTCCTTTAGGCTTGTACACCTGTGTCACTGGAGTTTCTGGCTCTGGTAAAAGTTCATTAATCAATGAAATTTTATACAAAGAGTTAGCCTTTGTTTTAAATGGAAAAAGAATTAAAGCAGGTAAACATAAAGCCATTGAAGGCATGAACTATTTAGATAAAGTTATAAACATTGACCAATCTCCAATTGGAAGAACCCCAAGATCAAATCCTGCTACTTATGTAGGTGTCTTTGATGGAATTAGAGATATTTTTTCCATGACTAAAGAGGCAAAGGCTAGAGGCTATAAAAAAGGAAGGTTTAGCTTTAATCTAAAAGGTGGTAGATGTGAATCTTGCAATGGTGATGGAATTAAGAAAATTGAAATGCACTTTTTGCCTGATGTCTATGTTCCATGTGAAGTATGTAAAGGAAAAAGATACAATAAAGAAACCCTAGAAATTAAATATAATGGGAAAAATATTTCAGATATTTTGGATATGACAATCGAAGAAGCTTTCTACTTTTTTGAAAACATTCCTCAAATTGAAAACAAGATGAAAATGTTATTAGATGTTGGCTTAGGCTATATTAAGGTTGGCCAATCTTCTACCACCTTATCAGGTGGGGAAGCTCAAAGGGTAAAACTAGCTTTTGAGCTATCAAAAAGAAGTACAGGAAAAACTATGTATATTTTAGATGAGCCAACAACTGGACTTCATATCGATGATGTAAAAAGACTTCTTTTAATTATAAATCGCCTTATTGAGGGCGGAAACACTGTAGTAATAATAGAACATA
Organism: uncultured Clostridiaceae bacterium; assembly: GCA_964563155.1. Taxonomy (GTDB): domain Bacteria; phylum Bacillota; class Clostridia; order DUPQ01; family DUPQ01; genus DUPQ01. The sequence goes on along the minus strand of CAZLVL010000015.1, from coordinate 32,048 downwards.
ATCTAGATGTAATTAAATGTGCAGACTATATAATCGATCTAGGCCCTGAAGGAGGAGACTTAGGTGGAACTTTAGTCGCCACAGGTCCAGTTAAAGAAATAATGAATAATCCTAATTCTTATACTGGTAAATCACTAAAAGATTATCTAAAGTAAAAAAAGTATATTCACATAAACTTCACATACTAATGATAGAATGTAGTAAACTGAAGATATTGAAAGGAGAGCAAGATATGAAAACTTGTGATATTTGCAAAAAGAATATAGCAGTTATATTCGTAACAAAAATACAAAATGAACAACATACTCAAGTTGGATATTGTATCTCATGCGCTAGAAAAGCAGGCATCTCCCCAATTGATAATTTGATAAAAGAATCTGGTCTAACTGATCAGGAATTAAATAATATAAATAATCAGATGGGAGAATATTTACAAAATTTAGACTTTGATGATATGGCTGTTCCAAATAAGTTCCATGAAAACTTTTTGGCACAAAACAAGGATCCTAAAAAGAAGACCCAGACAAAGGAAAATCCAAAAATCGAAAAGAAGAAGTTTCTGGACTCTTTTGGCATTAATTTGAATCAAAAGGCTATTGAAGGCAAAATTGATAATATTATTGGCAGAGAAAAAGAAATTGATAGAATGGTGCAAATCATCAATAGAAGGCAAAAGAATAATCCTTGTCTAATTGGTGAAGCTGGTGTTGGTAAAACAGCTATAGCTGAAGGATTGGCCCAAAAGATTGTAAATCAAGAAGTTCCTGCAAAATTATTAAACAAGGAAGTCTATCTTCTAGATATGACTGGAATTGTGGCTGGAACTCAATTTAGAGGACAATTTGAGTCTAGGATGAGAAACATCATCAATGAAGTTAAAAAGCTCCAAAATATCATTCTGGTTATAGACGAAGTGCACAATATTATCTCAGCAGGTGATGCTGAAGGTGGTATGAATGCAGCTAACATTTTAAAACCTGCCCTATCTAGAGGGGAAATCCAGATTATTGGTGCAACCACCATTGATGAATATAGAAAACACATAGAAAAAGATTCTGCTTTGGAAAGAAGGTTTCAACCTGTAAACGTAGATGAACCTAGTGTTAGTGAAACCATTGAAATTTTACATGGTATTAAAAAATACTATGAAAGTTACCACTATGTTACCTTTACCAATGAAGCTATTGAACAAGCTGCTATTCTTTCAGAAAGATACATTACTGATAGATTTTTACCAGATAAGGCTATTGATATAATTGATGAAGCTGCATCTAGAGCTAACTTAAGCAATGATTCTTTGGTTCATTTGCAATTGAAGAAAAATGAATTAGACGAAATTCTTGATGAAAAGGAAACAGCTGCCCTAGCAGACTCCATAGATGATTACAAAAGAGCTGCTGAACTAAAAGAAAATGAATGCAGACTAAGAGAGGAAATAAACTCATTAGAGGAAATAACTCCTAGAAAAGAAGTTACAATCCATGATGTTGCTGCAGTAGTTGAAATGTGGACTAAGGTTCCTGTAAGTAGAATTACTCAGGTAGAATCTACTGCTCTTTTAAACTTGGAAGATAAAATCAGAACAAAAATGATTGGCCAACAAACAGCAATTGATGTGGTATCAAAGGCTGTAAGAAGGGCAAGATCTGGTATTAAGGTTAAAAAGAGACCAGCTTCCTTCATATTTGTAGGTCCTTCTGGAGTTGGAAAAACTCATTTAGCCAAAATACTAGCTCAAGAATTATTCTTGGATGAAAATGCCATGATTAGGCTAGATATGAGTGAGTATATGGAAAAGCATTCTGTATCCAAACTAATTGGTTCACCTCCAGGCTATATAGGTTATGATGAAACAGGTCAGTTAACCGAAAAAGTTAGAAGAAATCCATATAGTTTATTGCTATTTGATGAAATTGAAAAGGCTCATCCAGATGTCTTTAATATTTTATTACAGATTTTAGAAGACGGAAGACTGACTGATAGTAAGGGTAGAGTAGTACAATTTGAAAATACCATAATAATAATGACTTCAAATGCTGGTACATCCTTTAAGAACACTGGCTTTGGCTATGTGCAAGAAAAGGAAGATCAATCAGGTAGGGTTAAAGATTCCTTAAAGGATATCTTTAGACCTGAGTTTTTAAACAGAGTTGATGATGTTGTTGTATTTAGCTCTTTGACCAGCGACGACATTTTTGAAATTGGCAAATTGATGATTGAAGAATACAAGGTAGATTTAAAAGAAAAGAACATTCTTCTAAAGGTTAGTGATGAAGCCCTACACCATATAATTGGTGACACTTATGATGATAAGTTTGGTGCAAGACCCTTAAGAAGACAAATTCAGACAAACATCGAAGATGTCTTGTCAGAGATGTATATTAAAGATGAGCTGAAGGATAATATGATGGTTATGATCTCACTAAAAGATGGTAACCTAGACTATGAAGCAATTTAAATGCAAAAGTATAAGACCTTATCAGTTTATTTAAAAGAAAAGTTTAAAGACAAGATACTAAAGCTTCCAGTATATGGAGGCTTTTCTTGTCCAAACCTTAAAGGAAATAATGAGGGCTGTCTATTTTGTGAAGAAGGAACCTCAGATTTTGCATATAAAAATTTAAATATTGAAGATCAAATTATTGAGCAAATTAAAAGACTAGAAAAAGTTAAAAAAGCTAATGAAAATACTAAATACCTAGCATATTTTCAATCTTATACCAATACATATGCAGATGTAGATATATTAAAAGAAAAATATCAAGAAGCTTTAAAGCATGAAAAAATTGTAGGGCTTGTTATTGCAACTAGACCAGATTGTTTAGATGACCAAGTTATTGATTTATTAAAAGATATAAATGAGAAGACTTTTTTATGGCTAGAATTAGGCTTTCAAACCTCAAATGAGAACACTGCAAAATTAATAAATAGGGGATATGACAATTCTATTTTTGAAAAAGCCCTAGAGAAGTTAAAAGAAAATAATATAAAGGTGGTTACCCACGTTATATTTGGCCTACCTTCTGAAAGTAAAGCTGATTATTTCAATACCATTAAATACTTAAAAAAACAAGGAATATGGGGTATCAAAATTCATTCATTGTATATAGAAAAAGATTCTAAAATGCAAGAATATTATTATAAGAATCCTTTCCCTATAATAACATTTGAAGATTATGTAGAAGCAGTTGCTGAGTCTTTAAAGATAATAGAGGAGGATATTGTCATTCATAGGCTTACAGGAGATTGCTTAAAAGAAAAGCTCTTTGAGCCTAAATGGAGCGGTGACAAATTAAAGGTTCTAAGTAGTATTAATAAAAGATTATCTTCTATCTATTAACTAATAAAGGAAGAAAAAGAAGCTCTTATAGGGTCAATTACTAATTGGCTGTCAAAACCAAAGACTTCCTTTAAGGTAGTGGTGGTAACATATAAGCTTTTGCCATCAATGTTGTATCTATCCATAAAAAGAGAAGTTCCATAAAAATATCTGGGATTTTCAACTCCAATTACCTTATTGGTATAAGCTTGAGATCTGCCTACACTAAAAATTAATTGGTAACCTTGAGAAACTAGATAGTTATAGGTTGGGTCATTACGATCTCCATCTACATACTTAGCTACTGAGTAGTTTTTTCCACCTGGTGTAATGTAAATGTTTGTATCACCTAAAACTGGTCTAATATATTGGTGCCACAGTTCAGTGTCATATTGTAACCATTCCAAATCAGTGTATTTGGAGGGAATATCTCTTGAGTTTGCAAAGTGATAATAAGAGTGGTTTGCAAAGATAAAGCCCATTTCTTTTAGTTTATCTGCTACAGCTTTAGCTTTTTCAATCTCTTGTTTGTAGTTTGGGCCATCAATCTTTGCTGTTTCATGGCCAAACATATTTTCATAGCCAGACATTCCAATGGTTGCTCTAGCATTCTTATAGGAAAAGTCTGGATGCTTATTTATAAAATCTTCTAGAATAAGAACATGTTCTCCATCATAGGTTATCTTTTCAACTCCATCTTCTACCACTAAAGAAGCAAGATTTCCTTGGTCATCTATAAGGATTTTTTTACAAAAACCAGCTGCCCAATGGGTACAAGCCATATTGTCAAAAGACATAATAAGTGGCTTTTTGTTTTCTGGAAGATAAAGGGCTTCTTTTATTCTCAAGTGTTCAACACCATTATCCATGTATGTATCATAGATATCATGGGGACTAATAAGTATAAAGTTGTTTTCATACAATAAGTCCAGTGTCCTAATAAATTCATACCTTGTAGCCATTATGTCAAACAATTCTTTTCCTCTGGCTGATGAAAAAGCCTTGTTGGCATCTAGAGCAAGGGAATGGAAAAACATATTGTAGACAATGCCAGTGTAGGGGACTAGATTCTTAATTTGATCTTTTTCAAAAAGGTCACTTATATATTCTAAATAATCACTAATCTTCTTTTCATCTTTAAAGATATCTGGAGTAGACCTTATTGTGTAATAGGCATTTTCATAATCTTCTTCAGATTCAAAGGTTTTAGCCACGTTTAATATTTCATCAATTATCTGGTCTTTAAGTAAGACTGCTTGGTTTTGTGCTTTTTCATAATAAAAGACATCTTCTTTTGAAACTAAGATATAGCTATAGTAGGCATCTAAAAACTCCTTATCTTGTTCAAGTTTTTCAGCATTTTTAAAATTATCTCTAGATTCTTTAATTATAAGGGCATTTTCTTCATACATCATGACCAAATCTAAGAAATCTGTATTTTTTAGAAGGTCATTTAATAATAGCAAGGATTGATTGTAGGTATCATAATCAAGATCACCCTTATCTTGAGTTTTATAGGACATATATAAATCTGTAACGGTTGTATTTACAACTTCTTCACTTATATATGATGAAAAATACTCAAAAATACTATAGGTGTCCGAAGAAGGGACCAAATAACCTTTGACCAAGGCTATAAGTTTACTGTTCATAGCTTCACTTAGAAAATCGTAAAACTCTGGATTGTTCTTTTCAGTTTCAAATAATTGATCATGGTAAGATTTAGCATTGGGATAATCATCTTGTTCTATGGCCATACTCAATTGTTTGTAATCATTTTTAGCAGGAGGCCTCTTATTATTTACTAAGTGAAGGGCAAAGTCTAAGGTGAAATAAATTGTTAGAGCAACAAGCACAATGATTAATATAACCATTGAAACTTTCAGAAGACTTTTATTAAAGGATTTATTACTTGTACTTTTTTTTCTTGAAGTAGATTTTTTCTTTTGTGTTTTTTTACTCATTATTATTTTCCCTTGTTTTAATAAGGACATCTTATCACTATTCAATAATAAAATAAATATTTGCTAATTAATAATATGTCTCATTAACAATTATATTTCTATTTGCTATTTTTACAAGAGTATTTGATTATACTAAGCCCAAGGTATAAAATGTAGAAAATATATTGAGAGATATTAGAAAAAGGATTAATAATATGAAATGTACAGCAACTTGCGCTTTTGGACTTGAGTCTGTTTTAAATAAAGAATTGAAGAATATGGGTTTTAAGGATATCCAAAGTGAAAATGGGAGAATTAACTTTGAATCAGATTTATATGGAGTTGCATGTGCAAATATTAATCTAAGAACTGCTGAAAGAGTCTATATAGAGCTAAAATTCTTTTATTCCAAAGATTTTGATACCTATTTTGATAATATTAAGACTATTAACTTTCATGACTTTATTGATAAAAAAGGTCGTATAGAGGTAGCAGTTACCTCTTTAAATTCTAAATTGCAAAGTATACCCGCATGTCAATCTGTAGCTAAAAAAGCTATAGTAGAATCAATGACTAAACACTTTAAATTGAAAAGATTAGATGAAACTGGTCCCACTTATCAAATCAGTATATTCATATACAAAGACAAGGTTAGAGTTTACTTGGATACAAGTGGAGTTTCTTTATACAAAAGAGGGTATAGGGCCATAAGTGGCCAGGCTCCATTAAAAGAAACCTTGGCATCAGCTTTAGTTCAAATAAGCTATTGGAACAAAGAAAAGATACTCTTGGATCCTTTTTGTGGCTCAGGCACCATATTAATTGAAGCTGCTTTGATTGCCAACAATATTGCGCCAGGACTTTATAGAAATTTTTTAAGCGAAAGCTGGCCAATTTTTGGGAATTCCCTATGGGATAAAGCTAGAGATTTTTATCAAGAAGCTATAGAAAGTGGTCCTGTGGCAGAAATAATTGGCTATGATATAGACAAAGAGATAATTGCAATTGCAAAAAGTAATGCCAAAAGGGCCAAGGTGGACCATTTAATAGATTTTAGGGTTGGAGATTTCAAAGACATTGAAGTTCCCTATGAAAAGGGTATAATCATCTGTAATCCTCCTTATGGTGAAAGATTAGAAAATGTATTTTTAGCCAACAAATTATATGAAGATATATATTTAAAGTTTAAAGAGTTTCCAAAGTGGAGCAAATATATTTTTGCTCCTGATGGAGTTTTTGAAGAAGGCTATAAAGATAAGCCTGACAAGAAACGTAAACTCTACAATGGTAGAATACTTTGCTATTACTACCAATACTTTGGTGAAAAATAGGAGGGGACATGAATAAGAACCAATTGTCTAAGAAACTTTCTCTAGTTATGGATATTCCAAAAACATATAGTGATCAAATTATTAATAATGTTTTTGCAATTATGAGAACAGCCTTGAAAGAGGAAAAAAGAATAACAATATTAGATTTTGCAACCTTTACTGTGAAAAAAAGAAAGGGTCGGAAAATAAGAGATATAACTACAGATGAAACTATTAATGTTCCTGACTTTTATGAATTGAGAATTAAAGCTTCCAACTCTTTAAAAGAGTATTTAAATGAGGATTTAAGTAAAAATATTATTGAGGACTAAATATTTTTGAGATTAACAAGATTCATATTAAGTGAATGTTGATAAAAGAAGATATAGAAGATATAATGTCGAAAATTAAATGTAGCAGGTGAGAGATGAATAAAATAGAAATGCAAAACCCTATAGTTGAAATTGATGGAGATGAAATGACAAGAATTCTTTGGCAGATGATAAAGGATTATTTGCTTCTTCCCCACATAGACTTAAAAACAGACTATTATGACCTTTCATTAATAAATAGAGATAAAACAGATGATCAAGTTACTTTTGATAGTGCTTATGCCATTAAAAAACATAAGGTTGGGGTTAAATGTGCCACAATAACTGCTAATGCTCAAAGAGTAGAAGAATATAAGCTAAAAAAAATGTGGAAAAGCCCTAATGGTACTATAAGAGAAATTTTAGATGGAACAGTCTTTAGAGAACCTATTGTAGTAAGTAATATAAAACCCACTGTATCAACCTGGAAAAAATCTATAGTTATAGCTAGACATGCCTATGGAGATGTGTATTCCGCTACAGAGTATTTTGTGGATAAAGCCGGTAACTTAAGATGTACATATGACAAAGATAATGATTTGACAGATAATGTTCTGGATTTAAGGTTTGAAGGTGAAGGAATTGTTCAAATTCAACACAACAAAACAGAATCTATAAAGTCTTTTGCTAGATCTTGCTTTAGTTATGCCCTTGATAAAAAAATTGATCTTTGGTTTTCAACTAAGGATACTATTTCTAAAAAGTATGATCATCATTTTAAAGATATTTTTGATGAAATATATAAACAAGAATACATGTTAGAGTTTAAAAAGAATAATATAGAATATTTTTATACCTTAATAGATGACGCTGTGGCTAGGGTAATGAGAGATGAAGGTGGTTTTTTATGGGCTTTAAAAAACTATGATGGGGATGTTATGAGCGATATGATATCTGCGGCTTTTGGTTCTTTAGCCATGATGACTTCAATATTAGTTTCACCAAATGGTGAATTTGAATATGAAGCAGCTCATGGTACTGTTACACGACATTTCTATAGACACTTAAAAGGAGAGGAAACTTCAACCAATTCTATGGCTACTATTTTTGCTTGGACAGGTGCCTTAAGAAAAAGAGGTCAATTAGACAATAATAATAGGCTAATAGAATTTGCTGACCTTTTGGATAAAACCTGTATAGAATCTATTGAAGAAGGATTTATAACAAAGGATTTATCAAATCTAGTAAAAAGTGATAAAATCACTGTATTAAATACTGAAGAATTTATAATTAATATTGCTGATAGATTAAAGGAGAAACTTTCATGAAAATAACAAGAGAAACTACAATATTAGATGTACTTAAAATGGATCCAAATACAGCTGACATTTTCTTTGCATTTGGAATGCACTGCATCGGATGTCCTCATTCAGCTGGAGAAAGCATTTATCAAGCTGCTAACACCCATGGTGTGGATGCCAATGCTCTAATAGATGCTTTAATTGCATACTTTGAATAGGTAAGTAGTATAAATAAAGTATTATGATTCATATAGTCCTTGTAGAGCCTGAGATACCCCAAAATACTGGTAATATAGCTAGGACCTGTGTAGCCACAGGTTCTCCTTTGCATTTAATAAAACCCTTGGGTTTTTCTTTAGAAGAAAAGACTCTTAAAAGGGCAGGACTGGATTATTGGAAGGACTTGGATCTTCATGTTTATGAATCATTAGAGGAGTTTTTAGAGCTTAAAAAGAATTGCTCCTTATACTTTGCTTCAACAAAAGGCAAGAAGGTTTATTCAGATATAGCTTACCCAGACAACTCATATATTTTATTTGGCAAAGAAACAAAAGGCTTACCAGAGGACCTTTTAAGAGATAACTATGATAAAACCATACGTATTCCTATGATTAACGACACTAGGTCTCTTAATTTGTCTAACAGTGTAGCCTTGATTTTGTATGAAGTTCTAAGACAATTTGACTTTATTAATTTGAAAAAAGATGGATTTTTAAATTTATAGTTAAATTTTTAACAAATTGACTTGTTTTACACCTTTTTGTATTGAAAAAGACAAGAGGTTATTATAGAATTATTTAGAAGAAATTTTTTGATTTATTAGGAGGAACAATAAATGAAAGTAAAAATAGGTATTAATGGATTCGGTAGAATTGGACGTTTAGTCTTTAGAGCTGCCATTGACAATCCTGAAGTTGAAATTAAAGGTATTAATGATCCTTTTATAGATGTGCCATATATGGCTTATATGTTGAAATATGATTCAGTTCATGGACAATTTAAAGGAACGATTGAAACAGGCGAAGATTATTTAATTGTTAATGGACAAAAAATAAATGTTTATGGCAAAATGGAACCTGCCCAAATCGATTGGAAAGGCTGTGGAGCTGAATATATCGTAGAATCTACTGGTGTTTTTCTAACAAAAGAAAAGGCAGCTGGGCACTTAGAAGCTGGAGCTAAAAAAGTTATTATGTCTGCTCCTTCAAAGGATGATACTCCAATGTTCGTTATGGGAGTTAACCAAGACAAATATACAACAGATATGAATTTTGTTTCTAATGCTTCTTGTACAACAAACTGTCTAGCACCTCTAGTAAAGGTTATGCATGATAACTTTGGCGTTGTTGAAGGCCTTATGACTACAGTTCATGCTATTACAGCAACTCAAAAGACCGTTGATGGACCTTCTGCTAAGGACTGGAGAGGTGGAAGAGCCGCTTCTGCTAACATTATTCCTTCTAGCACAGGTGCTGCAAAAGCAGTTGGTAAGGTTATTCCTTCTTTAAATGGAAAACTTACAGGAATGTCTATGAGAGTTCCTACAGTTAACGTTTCAGTAGTGGACGTTACCTTAAGATTAGACAAACCAGCTTCCTATGACCTTATCTGTGAAACAATGAAAAAGGCTTCAGAAAATGAAATGAAGGGTATTATTGGATATACAGAAGACGCTGTAGTTTCTACAGACTTTATTACAGATCCAAGAACCTGTATCTTTGATGCTACAGCTGGAATTTCATTAAATGATAATTTTGTTAAACTTGTATCCTGGTATGACAATGAGTGGGGCTATTCTAATAAGACAGTCGACCTAATTGTCCATATGGCTAAAGTTGACGCTAAGTAAAAAATTTAAGGCCCGTGAAAACGGGCCCTATTATTGCATAAGGAGACCGTGATGACAACTTTATTAAATAAGAAAACCGTTGAAGACATTAATGTAAGTGGAAAAAGAGTTATCGCTAGAATGGATTTCAATGTACCTTTACAAGATTCAGTTATAACAGATGACAAAAGAATCAGAGAAGCTATGAAAACCATTAAGTATCTTTCAGACAACAAAGCAAAAACAATTTTAGTATCCCATTTAGGAAGGCCCAAGGGTCAATTTGACATGAAATATTCCTTAAAACCTGTAGCTAAAAGAATTTCTGAGCTTTTAGGCAAAGAAGTTGTTCTTGCTGCAGATGTAATCGGTGAAGATGCTAAAGCTAAAGCTGCTGCTCTAAAAGATGGCGATGTAATGCTATTGGAAAATGTTAGATTTCATAAGGAAGAAGAAAAGAATGATGAAGAGTTTTCAAAAAGCTTAGCTTCTTTTGCTGACATTTTTGTAAATGATGCTTTTGGTACAGCTCATAGAGCCCATGCTTCTACAGCTGGAATAGCAAGATTTTTGCCTGCAGTTTCTGGATATCTAATTAAAAAAGAAATTGATTTTATGTGTCAGGCCTTAAACAATCCTGTTAGACCCTTCATTGCCATTTTAGGTGGTGCTAAAGTTTCTGACAAAATTGGAGTTATTGAAAGTCTTTTAGAAAAGGTTGACTCCATAATTATTGGTGGGGGAATGGCATATACCTTCTTAAAAGCTCAAGGCTATGAAATTGGTACTTCAATTTGTGAAGATGACAAATTAGAACTGGCCTTAGATTTATTAAAAAGAGCTAAAGAAAAAGGTGTTAATCTATTATTACCTAAAGATATCGTTGTTGCTGATGAATTTAAAAATGATGCTAATATATCCATAAAAGATTATGACCAAATTCCTAGTAATCTAATGGGTCTAGACATTGGACCAAAAACAATAGACTATTTTTCTGATACTATAAAAGATGCTAGAACAATTATATGGAATGGGCCTATGGGAGTTTTTGAATTTAAAAACTTTGCAAATGGTACAAAAATGATTGCTCAAGCAGTTGCAAATGCTGATGCCACCTCAATTATTGGGGGAGGAGATAGTGCAGCTGCTGTTGAACTTTTAGGTTTTGCTGATAAGGTTAGCCACATCTCAACCGGTGGTGGCGCATCACTAGAATTCTTAGAAGGTAAGGTTTTACCTGGTATTGATGTATTGGAGGATAAATGAGTAGAAAAAAAGTAATTGCTGGAAACTGGAAAATGAATAAGACACCAAAAGAAGCTTCTGCATTTATAAAAGAGCTTGTTGCTAGTGTTAAAGATGTAAAAGATATTGTTGTTTGTGCAGTACCATATGTAGCTGTAGATTCTGCTGTTAAAGCGTCTAGAAGAACAAGAATCAAGATAGCTGCTCAAAATATGCATGCTTTAGAAAATGGTGCTTATACAGGAGAAGTTTCTGCTGAAATGTTGGTAGATGCAGGTGTTAGTTATGTCATAATTGGACACTCTGAAAGAAGACAATATTACAATGAAACAGATGAAACTGTTAATCAAAAGGTTTTAAAAGCCCTATCAGTTGGACTAAAGCCTATTGTCTGTGTTGGAGAATCTTTAGAACAAAGAGAAATGGGTGTTACTGAAGATTTTGTTTCATATCAAGTTAAATACGCTCTTAAAGGTGTATCTGAAGAAGATATGAAAAACGTAATAATAGCATATGAACCTATTTGGGCTATTGGAACAGGCAAAACAGCAACATCAGAACAAGCTAATGAAATTTGTGCCCTTATAAGAAGAGTTGTTTTAAATCTATATAGCAGAAGAACAGCTAATCGTGTAATCATTCAGTATGGTGGTTCAGTTAACTCAAAGAATGTTAAGGAACTATTTTCTATGAGTGATATAGATGGTGGCTTAGTTGGTGGCGCAAGTCTAAAAATAGATGAGTTTGATAAAATAATAAATTATAATTTATAAGTAAACACATTGGAGGTTAAAATGAAACAATATATCCCTATAGAAGCAATATGGGCAAGAGAAATAATAGACTCTAGAGGAAATCCTACAGTTGAAGTTGAAGTATTTGTAGATGGTGGTTTTGTTGGAAGAGCTGCTGTACCAAGTGGTGCTTCAACAGGAGCTTTTGAAGCTGTAGAACTTAGAGATGGAAACAAATCAGTATACCTTGGTAAAGGTGTTCAAAAAGCAGTTGATAATGTAAACGAAGTGATTGCTCCAGAACTAGAAGGTCTTAACGTTTTAGACCAAGTTCAAATTGATAAGCTAATGATTGAACTAGATGGAACAGAAAATAAAAGCAAACTAGGTGCTAACGCTATTTTAGGTGTTTCTCTTGCAGTTGCAAAAGCAGCAGCCGAAGCTTTAGGTCTTAGCCTTTATGAATACATAGGCGGAGTTAATTCTAAAACACTACCAGTTCCCATGATGAACATTATTAATGGTGGAGAACACGCTGATAACTCAGTTAGCTGCCAAGAATTTATGATTATGCCTGTTGGAGCTACTTCTTTTAAAGAAGGCTTAAGATGGTGTGCGGAAGTTTTCCATACTCTTAGAGGAGTTTTATCTAAAAAAGGTTATTCTACAGCAGTAGGCGATGAAGGTGGATTTGCACCTGATTTAAAAACAGATGAAGAAGCTCTTCAAGTTATTGTTGAAGCTATCGAATTAGCTGGCTATAAACCCTATGATCAATTTAGAATTGCATTAGATCCAGCTGCTACTGAAATGTATGAAAAAGCTAAAGCAAAAGGTCAAGAAGGCTCATATTATTTCTGGAAAACTGACAGAATGTTTACCTTAGATGAAATGATTGATTATTGGGCAGAAATGGTTGATAAATATCCTATTATCTCTATTGAAGATGGTCTTGCAGAAGAAGACTGGGATGGCTGGAAAAAGCTTACTGATAGACTTGGTGATAAAATTCAATTAGTTGGTGACGACCTATTTGTTACTAATACCAAAAGACTTAAAAAGGGTATTGAATTAGGAGTTGCAAACTCAATTTTAATTAAAGTTAACCAAATTGGTACCTTAACCGAAACCCTGGAAGCTATTGAAATGGCTAACAGAGCTGGTTATACAGCGGTTACAAGTCACCGTTCTGGCGAAACTGAAGATACAACCATAGCTGACATAGCTGTTGCTACAAACTCAGGGCAAATTAAAACAGGTGCTCCTTCTAGAACAGACAGAGTAGCTAAATACAATCAACTTCTAAGAATAGAAGAAGAATTGGATGAAGTTGCAGTATATCCTGGTTTAGATGCTTGGTTTAATATTAAGGCATAATAAAAATCATTTAAATATTTAAGTCACTTCGCGATAAGTGATGATACATGTAAAACAAGGCCACAGATACAATGCTTTACAAGCAGTATCTGTGGTTTTATAATTAAAAGAAAATATAACATAAAGAATAGAAAGTTATAGATCAAGAAAAAGGAAATTATTTGTCTTGAATTATATTCCATAGGAGATGCTATGAAACTAGTAATTATAATTGGTGCAGGTGCTGTAGGGAAAATGACAGTTGGACAAGAATTGATGAAGATAACAGATCTACGACTATATCATAACCATATGGATATAGAATTGGGGATAGAAATTTTCGGTCAATACAAGTATGTTCGTGGTGCAGTCAGACGCATTCGGGAAGTAATATTTGATGAATTTGCCAAAACTGACTTATATGGCATGATTTTTACCTTCATGTGGGCCTTTGACCATCAATCCGATTGGGACTATATTAATAGCCTTGTAGATATTTTTCGACGCAATAATGCAGATATTTATTATGTTGAGTTGGTAGCGCCACAAGAAATTAGACTTCAAAGGCACATGACAGAAAATAGGCTTAAGCATAAGGCTTCTAAAAGAAATATGGATTTTTCAACTGAGCTTTTACTAAAAGAAGATAAGAATTATCGACTGGTAAGTAAAGACGGAGAAATTCCTTTTGAAAACTATATTAAAATTGATAACTCCAATTTGCAGCCTGAGGTTGTAGCTCAAATGATAAAAGAGAAGTTTTCCTTTTAATGTGTTTTGTATATTCGTCTTTGTATATTATAATTAAAGAGAAAAAATCTTTAAAGGAGGAGATAAACGGTTTATACTGTTTTATACAAATTTAAATGTTAATTAAAAGTTTTGAAAAGGACAATCTAAAGGTAAATGTATTTGATACAAGGAAAAATATGGGTATTCAAGCAGCGCATGATGTTAGAGATGCAATTAAAAAAGCCCTTACTCAAAAAGAAGAAATTAATATAGTCTTTGCTGCAGCCCCTTCTCAAAGTGATTTTTTTGAAAGACTTATAACCTTAGATGATATAGAGTGGGGAAGAATTAATGCTTTTCATATGGATGAGTATTTAGGAATAGAACAAGATGCTCCCCAAGCTTTTGGAAACTTTCTAAGAAATGCTATATTCTCTCATGTTAATTTTAAAAATATCTATTATTTAGATCCTAGTGTAGATGATGTTACAAAAGAATGTATGAGATATGAATCTCTATTAGAGAATAATCAAATTGATATTGTATGTATGGGTATTGGTGAAAATGGCCATATAGCTTTTAATGACCCTCCAGTAGCAGACTTTGATGATAAGGTAAAGGTTAAGGTTGTTAAGTTAGATCATGCTTGTAGAAGTCAGCAAGTAAATGATGGTTGCTTTTTAAGTTTAGAAGAGGTGCCAAAATATGCAATGACCCTAACAATACCGGCTTTATTTGAAGGAAAGAAATTATTTTGCATGGTTCCAGCCCAAAGTAAGGCAGAAGCAGTTTACCAGACACTAGAGGGCGAAATAAGCACCAAGTGTCCTGCATCAATACTTAGACATCACTTAAGTGCTAAGCTCTATTTGGACCAATTAAGCGCATCTAAAGTACTTTAATATGAGAGGTATATATGGAAAAAGCCTATAAAGCTGCTTTAAATTTTTCTTATGAAGGTGAAATACAAGAAATTTCCCCTATGGGTAAGGGTCACATTAATAAGACCTATCTAGTAATAACTAATAAAGAGAAATACACTTTACAATGTATAAATACAAATGTATTTAAAGATCCACAATCTTTAATGGAAAACTTCTATAATGTCACTGAATTTATAAGTAAAAAGATTGAAGATGGTAGAGCTAGTTATCTGAAAAAGACTCTTAGTGTGGTAAAAAGCAAAGATGGAAATATCCTGTATTTAGATGATTTTGGTAGCTATTGGCGTTCCTATATTTACATTGATAAGGTTATAACCTTTCAAAAGGCTACAGATTTAGAGACAGTTTTTAAGGCAGGTTATGCCTTTGGTGACTTTATAAACATCTTATCTGACTACAATATAGATGAGCTTCATGAAACTATTAAGGATTTTCACAATACTAAAGTAAGGTTTGAAAATTTCAAAAAGTCCTTAGAAAAGGATATTGTAAATAGAGCAAAGCAAGCTAAAGAAGAAATTGAATTTATCTTAAAAAGAGAAAAAGATTATTCAATTGTAGTGGATAAATTAGAAGAGAATCTTATACCTACTAGAGTTACCCACAATGATACCAAATTAAACAATCTACTATTTGACCAAGACACTTTTGAACCAGTTTGCATTGTGGATTTAGATACAATTATGCCTGGTTCTTTGTTGTATGACTATGGAGATGCCTTAAGAATTGCTGGCTCTTCTGCAGAAGAAGATCAAAGTGATTTAAGTAAAGTAAATTTTGTTATGGATAACTTTATTTATTTCACTAAAGGCTTTTTAAAAGCTACAAAAGATAGTATTACAAAAGAAGAATTGGAGCTACTAGCTTTTTCTATTAAGTTAATAACTCTTGAAATTGGAATGAGATTTCTAACAGATTATTTAGACAATGATATATATTTTGCAACTAAAAGAGAAGACCATAATTTAATAAGGGCTAAAAATCAATTTAAGCTGGTAAAAGATATTGAAGAGAACTTAGATCAAATGAATGAATTAGTAAGAAAGATTTATGAGGAATTATCATGAAATATGTATGCAAGAACCTTTCATCTTTAGAAAAATGCCTATTTACAGATAAAATAGATTCTTTTTCTAGTATAGAATCAATAAGTGCTTTAAAAAATGAAAAAATAAATTTTCAAATTGCCTATACTGTATTACACCAAGAGTTAAGAGATAAGGTACCCCTGTTTTTCAAATTTGACTCTGAACTGGAAGAATTTATAAAGGTTTACAAGGTGGAGCATGTAGCTTGTAGATTTCCAATTTATAGAAATACAGACAAAGAAGATTATATGATTGAAAGTGGGCAAATGGTTCCTGATATTTTAGAAGAATATGACAAAGAAGATAATGTATATTTTGTTCCTGATACCTTACAGACCTTGTGGGTTGAAGTAGATTTGGAAAAGAATGATAAGTTTAAGGGCTTACATGAAATAGCCTATTCTTTTTACAACAAAGAAGGGGACTTAGTACTGGATAATTCTATAAAAATTGAAATAATCGATAAAAAGCTAGAAAGCCAAGACCTTATCTTTACCCAATGGTTCCATGGAGATTGTTTAGCTTCCTACTATAATATAGATTTTTTGTCTGATCAACATTTTAGCATTATGAAAGACTTTCTTAAAACAGCCAAAGAATATGGTGTTAATGCTATATTAACCCCTGTGCTAACACCTCCTTTAGATACTAAAATTGGGGGAGAAAGACCTACAATGCAATTGGTTAAGGTGGAAGTTACTAAAGGTGGATATAAGTATGACTATAGTCTTTTAGATAGATGGGTAGATATGTGTCTTGAAATAGGCTTTGAGTATTTTGAAATATCTCACTTTTTCACCCAGTGGGGAGCTAAACATGCTCCAAAGGTAATGGCTTTAGTTGATGGAAAAGAAAGAAGAATATTTGGATGGGATACAGATGCTACTTCTAAAGAATACATTAGTTTTCTAAGAGACTTTATATCTAATTTACTTAAATATTTAAAAAACAAAGGAATAGATAAGAAGTGTTTCTTCCACATATCTGATGAGCCTAAAGAAACAACCTTAGACAATTACTTAGCAGCTAAAAATAGTATTATTGACCTTTTAGATGGCTATTTAGTAACAGATGCCTTATCTGATATTGAATTTTATGAAAAAAAGGTAGTATCAAATCCTATACCTGCTACAGATAAGATTCATAAATTTATAGATAAAGAAGTAAAGGATCTTTGGGCCTATTATTGTGGAGGACAAAACAGACTTGTTAGTAATAGATTTATTGCAATGCCTGCATATAGAAATCGTATTATTGGGTTACAGTTATATAAATATCACATTAAAGGCTTTTTACATTGGGGCTACAACTTCTATTACAATCAGTTTTCAAGAAAGTTACTTAACCCTTTTATGATAAATGATGGAGACTTTTTTACACCTTCTGGAGATGCCTATAGTGTTTATCCAGGCTTTGATAGAAAACCCTTAAAATCTACAAGGCTATTAGTCTTTAATGAAGCACTAACAGATATGAGGGCTTTTAAGACCTTAGAAAAACTAAGCTCTTATGAAGAAGTAATGTCCTTAATTGAAGATGAATTAGATAAAACTAATAACTTTGATGAGATTACCTTTTATCAATATCCACAAAATACTTCATACCTCTTAAATCTCAGACACAAAGTAAATAAGGCTATAAAAGATAAGTTAGAAGGATAAAAATAATATAGATTTGTAACTTAAATAATACTTGTATTCCAAGTATTATTTTTATATGAAAACAAAGAGACTTTTTATACCTTTTACTTCAATCTTTGCTAGTTTGGGAATACTTTTATTTACAAGAAGAGAAATCTTCTCTATAGTAACTATGGTTTTTGCTTTAACTTTTATTTTTCTTGTGCTTGCACATAAAGATAAAGAAAAATGGAAAACAAAAGCTTTTACCTTACTGTATTTTCTTTTCGTAGGAGCTATCTTTTTCACATATACCCTGCTTGCTTTTGATAGAATAGATAGGGATCTTAAAGATAATACTAATTCTAAAGGCAATGTTTATTTAAAAGTTAAGCAAGCAACAATAGAAGGGTATATCTGTAAGGTTGATTACTTAGATAAATCCCTAAGATTTGAAGTTCAGACAAAAACTTTTAAGTATATAGCTGAAACTAGAGATTTGAGTTTGATAGATAGCTTTGTATTAGGAGACTTTGTTCAAGTAAAAGGTTCATTTTCAAAGCCAAAAACTAATTTTAATAAGGGCCAAGTTGATAATATCCTATCCACTTATGCTAAAAACATATCAGCAACAATATACTTTAATAAAAGTGATATAAAGAAGCTTGGAGAGAACAAATTATACACTTTGGTTGAAAAACTCCAAAGTCAGTTTTTAGATAGAGCAAAAGTTCGCTTAGAAGGGGAAAGTTATAATTTAGCTAAAAAACTAATTTCTGGTAATTATGATTATCAAGATAAAATATTAAAAGATAAACTTCTAATCTCAGGCTTATCCCATCTATTCTCAATTTCTGGCACCCATTTTTCTTTATTAATTTATCCCCTTTATAAGGCTTTAAAATATATGAGCAAAAACAAGATATTTGTTTTAATTCCATTAATATTAATATGCCTATTCTTTCTTGTCTTTACAGGTTTATCAACTGGAGCAATCAGATCCTTTATAGCTTTAATGGGAATTTGTATTGCAGATATCTTCAACTTGGATAAAAACAAGTATATATCTTTTTCTTTATCAGTTTTGTTGGTTTATCTATTTAACCCTCTAATATTGTTTGATTTATCCTTTTTACTCTCTTATGGAGCAATATTAAGCATTATTATTTTTCAGCCAATAGTAAACAAAGGTTTTAAAAAAATCACTTCATCTTTAAATTCAAAGATAGAAGGTAGTGACTTAAAGAATAATACTTATTTATCTTTGCAATATGAAAGACTTAAAAAAAGTAAAGTTTCAATAATTCTTAATAAATCAATAAGAAATATTTTAATTTCTATAAGTGTATTACCTGGAATATTTCTTCTAAATTACAAATTGTTTCATATTGTCTATAGCTATTCACTTATATCTAATTTATTAGCCCTGCCATTTATTTTACCTATGATTTTATCTCTTTGGCTAAGTCCCATCTATCCTACTTTCTTTTTAAAAATCTTTGAAGTTTCCTCTAATTTAATTATGAAAATAGCAGAGAATGTAGCATCTTGGGAAAATGCATATTTTTACTTAAAAGATTTTCATTATGTTTTGATAACACTAAGTATCTTGATAGTTTTTTTGTTTTTAAATAAAGACCTTTTTAAAAAGATTCATTATCATCTTACACTTTTTATATTACTTCTTGTTTTAACCTTATCTAGCATATTTATATATTCTTCAAAGGTAGTTTTTTTAGATGTAGGTCAAGGAGATAGTTGTATGATTTCTTTATCTAATGGAAAAACCTATTTAATTGATACAGGAACATATATAAGTCCATCTGTTATAGCATATTATGCTGGAAATAAACTAGATGGTATATTTATAAGTCATGGAGACCAGGACCATTGTGGGGCTATCTTTAATTTACTTGATGAATTTAAGGTTAATAATATATATTTTCCCTTAACAAACTTTGACAAAAATGCTAGTTTAATAGAAGAAATTAAAGAGTATGAGGGTTTACAAGTAAAAGAGTTGGAATATAAGGACTATATTCAAGGTAAGGCCTTTAAAATTGATGTATTAAGTCCAGATAGAAAATATAAGTACAAGGATATTAATGATGCATCAATGATGCTAAAAGTAAGTATTAAAGGCATTAATCTCCTATTTACAGGTGATGGAGATATAAGTAAGATGAATCACATCTTACAAGATATAGATATTCTAAAGCTTCCTCATCATGGGGATTCTAAAAAGCTATCCCATTCTCAATTTAAAAACCAGAGATTATCCACAGGTATTATATCTGTAGGTTTAAACAATTCATATAACTTACCCCATGAGAGCACTATTGATGTTTTTACTCAAAACAAAATTAAAATACTTAGAACCGATTATGATGGAAGTATAGAGATATATATCTTGTCAAATAACTTTTATATTTTTAAAGAGAAATAATGTGATAAGATTGATTTATGGATTACCAGACTATTAAAGATGAAATTATGAATAAAGAATTTAAGAAGATATATCTTTTGCATGGAGAAGAAGAGTATCTAATGAATATGGTTTTTAATGTTCTTAAAACAAGTATTGCAAAGTCTAAAGGTTTAGACTTTGAATATATATCCATAAATGAAGTTAATAGTGCTAAAGAAATTTTAGACCAAGTTAGCACTTATTCATTTTTTGGTACAAGTAAATTTATAAAGTGTTTTAATTGTAATCTTTTTTCTAACAAATTTGAGGATGCAAACATGCTCTTAGACCTAAAAGACCATATAATTGAAGATTACTATATAGTGTTTTTAGAAAAGGATTTACAAAAGAACACCAAGGTATATAAGTATTTTAAAGATAATAAGTTTTCCTATGAATTTAAGACCCCGAAGCCCTATGATTTAAAAAAATTCATTAAAGATACTTTTACAAAAGAGAAGAAGCAAATATCCAGTTCAAATGTAGATTTATTGTTAGAATATTCAGGTTCTAACATGTCTTTTATAAATCAAAATATTCAAAAACTTCTTTTATACCTTAAAGATGAAAAAGAAGTTAAAGCTGAGGATATTAAGCTTTTATCTACAGGTACCATAGATACTAGAGCTTATGAATTGACTAATTATCTTTGTAGTAAGAACTTTGATAAAGCTTTAGAAACATACAAAGACTTATCTTCTTTGAAATATGGTTTGCCATATTTTTCAACCTTGTTATTTAATCATTTTGCAGATATATATTATCTAAAGGTAAATGACATCACCTTTAGTAATGATTTTAAACAAAAGAAACAAATTGAATGTGGAAGAAACTTTAAAATTGAAAACTTGGTAGAAATACTAGAAAGCATAAAAGAAAATGACCATTTGTTTAAAAGTGGAAAAATAGATCAAGAGAGTGGACTATATACGATATTTTCTAAAATAACTAGTTATTAAGCCCTATTTTTTTTATCTATGCTATAATTCAAATAATTTGAAAATAAAGAGGTAACTATGCGCTGGACAAGAGAAGAATATATAGATTATGTAACATTTCAATCAAATGAAAAAAGAATGTTTGTAGAATTATTCGGACCCTTAATTGGATTAGAAGAAGAATGGATTGCCCAAGGTGCCACAGAGGATGAATTAAACATGACAGCCTTTGATTGGGATTATGTGCCATATATTAATTGTGGTGCTCAATTTGATGTTTTTAATGCCCCTAAAGAGAAGGTGCTAGAAGAGACAGAAGATTATAAAATAACCTTAGATGGTCTAGGTAGAAAGATGAAGCTTATTAAGTTTTCTGCAACCATTCCTTTACCAATGAATTATCCTGTTAAAACTATGGATGATTGGTTAAAAATTAAACACTTTTATGAATTTGATGAAAAAAGAATTGACTATAATGATGTGAAAAATGCTGCTCAAAAACAAAAAGAAGGATACTTAGTAAGAGCACCCATACCAGGAGGCTTTGATTTACCTAGACAACTTATGGGAGAAGAAGAATTAAGTTATGCCTTTTATGATGAGCCTGAGTTAATAAAAGATATACTAGACACTGCCTCTGACACAGCCTTAAAGATTTTAGATAGGATTTCTGAATATTTAGTAGTAGACCATTTGTCAATTCATGAAGATATGGCCGGAAAATCAGGATCTTTAATTGGACCAAACCATATCGAAGAATTTTTACAACCCTACTATTTAAAGGTATGGGATGCTTTTAAAGAAAGAGGAACTGCTATATTTTCACAAGATTCTGATGGGAATATGAATTCAGTAATTGATTCATTTTTAAAGTGTGGCCTAAATCAAATGTATCCTAATGAGCCTGCAGCAGGTATGGATATTGTTACAATACATAATAAGTATGGAAAAAAATTATCACTAAAAGGTGGAATTGATAAATTTGTACTTAGAGATAGTAAACTAGCAGTACTAAGAGAACTAGAACACAAGATGCAAAAATCAATGCAAGAAGGTGGTATTGTCTTTGGATTAGACCATAGAATACCCAATGGTTCTTCATTAGAGCTTTATAGATATTATGTGAAAATGGGAAGAGAAATACTAGGAAGAGAACCTTTGGACAAAAAAAATAAAGGATGGATGCGCCAGGCTATCTAAAACATCCTTTATATTTATGAAATTAAAGAATGTCAATCATTATTTGGTTGACATTTTGCTTTTAATTCTTGAAGCTTTGTTCTTGTGAATAAGACCTTTGCTGGCTGCCATATCTGTTTGTTTAATGGCTTCTTTTATAAGACTATCTTTGTCTTCTGAATCATTTTCTATAGCAAGTAAAGCTTTTTTTAAAGCCTTTCTGTAAGATGATTTTGCTGAAGTGTTGTACAATCTCTTTTTTGCATTTGCTCTTGCTCTTTTTTCAGCTGAAATACTGTTTGCCAAATTTAATTACCTCCAATAAAAATTTCTTAAAATATAACATAAGATAGGTATTTATGCAATCATTTGCACTTTCTTTTCAAGGAAAATATCATATTTTATCCTCTTAATATTCTCTATAAATCTAGATTATGCTATTATTATTATATGAAAAAAAGAATGGAAGAACTGGTTAAATTAATTAACTATTACAATAAAAAATATCATGAACAAGATATTTCTGAAATTAGTGACTATGAATACGATGAATTATATAAAGAATTAGTAAAGCTAGAAGCAGAATATCCTCAGTTTGTATCAGCTGATTCTCCAACTTTGAAAGTTGGTGGAAGGCCTTCTGAAAATTTAAAAAATATTAAGCATCCTGTACCTTTAGAAAGTTTGTCAAATGCTTTTTCTTTGGAAGACCTAATTGCTTTTGATAAAAGAATAAAAAAAGATATAGAAAAGCCAGAATATGTTTTAGAAAAAAAATTAGACGGCTTATCTGTAACCTTGCTATATGAAAATAATGAATTTGTATTAGGCTTAACCAGAGGTGATGGTATAAGTGGTGAAGATGTAACTGTAAATCTTAGGACTATAGAAAATTTACCTAAAAAGCTAAGTGGAAATAAAATAGATTACCTTTTAGTTAGAGGGGAAGTCTATATGAGTAAAAGCACTTTTATAGAGTTAAATGAAGAAGCTAGAGAACAAAACACAAAACTATTTGCCAACCCAAGAAATGCAGCAGCAGGCTCTTTAAGACAACTTGATCCTAGCATAACTAAAAATAGAAGGCTTAAAGTAAAGGTCTTTAATATTCAAAAGATAGAAGGTTATACTTTTTCAAATCATAAAGAATCCTTTGACTTTTTAAATAAACTGGGTTTTCCCGTAAATGACCTTGAAATAGTAACAAATGACATATCAAAGGTCTATGAAAAAATTAAGGAAATCAATTCATCTCGAAATAAATTTGAATTTGAAATAGATGGAGCAGTTATAAAAATAAATAATTTAAATGATAGAGAAGTTTTAGGTTCTACTGCTAAGGCTCCAAGATGGGCTGTAGCTTTTAAGTTTCCACCAGAAGAGATTGAAACAGACTTATTAGATATATATTTGCAAATTGGAAGAACAGGGGTCTTAACTCCAAATGCTCTTTTAAAACCAGTTTATCTTGCAGGGTCTACAGTAAGTAGAGCTAGTCTTCATAACATGAACTATATTGAAAGTAAGGACATTAGGATAAATGATAAGGTGGTTGTATATAAGGGGGGAGACATAATTCCAACCATTTTAAAAAGTGTCAAAGAAAAAAGAAATGGTAAAGAAATTATATTTACTATGCCATCAAAATGTCCCTATTGTGACCATAAGGTTGAACAAGTTGAAGATCAAGCAGCATATAAGTGTAGTAACTATTCTTGTATTGGCCAAGTCCTAAGAAGGATTGAACACTTTTCTTCAAAAGATGCCATGGACATAGAAGGCTTAAGTAGGGCTACAATTGAGCTTTTGAACAAAGAGGGCTTTTTAAATTCAATTTTTGATATATATAAGTTGCATGAAAAAAGAGATAAACTCATAGAATTAAAAGGATTTGGGCCTAAAAAGGTTGATAATCTCTTAAATGCAATAGAAGCCTCTAAAAATGTGGATTTAGACCGCTTAATATTTGCTTTAGGTATTGATAATGTAGGCAAGACCATTGCTAGCTTATTTTCAGATAACTTAAAAAGCTTAAAGGCTTTAAAAGATGCATCTTATGAAGAATTAACATCTATTGAAACAGTTGGTCCTTTAATTGCAAAAGGGATAAGCGATTTCTTTTCTAATCCTGCCAATGAAAATATTATTATAAATTTAGAAGCCAATAATATTAACACAAGAGCCTTAACTCAAGATAAACCTAGTGATTTGAGCCTAAAGGATTTAACCTTTGTAATAACTGGGTCATTTGAAAAATATAAAAGAAGTGAACTACAAAAGATTTTAGAAGAAAAAGGGGGAAAAGTCACCTCTAGTGTAAGTAAAAACACAGATTATGTTATTGCAGGAGAAAATCCTGGAAGTAAATTAACAAAGGCTCAAGAGTTAAATATCAAAGTTTTAAGTTTGGAGGAATTAGAAGAATTTGTCTTGTAATTAAAAAATTAAAGACTATAATTGTTATGGGAGTTACCTGAGAGTAACCGAAGAAAGGATTTACTATGAACAAGAAAAAAACGATAACAATTATTAGCTTTATTATTTTAGCAATTATGGTTATTTCCATTAGCGGATGTAAGAAAGTCTTTGATACAAATCCACCAATAAAACCAATTAACGCCAAGATTGTAGCCATGAAAGGCCCTACTGGTATAGGTATGGTTAGAGTAATGAATGAAATAATTTCATTATCAGATTATGTGAATACTAAGTTTGAAATAATGACCTCTACTGAAACAGTAGTAGCTGGACTTTTAGACAAATCCATATCCATAGCAGCAGTACCAACTAATTTAGCTGCCGTTTTATACAATAGAACAGAAGGTGACATACAAATTCTTGCTGTACACACATTAGGGGTTTTACATATCTTAGATAAGTCTGGAACAATTAATTCAGTTGCAGATCTAAAAGGTAAAACAATAATTGCAAGTGGACAAGGTTCTTTACCACAATATGTTTTAGAATACATTTTACAAGAAAATGGAATTGACACTGACAAGGATGTAGAAATTGTATATAAGGGTGAACAAAGTGAAGTAGCAACCCTCTTTCTTTCTGGCCAAGCTGACATAGTAATGTTGCCTGAACCCTTTGTTTCAACAGTTATGAATAAAGATGATACTATAGTTCATGCAATAGACCTAAACACTGAATGGGAAAAGGTTGCACCAGGTATAACCTTGTCAATGGGATGTTTGGTAGCTCAAAAAAGCTTTATTGAAGAAAATCCCACAGAAGTAAACACCTTCTTAGATGAGTACAAAGCATCTATTGAATGGGTTTTAGCAGAACCATATAATGCAGCGGATTTAATTGTAAGTTCAGAAATAATTGACAACAGAGAAGTTGCAGAAAAAGCTATTCCAAACTGTAATATAGTTTACATTGACGCAAAAGATGCTGTTAACTCTTTAAATGCCTTTTTTGAATTCTTACACAATAATAACCCAGCAAGTGTTGGTGGCAAATTACCAGATGCCAACATTTATTACATGAGATAGGGAGAAGAAAATGACTGAATGTAACACAGATTGTTCCAATTGCTCTCAAGCAGATTGCGAAAGCAGAATTGAAAAAGAAAGACCCAATGACTTTTCACAAATTAAAAATGTTATAGCTGTTTTAAGTGGAAAAGGTGGCGTTGGTAAAAGTATGGTTACCTCCTTAATGGCTGTAGAGCTGACCAGACAAGGCTATAAGGTGGGTATCTTAGATGCAGACATAACAGGACCTTCCATTCCCAGAGCCTTTAATTTAAACGAAAAAGTAAAGGGTAGTGAAGCTGGAATATATCCTGCTAAAACCACTTTAGGTACTAAAATAATCAGTATAAATCTACTTTTAGATGATGCTACTGATCCTGTACTTTGGAGAGGCCCTATAATTTCTGGAGTTCTAAAACAATTTTATACCGATGTTGTCTGGGGTGAGTTAGATTATCTTTTAATTGATCTTCCACCAGGAACAGGGGATGTTGCTTTAACCATCTTCCAATCATTACCAGTGGATTACGCTGTCATTGTTACATCACCTCAAGACTTAGTATCTATGATTGTTGAAAAAGCTATTAAGATGGCTGAAATGATGGATATTAAAATACTTGGAGCAGTACAAAACTTTTCTTATGTAGTTTGTGATGATTGTGGAAATAAGATTGATTTATTTGGAAGTGAAAAAGAAAGTAATTTAAGTATTCCTTTATTGGATAAAATTCCTTTTGATAAGAAATTAGCAGGAGCTATCGATAGGGGCTTAGTAGAATTAGCAGAAAATACTTATATAGAAAATACAGTTAATGTTTTGACTAAGATCAATAAATAATAAAAAAGGACGAAACTGTAAAAAAGAGAAAAAGTATTATATAAAGATAAAGACAAAAATAACGAAGCAGGACTTCGTTTTTTTGT
Organism: uncultured Clostridiaceae bacterium; assembly: GCA_964563155.1. Classification (GTDB taxonomy): domain Bacteria; phylum Bacillota; class Clostridia; order DUPQ01; family DUPQ01; genus DUPQ01. The sequence continues at coordinate 5,325 of CAZLVL010000015.1, read as the reverse complement.
TGCCTTATTTTGTTTTTTGAATTTTATACAAACTTTTTAATAGCTTCTAATAAGGTTTCAACATTATCAGTATGGGCAACTAAAGAAATAGGTTTACTTAAGTCTAGAGAAAAAATTCCCATAATTGATTTAGCATCTACAACATATCTACCTGAAACTAGGTCAATATCATAATCAAAAGCTGAAACTAAATCAGCAAATTCTTTTACGTCACTTATAGATAAAAAGTTTATTTTTATAGACTTTTCCATATATCTCCTCCTAAATTTATATTCAGCAAGACATAATATAGCATATTGTTACATAAACATCAATGATGATATAATATTACAAGAGGTGGATTATGGTAGAATTAAGCAATGATTTGATAAGTGTAAGTATTAAAAAAATGGGTGCAGAAATTGTATCCATTAAGAAGAAGAAAGATGAATATCTATGGCAAGGTGACCCTAATATTTGGTCAGGTCAAGCTCCTAATTTGTTTCCAATTATCGGAAGATTAAAAGATGAAGAATACACTTTTAATAATAGAAGCTACAAGATGAAGATTCATGGTTTTGCAAAGGATGCACTTTTTGAAGTGACAGAAAAAAATGAAAACTATGTTTCTTTTTTACTAAGTTCTTCTAGCGATACATATGAATCATATCCTTTTGATTTTCAATTATTTATTACTTATGAGTTAATGGATAATGTCATAAAAAAGCAGTATATGATATTAAACAAGGGATACAAGGATATGTATTATGAAGTTGGAGGTCATGAAGGCTTTAATTTAAATTTTGTCAGTGATAGACCAATGGGTAAATACTACATAGAATTTTCAGATGCTTCAGTATACACATATACTACGGATGAAAACATTATGTTTAATGAAGGCTTAACAGAGATTAGACTAGACTCAAACAAACTTTTTTTGGACCCATCTGTCTTTAAAAATGATGCACTTGTATTAGATACTAGCAAAATGAAGGAAAAATCAATCTACTTAGGCACCCAAGGCAGTAAAAAAAGCGTAAAGGTGGACTTTGAAGACTTTGCTTATCTAGGTATTTGGACTAGACCCTATGAATCTGGTTATATTTGTGTTGAACCATGGTCAACTTTACCTGATTGCAACTATATAGATAAAGACTTAATAAATAAAGTTGGAATAAGAAAACTAGAAGCTCAAAGAAGTGATTTATTGACTTATACTATAGAGATTAATTAGTCAATTATCTGTACTATTTTTCTCTTAGGTTTTTTTATTTGTTGTTTACTTAGATTTTAAGGTTAATATGAAATGATTAATGAACTTACAAAAGTTAAGGGTATTGGAGTAAAGACCCAAGAAAAACTTAATACTTTAGACATTCACAATGTAAAGGACCTTCTTTTATATTATCCTAGGCAGTATTTAGATAGAACCAAGGTTATTAACATTTCACAAATTGAAGAAAACTCCTATGTTTCTTTAAAAGGAGTTATTTCCAATATAAGTTCTAAATATATGCCCTATGGAAGACGTCTTCATATTACAAACGCTATTTTTAAAGATGAAACAGGGGAGATTAATTTAACCTGGTTTAATCAAAGTTATTTAAGCAAAGTATTAAGAAATGGTTCTTTTATATATCTTTTTGGAAAAGCTGAAAAAAAAGGCTTTTTTTATAGTTTAACCAATCCAGAGTTTTCCTTTAAAAAAGAAGACTTTATTAGAATTGAGCCTGTTTATCCTAAAAATACCCATATAGCCCAGTATGAGATAAGAAAATCTATAAAAAGTGCCTTAGATTATACTGGTCATTTGATTAAAGAGACCTTACCAGAGGATGTTAGGAAAAAATATAATCTTATGGATAAAGAGTTGGCAATAAAGAATATACATTATCCTTCTAGTCCCAAAGCCTTTTATGATGCTAGAAGAAGATTAGTATTTGAAGAATTGTTCTTAATGCAATTAGCCTTATTCACCATTAAAGAGAATAATAAGGTTAGTAGAAAAGGAAATGTATATACTAATTCAAATGTTGCCAATACTTATATTAAGAATCTTCCATTCACTCTAACTAATGGCCAAGTACAAGCTATAAAAGATATTGATATGGATCTTAAATCAGGTAAATTAATGAGTAGGCTACTACAAGGGGATGTAGGTAGTGGTAAAACCCTAGTAAGTTTCTATGCTGTACTAAAAGTATTTGAAAAAGGGGACCAAAGTGCCCTTATGGTACCTACAGAAATACTGGCAAAGCAACATTTTGAAAATGCACAAAAGGATTTAAGCCCCTTAGGGGTAAGGTGTCTATTACTTGTTGGCAGTCTTAGTAAAAAAGAAAAAGAAGAAGCTTATTCTAAAATAGAAAATGGACAAGTTGACCTTGTCATAGGAACCCATGCCTTAATTCAAAAGGATGTTAAATTTAAAAACCTAACTCTTTGCATAACCGACGAACAACACAGATTTGGTGTTTCTCAAAGAACAGAATTTTCGCAAAAGGGAAGACAACCCCACCTTTTAGTAATGTCCGCTACTCCTATACCCAGAACCTTGGCCTTGGTTATTTACGGGGACTTGGATATTTCTACCATAAAAGAAATGCCAAAAGAAAGAAAAAAAGTATTAACCTATGCTGTAGATGAATCATATAGACAAAGAATAATTGCTTTTATAGAAAAAATAGTAAACCAAGGACAGCAAGTATTTATAGTTTGTCCTTCAATTTATGAAAATCCAGATATAGATATATCTGATGTAACAACAAAGTTTGAATTTTATAGTAAGAACCTTCCAAAACTAAAGGTTGATGTCTTACATGGTCAAATGAAAAACAAGGAAAAGTCAGAAATCATTAATGATTTTTTAGATAAAAAAAGTCAAGTACTGGTTACAACAACCATTATTGAGGTAGGTATTGACATTGCTAATGCTGGTTTAATTGTAATTGAAGATGCACAACAATTTGGTTTATCTCAATTGCACCAATTAAGAGGTAGGGTTGGTAGATCAAATATTCAAGCCTACTGTATCTTGTTTAATCAATCTGAAAGTGAAAATGCAAAAAAGAGAATGGATGCTATGGTAAGCTCCAATGATGGCTTTTATTTAGCAGAAGAGGACTTAGCTTTAAGAGGTCCTGGAGACTTCTTTGGAGTTAAACAACATGGACTTCCTGAGTTTAAAATTGCCAATCTATATGAAGATATGGATATATTAAAATTGACTCAAAAAGCCCTTGTAGATGAAATAAAGAGGTCTGAGTGTTACAAAAATCTACTAGAAGAAGAATTGCTATATATAGGCTATGGAAATTTGTGAGGTTAGAAATGATACTAAAAAATTGCAAAATATTTGATGGAATAAAGTTTTTTGATGATCTTTTGGATCTAGAGATAAAAGATAATTTAATAGTGAAAATTGGAAAAGATTTAGATATAGGAAATAAAAAAGCACTAGATTTAAAGGGCCAAATTCTAACTCCAGGCTTTATAGACATTCATAGTCATGGAATTGGAGGTTATGACTTTTCTTATATCAATGACAAAGAAGACTTAGATAAAATTTTCGATTTGTATGTGAGTAAAGGTACCACCTCTCTTGTTCCTACCAGTGTGACTATGCCATTAGAAGATATAAATAAATTATTAGAGATTTTTATTGATTATGAACATCCAGCCTTTTCAGGATTTCACCTAGAAGGACCCTTCATAAATCAAGAAAAAACTGGAGCTCATATTATCGATTATATCTTGCCCCCTAAAATATCTCATTTTAAAGAAATTGAGCCTAAATATTATTCATTAATAAAAAGAGTGACAATTGCCTGCGAATTAGATGAGGATTTTGCTTTAGCAAAGTTTTTGAATAATCTAGGTATATTAGTTTCTTTTGGTCACACTACCTGTGATGCTCATAGTGCAATAGATGCTTTTAATAATGGCTATCTTTTGTCAACTCACCACTTTAACGCAATGCCCCAGCTTCATCACAGAGAAGTCTCTATTACAGGTGCTGCTCTTTTACATGATGAGGTTTCATGTGAGTATATTCCTGACCTCTATCATATAGAAGAGAATATGCTAAAAATATTATTTAAACTTAAAAAACCCTCTGCTTTAATAATGGTTACCGATAGTATTGCAGCATCTGGTATGAAAGATGGAAAATATAAATTGGGACAAATGACTGTTAGTGTTAAAGATGGTCTTGTAACAAATGAAAAGGGGACTATAGCAGGCTCTTCCATTACAATGATGCAAGGGGTCTATAACATGATTGAAAAGGGTTTTGACCAAGAAAGAGTTTTAAGATCTGCTACTTCTAACCCAGCTCTTTATATGAAAATTGAGAAAAAGGGTTTTATTAAAGAAAATTATTATGCAGATTTAAATATTTTAAGTAAAAAATTCCAGTATTTAGGGGGCCTTTTTCAGGGCAAAACTTACAATATTGAGTTTTAAGGAATAATTCCACTTATTTTACAAATTAAAGCAAAAAATCAGTTGTTTGTTATTGATTTAACAATGTTATCTTGTTATAATGTCTTAGGTTAAACCAAAATAATGCCGGAGGTAATTTTAATGTGTCAAAACTGTAATACTGACCAAAAGGAAGTGAGACTTCAAGAGGTCTTGGAAAGATTAAAGGATACAAAGGCGCCTTTGATTCCAGTACTACACGAAGCCCAAGAAATATACGGTTATTTACCCTTAGCCGTACAAGAAACAATTGCAGTGAAATTAAATGTTCCATTATCTGAAGTTTATGCAGTAGTAACCTTTTATACAAGATTTTCTCTTTATCCCAAGGGTGAATATAAAATACAGGTTTGTTTAGGTACAGCTTGCTATGTAAAGGGAGCTGACGATGTTTTACAAGAGTTTGTAAAGCAACTTGGAGTGGAAGTAGGACAATGTACAGAGGATGGAAAATTTTCATTAGATGCATGTAGATGTGTTGGAGCATGCGGACTTGCACCTGTTGTGATGATTAATGAAGATGTGTATGGAGCTATTGGTGCAGCGGATGTTGCTAAAATACTTAAGAAATATTAATCAGTTAACGGAGGGAATTAATGAAATCAATTGCTGACTTAAATACAATAAAAAACAGAGTAAAAGAAAGTTATGATTATAAAATTCTCGTTGGTATGGCAACTTGTGGTATAGCTGCAGGTGCAGACCCAGTAATAAGAGAATTCAAACAACTTATAGAAGAAAAGAATATTGAAAATATTGATGTACACCTAACAGGCTGTATTGGTATTTGCAGATTAGAGCCAATTGTGGAAATATATGATTCAAAAGGGGAAAGATATACATATGTTCAAATGGACTCACAAA